>JBFLKP010000197.1:0-5920 GCA_040883225.1 Candidatus Limnocylindrales bacterium | reverse complement strand
GTGATGACGCCGTCCTTGCCGGTCTTGTCGAAGACGTCCGCGATGAGGTCGCCGATCTCCTTGTCGGCGGCGCTGATGGCCGCGACCTGGGCGATCTCCTCGTGCCCGGCCACGGGTACCGCGGCAGCGGTGATGGCGGCCGAGAGCGCCTGCTCGGCAGCGTCGATGCCGATCTTCATCTGCATCGGGTTGGCGCCGGCTGCGACGTTCTTGAGCCCTTCGGTCACGATCGCCTGGGCGAGCACGGTGGCGGT
Source organism: Candidatus Limnocylindrales bacterium (assembly GCA_040883225.1). GTDB lineage: Bacteria > Chloroflexota > Limnocylindria > Limnocylindrales > CSP1-4 > JAFMJV01. The sequence goes on along the minus strand of JBFLKP010000197.1, from coordinate 5,666 downwards.
GGTGGTGCCGTCGCCGGCCACGTCCTCCGTCTTGGTGGCCGCTTCCTTGAGCAGCTGTGCGCCCATGTTCTCGAAGGGATCGTCGAGCTCGATGTCGCGCGCCACGGTCACGCCGTCGTGGGTGACGGTGGGAGCTCCGTACTTCTTGTCCAGCGCGACGTTGCGGCCCTTGGGGCCGAGGGTGGTCGAAACCGCATCGGCGAGCGCGTCGATGCCGGCCTTCAGGCTGCTTCGAGCCTGTTCGTCATAGGAGATGAGCTTGGCCATCTGTCCTCCTGTGGTGCGCGGGTCTCGCGCCGCTGTGGTGACCCCTCTGCCGCAGCCTCATCCAGCCGCGGGTGGTGGTTAGCACTCTCAGGTCTAGAGTGATAACACAAAGCCCACCGCTGCGTCAACCGGTCCGGCCGCTAGACTCATATGGATGCCGCACCGACCGCCGCCCTCGCCCATCGCCAGCGCGGAGCTGCTGGCCGTCGGCGCGGAGCTGCTGGCCGGCGAGACGCGCGATACCAACAGCGGCGACATCGCGGGCGAGCTCACGAGCCTGGGCGTCGAGGTCGCGCGCATGAGCCAACTGCCCGACGACCTGGCCGTGGTCACCGCTGCCGTACGCGAGGCCATGGCGCGCGCCGACCTCGTCATCACCACCGGCGGCCTGGGCCCCACGCCCGACGACCTGACCCGCGAGTCGATCGCGGCAGCGCTCGGCGAGGAACCGTCGGTCGACCCGGAGCTGGAGACCTGGCTGCGAGAGCTGTGGGCTGCTCGAGGCCTGCCGTTCTCGAAGGTCAACCTCAAGCAGGCCTGGCTCATCGCCGGCGCGGAGGCGCTGGCCAATCCCAACGGTACGGCGCCCGGCTGGTGGGTCGAGCGCGAGCGTCATGTGGTGGTGGCCCTGCCCGGCCCGCCGCGCGAGCTCCAGCCGATGTGGCGCGGTCAGGTCCTCCCGAGACTGCGCCGGCGGGGCCTCGGGCTCGATCGCGCCGTAACCACGCTCCACCTCGTGGGTATCGGCGAATCGGCGCTCGTGGACCTCGTGGGAGCCGACCTGCTCGAGGCCGACAGCCCACGGATGGCCACGTATGCCCGCGCGGACTACGTCGACGTCCGCATCAGCGCGGTGGCCACGGGCGGGCGCACGGCGCAGGAGATCGTGTCCGAGGCCGTCGCCGGCCTGAGCCCGCGCCTCGACCCGTACGTCTTCGCTCGGGATGAAGCGACCTGGCTCGATACGCTCGCACCGCTGCTGGGCGAAGGCAGCCTGGCGCTGGCCGAGGTCGGGACCGGGGGCTACCTTGGGCTGCTGCTGGGTCGGGCGCCCTTCGTCGCTCTCGCCGAGCAGCGCCCCGAGGCCTTCGACGCGTTGACCCTGGCGGCTGACGTGCGCCACCGCGCGGAGGCCGAGATCGGCCTGGCAGCCATCGCTCACGAGAAAGGTGATGACATGCAGGTCGAGATCGGCCTGGACATCGAAGGCGTGACCGACAGCGTCACGCACACGGTCTTCCGCGGCGGCGATACGGGCCGGCGGCGATCGGCCAACGTGGCCGTGGCCGAGCTCTGGCGGCGCCTGCGCGAATGATCAGGTGATGGTGAGCGTGGGCGCCTCGCGGGTGGCCTGCATGCTCACCCGGCCTGCCACCGCGCGCGCCACCTCGCGCATGACCTCCGCCGCCGGACCCGGTTCGCGCTGGGCCACCGCAGGCACGCCCGCGTCGCCACCCTGGCGCACCTTCATGTCCAGGGGGATGCCGCCGAAGTAGTGCAGGCCGTGGGCCTTGGCGAACCGCTCCGCGCCGCCGCGGCCGAAGATCTCGGTGGGCTCGTCGCAGTGCGGACAGATGAACGCGCTCATGTTCTCGACGACACCGAGCGTGGGCACGGACATGCGCTCGAACATGTTGAACGCCTTCTCGACATCCGACAGCGCCACGTCCTGCGGCGTGGTCACCAGCACCGAGCCCGTCACCGGCACCGACTGCGCCAGCGTCAGCTGGGCGTCCGACGTGCCGGGAGGCATGTCGATGACGAGATAGTCGAGCTCGCCCCAGTCGACGTCGCGCAGGAACTGCTGGATGGCCCCACCCACGAGCGGTCCACGCCACACGATGGGCTGGCCCTCGGGCACGAAGAACTGGATGGAGATGACCTTGACGCCGTAGCGCTCGAGGGGCTTGATCTTGCCCTCGGGCGTGGCCGACGGCTGGCCCTCGACGCCCATCATCTGGGGGATGTTGGGGCCGGTGATGTCAGCGTCCAGGAGGCCGACCGTGGCGCCCTCGAGCGCGAGGGATGTGGCCAGGTTGACCGAGACGCTGCTCTTGCCCACGCCGCCCTTGCCAGAGGCCACGGCGATGATGTTCTTGACGCCCGGAACGAGGTTCTCCTGCTGCTGTTGGCCGGGCACCGCGCGCCGGACCGAGGCGCCCCACTCGATGGAGACGTCCGTGGCGCCGAGCTCCCTGACCTGCGCGGCGACGTCCGCCTCGATCTGGTCCTTGAGCGGGCAGGCCGGCGTGGTGAGGTCGATCTTCAACGCCACCTGTGTCCCGTCGATATGGATCTCCTTGACCATGTCCAGGCTCACGATGTCGCGATGGAGCTCCGGATCCTGGACGTTCCGAAGGGCCTCGGTGATGGTGCTGTCGTTGAGCATGCCGATATCTTACCTGCCAAGTCGGGATTGGCCGTCGGGCGCAGACGGCGGAGGTAGCCGTCGCCGGGACCCCTGAGGATCCCGGCGACGATGCTGCTCGACGGCGCCGCGCGGGCGCGCGTGGTGTTCGATGGTCGCGCCGAAGCGCAGGTCAGGCCTTGAGGCTGGCCGGCAGCGGCTTGTGGCGCTCGGGCGCCTGCACGTACTTCTCGACGGTGGCCTTGTTGCCGCTGACGCCAAGCTGCTCGAAGAGGTACTTCATCTTGGCCTGCTGGTCCGCGATGATCTCGTCCTTGACGTCGAGGTCCCAGAGGTCGCGCTTGATGGGCCCGAGGGCCTTCTTGCGCGTCTTGTACACGAACTGCATGTCCGTCTGGCCCTCGGAGCGCTCGTCCGCGCACTCCTCGAAGCAGAACTTCTCGACCCTGGCGTATAGCTCAGCCGGGAAGCTGGGGTGCTCGTAGAGGATGTTCTGGAAGCCGGTGGCGAGGTGGATCTCGGCGGTCTCGGCCTCGGGGAACTTGTGGAACAGCTCGTCGGGCAGCGTGGAGGCACCGTGCTGGACCGCGCCGGCCAGGCCGTACTCGCGGGCCACGATGCCGAGCTCGCGCAGGACCTCGAAATCGAGAGCCACTTCCGCGACCTTGCCGTCGGCGGTCGGCACGCCTCCGTGGCTGGTGCCGGTCTGGACGCTGACCTTGGAGAGGCCGATGGCGTCCTCGCCCGCGCGAGCGCGGAACTCGCGGTTGAAGCCGTCGAGGTAGGCGCGCAGCTCGTCCGGGGTGGAGTTGTCCTTGCCCACCTCACCGATCTCGCCGCCGATGGAGATGACGAGCTCCTCCTCCGCACGGATGACCGCGGCCAGCTCTGCGGCGCGCGTGTAGTTCTCCTTCTGCTGCTCGTCAAGGGAGTCGAAGGAGAGGTCCACGAGCGTCGAGGAGTCGATGTCGATGTTGCCATAGCCCGAGGTCATGGCCAGCTTGGTGGCCTCGTGCAGGGCGCCGGTCACCCCCTCGGGGTCCTTGGCGTAGTTCTTGGCGTTCCACTGATAGTGATCGCCCTGGATGAAGACGGGTCCTTCCCAGCCGGCGTGGATCGCACCGGCGAGGACGCTGGTGATGTACTCGGGCGGACGCTGGAAGGTGTAGGCCTGCTCGGAACGAGCCAGCTCCCAGATGGGCGAGCCGGCGCCCAGCTCCATGGCCGCACGGCAGCCCGCCGCGGCCATATCGAAGACCTGCGTCCGCAGGTTGATGGCCGGCTGGGTCCAGCCGCTGTACTCGTCGCGGCTGCGGGCCATATACAGCTCGTGGATGCTGGCGGAGGGGCAGCCCAGCTCCTGGCTGGCCTCCCAGACCATCCAGCGGGCGGCCTCGACGACGTCCTCGCTCTGGCTGAAGGTCGCGCTCCAGGCGATGTCCTTGATGGCGCTGCTGCGGAAGGCCTCGACGTCGTCGATGACGACGCGCTCGCCGTCGACATGGCAGATACCGTCAAGGTACGAGACGAGCTCGCCGACGGACGCGGCGACACGCGGTGCGGTCATGGGGACCTCCAGTGGGCGTCGGGCAGACGCAGGTGTGCTTTCTACCGCAGATGCTACTACCTGACACCCCGTCTCACCCGTGCCCGTCGGCCCGCTCGGGTCGGTCCAGCGGTCACGAAGCACGACCTCGCTGGCATGACCCGGGCAGGCAGCGGATACTGCAGCCACCATGCGTGCCCTACGAACCCTCGCGGCGGCCGGGCTGACCGTCTCGTTGCTGGCGGTCCCGGCGCTCTCGACGGCCCAGGCCGGGCCCACCACCGATGCCCTGCCGCTCGCTCGACAGCCTGACGGACGACTGCCCTTGGCGGGCACACCGTGGCGCCTGCAGGCCTACCGCGATCGCGGTGGCACGGCCGTGCCCGGGCCCGAGGTGGCCTCCTATCTCAGCTTCGGGCCCCGCTTCTTCACCGGCTCGGGCGGGTGCTCGAAGCTGGAAGGTACCTATGGCGTCAACGGGGCGGCCCTCAGCCTGCGGCCCAAGCGTTTCCAGGAGCGCGACTGCGCCGAGAACCTGACGGTCGTCCAGCGCGCGGTCGAGAGCGGGCTCGGGCGGGCCGCGTCCTACACCATCGAGCCCGGCCTCGGGGAGATGGATGACCAGCTCGTGATCTACTCCGTCGCGGGCGCCGAGGTCCTCCGCTACGGTCTCGACGACCTCACTCCCCTCGACGGTGCGGAGTGGCGACTCGAGTCCTATACCCGTGCAGGGCAGGTCATCGACGCCTCGGCGGAGACGCCCGGGCTGCTCACGTTCCGTCCCCAGCGAGACGCCGTCTTCAAGCGACGCCAGTCTGGTCCGATCGCAGGCACCACCGGCTGCAACGGCATCGTCGGCGACTTCTTCCGTCGCTCGGCGGTGCTCAGCCTCAGCGAGCTTGAGCTCACCGACGCGCCCTGCGGGACCGAGCTGGCCGCGCAGGAGGCCGCGATGGCGGACGTGCTCGGCGCCACGGCCATCCGCGTCGAGCTGCCCGCTGACCGCATGGTCCTGACCTCGGCCGACACGGGCGAGCGCCTGGAGTTCGCGAGCCAGACACCGCTGGAGGGCACCACCTGGTGGCTCAGTCGAACCGCCGCCGAGGGTGGCACTCGTGACGAGCGCATCACCCTCCGCCTGGAGGGTGGCCTGGCCAGCGGCGACGGGCCGTGCGGACCCTACACCGCGAGGTACGTCACCGACGGGGCCTTCATCACCTTCACCGATGTCAGTGGCGCCGGGGACGGATCGTGCTCCGAGCGGCGGTCCGAGCAGGCCCTCATCTCGGGCCTTCGTCGGTCGGTGCGGGTCGAACGTGGCTTCGAGACGCTGGCCCTCGCCGACGCCCGCGGTCGCTCACAGCTGGCGTTCGGGCGTCCCTTCGCGCCCTAGTGCGCGTGCGGGTGCGGATCGGGATCGGTGAGCCCGCCTGAGACGGGCGAAGGCCTGGCCGCGTCGTGCGGTGGCGCCGGGACGCGAGGTGG
>JBFLKP010000196.1:0-16696 GCA_040883225.1 Candidatus Limnocylindrales bacterium | reverse complement strand
GCCCCGCCCCTTCGCTTGCCAGGGCCGGCACTCAGACGCGACGGAGCCAGCGCACCGGCGAGACCTGCACGGGATCCGCGCCGGCCACCACGAGCTCGCCGAGGGCAAGGACCGCGAGGGCCACGATGATGGCCACGGCCAGAGCCATCAGCAGCACCAGCACGAGGCCGGCCGGGCCGATGCGCTGGCTGAGGTATGTCAGGAGTCCGCTGGTGGTCTGCATGGTTGCCTTCCCTGTGCTGCGTTGGCGGGTTCGTTACCCACGACGCTAGGGACGGGTCCTTCGGCAGACCTTGGCCGCGCCTTCACCGTGACTTCGCCGGCTGTGGAAAACGTGGCCGACCCCCGGACACACCGAAGGCGCCTTCCCGAGGGAAAGCGCCTTCCTGGCGTTGCCTGTTCGCGGCTCGGTGGCCGCGGCGCTCACCTAGCGGCGGGCGCGGAAACAGTCGTTGCAGTAGACCGGGCGGCTGCCGGTGGGCTGGAACGGCACCTGGGCCGTCTTGCCACAGTCAGCGCAGACCGCGTCGTAGAGCTGGCGGGGGGGACGGTCATATCCACCGCCGCCACCGCCGTAGCCGCCACCGCCGCCACCGTAGCTGCTGCCGCCACCGTAGCTGTCATCGCCGTAGCCGCTACCGGTGTTGCGCTGGGCCTTGCGAGCCTGGCGGCAAGCCTTGCACCGCTTGGGCGCGTCGGTGAAGCCCTTCTCGGCGTAGAACGCCTGCTCCGAAGCGGTGAAGGTGAACTCCTGCCCGCAGTCGGCACAGACGATCGTCTTGTCCTCGTACACGAACGAACGAACCTCCTAGGTTCCTTTGACTAGACCAGGACCGTTCGAGCGAGATACGGGACCACGAAGGAGCGTTCCTGAGATTACCGCCTCGGACTATAGCCCCCGCGGGCCCCGATTGCTAGGTCTGAAACGCGGCCCCAACGCACCGATCGCCACGCTCACATGTGCGGCTCATAGTCGGGCGCCAGGACCCGCTCAGGCTCGTCCTCGAAGTCGAGCTTGCAGCCCTTGGCGCAGAAGTAGTAGGTGGTGCCCTCGTAGTCGGTGGTGTGCTGGGCGGTAGCCATCTCGACCTGCATGCCGCAGACGGGATCGATGGCGATGCCGGGAGGCGTGGTGTTCTCGTTCATCGCCGCATCCTACGACCCCGCCCGCAAGCCGGCTTGCAGCGTATCCTGCTGTGGTGAGCGATCGACCCAAGCCGACCCGTTCGGCACGCACCCCCGACGACCGCAAGCTGCTCATGCGGCAGCCCTTCGCGGACCCCAGCTTCCTCGACTCCGACGCCTGGCGCGCGCTGCGCATCATGGGGGAGTTCATCGACGGCTTCGATGCCCTGGCTCGCCTGGGCCCGGCCGTGAGCATCTTCGGCTCGGCCAGGACCGAGCCGGACGAGCCCATGTACGAGCGGGCGCGCGAGCTCGCGGCACGGCTCTCCGACCAGGGTTTCACCGTCATCACCGGCGGCGGACCCGGCATCATGGAGGCCGCCAACCGCGGCGCCAAGGAGGCCGAGGGCGTCTCGGTCGGGTTGGCCATCGAGCTGCCGCACGAGCACGGCCCCAACCCCTACGTCGACATCGCCCAGTACTTCCGCTACTTCTTCGTGCGCAAGACGATGTTCGTGAAGTACGCCCAGGCCTTCGTCATCTTCCCCGGCGGGTTCGGCACCTTCGACGAGCTCTTCGAGTCGCTGACGCTAGTGCAGACCAAGAAGATCGACCACTTTCCCATCATCCTCTTCGGCAACGACTATTGGGCCGGGCTCGTCGATTGGCTGCGTGAGCAGGTCGTGGGGCACGGGAACATCGCCGCCGGCGACCTCGAGCTGTTCCGCGTCTGCGACGACGTCGGCGAGATCGTCGAGCTCATCGCGGAGTCGTACCGCACGCGGGTCGTGGACGTGGCGGACGAGGCCGTCTAGATGCGGGTCGCCGTGGGCACCGATCATGCTGGCCTGCCCCTCAAGCGCATCGTCGTGGCCTGGCTCGAGGAGCACGGCTACGAGGTGGTCGACTTCGGGGTGAGCACGCCCGACCGTGTCGACTATCCCGACTACGTGGCCCCAGCTGCGCGGGCCGTGGCCTCGGGCGACTGCCGCTTCGGCTTCGTCTTCGGGGGCAGCGGCACCGGTGAGCAGATCGTGGCCAACAAGATCAGGGGCATCCGCTGCTGCCAGGCGACCGAACCGGTGACGGCGGCGCTCTCGCGCCAGCACAACGACGCGAACATGCTCTCCATGGGCGCCCGCATCGTGGGCGAGCAGGTGGCCATCGGCTGCGTCGACGCATTCCTGAGCGCCGAGTTCGACGGCGGCCGCCACGTGGCCCGCGTGGAGAAGATCAAGGCCCTCGAGTCGGCGTAGCCCTCCGGCGCCCGTTCACGCTGACCGGCCTGGCTCGTGCTCGAGGCGGGCCTTCCGGGAGGGGTCGGCGCGCACCTTCTATGCAGATGTCTGCCTGTGGTCCGTTGGACGACCGGGGTGGCACGCGTCGCAGCGTGGGCACGGAAGAGGCACGTGTCGGAGCGTGGGGACGAGGCTGTCGGAGCCAGGTCGGCCGGCGGATCGACCCTGACCTCCATCCGAAGGGCTCCAGGTGTGCAGATGGCGGAAGATGGATCGTCAGGCCCCGGTCAGCCGCGTTCTCCTCGGTCGCGAGCAGCCGCAAGTCCTCGCCAGGCCCGGTCAGCCGCGTTCTCCTCGGTCGCGAGCAGCCCCTCCTCGTCAGCCCCTGGCCTTGCCGGCTCGCTCCTGGGCCTGCCTGGCGCGATGGGCCTTGGTCTTCTCGAGGTACGCGATGGGGTCCGGCATGACGCACGCGGTTCGCCCCGGGTCGAACTCGATCGGGCCCATGGCCGCCGCCGTCCGACGCGCGGAGGCCTCGAGGCCGTCACTGCGCAGGCCGATGCCGGTGATGGTGTTGCTGGCCGAACGCCGCGTCCAGTTGCCGTAGCCCTCGATACGCTCGGCGATGAGCGCGAGCTGAGCTTCGAAGTACTCGTCCGCCACGTCCTCGTCCGAGAGCGCGACGAGGTTCATCAGGTCCCAGCCGGCCTGGGCGGTGCGGTCACGGTCAGACGCGATCCAGCGCTCCGCGCGCGCCAGGCGATCCGGCACCTTCGAGGCGATCTCGGCCACGAAGGTATCGACGAGGAAGTAGGTGTCGATGTCACCGAGCCAGGCGTCGAGCTCGGCCTCCGACACCGCCCCGGGATCGGCCACCATGCAGGCGAGCAACCGGGCATCGACGTTGCCGCTGGCCCACAGGCGCTCGGCGAGCGCGTGGTCGGTGCCGATCTTCCTGGCCAGCGGGCGGAGGTCGCCGAACTTCACGCCGAAGAGCGGCTCGCCCGCACCGTGGCGCAGGTACGTCTTGCGGGTCTGCTCGCTGCCGGCAGCCTCCAGCGCGACCATGGTCTCGTCGAACGTCAGCGTCATCCGGCGGAGGGCTCCTTGAGCTGCTCCGCGATGGACTCGGCCCACGTCGAGATCTCCTCCCACGGGCGGAAGTCGCCGTCAGGCGCGCGTACGAGCGCGATGAGGGCCTTCTCGCTGATGCCGAGGTCCGATCCCTCGATGCGACCCGGGAACAGCCGGTGACCGCGAGCGTCGAGGCGCTTGACCAGGTCCGCGACCTCAGCGGGGTTCTCCAGGGGTTTGGGCGGGTCGCCCACGGGGCCACTGGAGAAGAGCCACACCGAGAGCTGCTTGAGCTCGCCCTCGTGGACCTCGGCGAACTCGCGTGCCTGGCGCATCCAGTGTCCCGAGTACACGCCGCTCCCGATGACGACCGCGTCATAGGGGCTGAGGCTGGTGACGTCCTCGATGCGCTGGAGCTCGACATCGAGGCCGCTCGAGCGGATCGAGGCCTCGATGACCTGACCGATCTCGGTGGTGGCACCGTGCTTGGAGGCGACGGCGACGAGGACCTTCATGTGGTGGGTTCTCCGTGTCGGGACAAGACGTACCTGATGACCATGCCGACGTCCAGCCCGCCGACGTAGTGCCGAGGGTACCGTCCTGCGTGGGCCGACGGTGGCCTGTGTCACAGCCTCGACATGGGTCGAACGCCAGACTCGGGCGCGGAAGATACCGACAGGGAGCCGCCTTGGCCATCTCCGCTACCCGCACTGACTCGGCCACTCGAGACGTTCGTTCGATGTCACGGGTGCGTGCCCTCGTGGCCATGACACGGCCGAGCCAGATCGCGCTCATCTGGCTCATCTACGTCGCTGGGGTGTTGCTCGGCCTGTCGAGGCCTGGAGGGGCCGCGGAGCCGTGGCCGCTGGCGGTCGTGGCCGGACTGATCACCGGCGCCGCCATGGCCGCCCACCTCGTCAACGAGGCCGAGGACGCGGCCACCGATCGCCTCACCTTGCGTACTCGCTACTCCGGCGGTAGCGGAGCGCTCGAAGCCAGCGGCCTGCGCCCGGCGGTGCCGCTGTGGCTCGGCCTGGGGCTGTCCGCCGCGGTCGCCGCCGCCACCTGGATCGGGTGGCTGGCCTCGGTCCTGCCCGGGGCCGTGGTCACGCTCCTGCTGGTCGGGCTCGTCGGCGCCCTGGCCTATTCGCTGCCGCCGCCCGCGGCCATGCATCACGGCTGGGGCGAGCCGCTCAACGCGATCCTCGGCGGGCTCATCCTGCCCTTGGCCGGCGTGGCCGTGGCGGCCGGTGCGATCGGCCTCGCCGATGTGCTCGCGTTCCTTCCGCTCACGCTGGCCGTGCTCGCGAGCGTGATGGCCACGGCGTGGCCCGACCGCGCGGCCGACGCGTCGACCGGAAAGGGCACGATGCAGGTGCGGCTGCGCCCATCGACGCTGCGGCGGGTCCACACCGGGGTGTCGGCCGGGTTCGTGCTGGCCGTCGTGCTGGCCGCCGCGACCGGTGCCGCGCCGTTCGCGCTCGCAGGCCTGCTCGTGGTGCCGGCGCTGGTCGTCGGTACTGTGGGCTACACCCGGCGTGATTCGCCACGACCGAACGTCGCGGCCATGGTCGGCCTGGCGCTGGTGCTCGTCGTGGCCCATGGCCTCGGGCTGGCTGGAGGGCCGATGGCATGACTGGCCACGATCCCAATGGCCTGGCCGTCGAGTACCTGCTGGCCACGCGGACCGGCGGCTCGGGGGTCGAGATGCTCGAGCGCCGTTTGGCCGGCCTCGACGCGCTCGCGCTGCGGCGCAGCCTCGATGACGAAGCGGCGCGCGTGGCCTTCTGGCTCGACATCTACAACGCCGCGGTCGTGCGGGCGGGCGCCGTCGACCTGCTGGACCGGCGGGTGCGCTGGCGGCAGTTCGGCCGACGCTCGCTCGTCGTCGCCGGTGAGCGGCTCTCCCTCGACGGCATCGAGCACGGCCTGCTGCGGCGCTCGAGGTGGAAGCTCGGGCTCGGCTACGTGGGTAACCCGCGGCCGTCCGGGTTCGAGCGAGCGCACCGCGTGCGCCGGGTCGACCCGCGGATCCACTTCGCGCTCAACTGTGGGGCGACCTCGTGCCCACCCATCGCGGCCTACGACCGCGAGCGCCTCGACGAACAGCTCGAGCTCGCGACCACCAACTACCTGCGAGCGGAGACCCGGCGCGACGGTGACGCGCTGCGGGTGCCGTCGTTGCTGCTCTGGTACATCGGCGACTTCGGCGGCCCGCCGGGCATCCGCCGGCTACTGCGCGAGGCCGGGGTCGCAGGCTGGTCGCGGCCGCTGCGCTTCGCGGCCTGGGACTGGCGCCCACGGCCGGACCACTGGATGGAGGACGCCGCGAGGCTTCCCTAGCCGCGCAGGAGGGTTCGGAGCGCTTTCGCCACGAGCAGCCCGGCAAAGGCGACCGACACGATGAGCGTGGGGTTCTGCCACGGCTGCTGGATGGGCCGGAAGAGGGCGCCTGCCGGGCCCATCTCGATGTAGCCGAGCGGGCGCGTGACCGAGCCACCGCCGGCACCGGCTCCGGATTCGTCATCGGCGCTCGTGCCGCCGCCAGCTCCGGTCCCGATGATCATCTGGGCCACCGGGATGACCGTGAGGCCATCGCGCTCCACCGGCTCGCCGAAGACGGCGCTGGCCCCAGCGTGCAGACCGATCGTGTCGGCCACGCGCTCGAGCAGCGCGACCGTGCCTCCTCGGGCGGCGGCTCCGGCTTCGTCTCGTGCTCGCTTCTCGTCGTCGTTCATGGTCGGGTCCTCATGTGCATGGGGTCGCTGTCACCCCTAGCATGACGGGGTGATCGATCCACGCAACCGACCCGCGCTCATCGGCGCCGTCCTGGCCGGCGTCGCCGCCTTCGTGCTGCTCTGGTGGCTGGGGCTCTCGCCGTTCCTGGCCTGGGCCGCCGGATGGACGCTGCCGGCCTTCGCCATGTACGGGGTCGACAAGCGGCAGGCGGAGCGGGGCGGGTGGCGCGTGCCGGAGCCGCTGCTCCACGGGCTGGCGCTCATCGGCGGGGTCATCGGCGCCTGGGCCGGACGGGCGTTCTTCCACCACAAGACCCAGAAGCCGGTGTTCACGGTCGTACTCGTCGTGGCCAGCATGCTGTGGGTCGTGATCGGGGCCTGGGCGCTCCTCGGCTGAGACCGCCGCGCCCGCTGGCCCCGCGTCCGGGTAACGACGCCCCGGGGCCGGTGCCCCGGGGCGTCGTTGTCGGCACACGCGGCCGCATCGGCTCGACCCTGCTCGAGCTCGTGGCAGCTTGCAGTAGTGTTCGGGCATACCTATGGTTTCGTCCACCGCGCTTCGGGAGCAGGCGGGAGGGAGTATGGACCGGGTTCGCGTCGACCTCGACCAGCGCGTCGGGACCATCGACCGGAATGTCTTCGGGGGCTTCGTCGAACACCTTGGTCGCTGCGTGTACGGCGGCATCTACGAGCCTGGCTCCCCGCGCGCCGCGGCCGATGGCCTGCGCACCGACGTGCTCGAAGCATCGCAGCGACTGCGGTACTCGAACATCCGCTATCCGGGCGGCAACTACGTCTCCGCCTATCGCTGGCGAGACGGCGTGGGGCCGGTGGACGATCGCCCGGGCCGGTACGATCCCGCGTGGGACTCGGTCGAGCCCAACACCTTCGGTACCAACGAGTTCATCGGGTTCTGCCGGCAGCTGGGGGCGGCGCCGTATCTCGTCGTCAACTGCGGCGATGGCGACCTGCGCGAGGCCCGCGACTGGGTGGAGTACTGCAACGGCACCCAGCCCACCGCACTGGCCAGGCTTCGCGAGCAGCACGGCTGCCCCGACCCCCATGGTGTCCGTCTCTGGGGCATCGGCAACGAGGTCGACGGCCCGTGGCAGGTCGGCTCCAAGACCGCTGGGGAGTACGCCCGCGCCTACACCGAGTTCGCCAAGGTCATGCGCTGGGCCGATCCCGACATCAAGCTCGTCGCCTCTGCCATCTCGCTCTGGGAAGGCGACATCGTCGAGCGCGTCGGGCTGCTGCTGGAGCAGGCCGCCGAGCACATCGACTACCTCTCGATCCACTGGTACGTGGGCAACCCGGGCGGCGACGTGCCGGCCTACCTCGCGACCTCGGAGCTGATCGAGGAGCGGCTGGGCATCGTGGAGGGGCTATCGGCCTCGCTCACGCAGCGGCAGGTCCCACGCGAGCCCATCCCCATCGCGGTGGACGAGTGGAACGCCTGGTACAAGGCTACGCCCGATGCGCGCCACCCTGACTTCAACGGGCTCGAAGAGGTCTACGACCTGGCCGATGCGCTGGTGGTGGCCATGCACTTCAATGCCTTCTTCCGGCACGCCCGCACGGTACGCCTGGCCAACCTCGCCCAGCTGGTGAACGTCATCGCGCCCATGATCGCCACCAGCGACGACCTCCTGCTGCAGACGACGTTCTACCCGTTCGAGCTGTATGCCCAGACGGCCGGCCCCATAGCACTCGTCGTGAGCTGGAGCAGTGACACCTACAGCGCCAAGCGTATCCTCTCCAACTTCGTGGCTCGCGAGACGGACCTCCGGTACGAGGGCGTGCGCAAGCTCGACGTCTCGGCCACGCTCGACGAGGACGAGGGACGGGTCAGCGTCTACGTGGTCAACCGCGACGTCGACGATGCGCGCGAAGTCGAGATCGCCATCGAGCCGGCCCGGCCCAAGGGTCAGGTACAGGTCCACACCATCACCGGGCCCGGCCCCCACGCCGTGAACACCTTCGAGGACCGCGAGGCAGTGGCCACCACCGTCGAGCCACGCGAGCTGGGCTCGGGGCCGACCTTCACGGCCACGGTGCCGGCGCTCTCCGTCAACGCGTTCATCTTCGAGCTGTGACAAGGGGCTGGAAGGCCGTCGTGTCTCGCGGCACGCTCGCGGTCGGCCTCATCGGCATGGTCAGCGACGACCGGCCACCGGGGTCCAGGAGGCGCCGGGCGCCGCTCGCCGCGACCCGGCTCCCGGCAACACCGACCTGCTCCAGCCGGCGCGTTTGACAGCGGGTCGGAGCAGACCCTATGCTCCCGCCGCCGTTCCCAAAGGGACGATACCCAGTTTCACCCAGATTCAGCCGGGAGCACCCGTGCCCAGGACCCAGACGCCCACCGCCGATGACACGTGGCTGCCGCTGGGCCGTGCCAGCAGGCTCGTGGGCGTCGACCCCGATACGCTGCGCCGCTGGGCCGACGAGGGCCGCGTCGAGGTCTACCTGACGCCCGGCGGTCATCGCCGCTTCCAGCGTCGCTCGCTCGAGCGCATGGTCCGCTTCCGCTCCCGCTCACGCGAGCGCGTCCGCATCTCCCGCCTCGGTGCGCCCGAGGAGAAGCTGGTGGCAGCCTATCGCCGCACCTATCGTGCCGGCAACGAGCACGCGCCCGGTCCGGTGCAGGCCATCCCCGAGTCGGATCGAGACGCCTTTCGGCAGAACGGTCGCCGGCTGGTGGCGGCGCTCGTGGAGCATCTCGACCACGATGGCGCACCTCGTCGGGCGGCCCTCGTCGAGGCCCGCGACACGGCCCATGAGCTGGGCGTCCATCTGGCGGGCTCGGGCGCGAGCCTGACCGAGGCCGTGGCCCTGTTCGTGGCGGCCCGCAAGCCCTTCATGTCCGAGCTCGGCGCCCTCGCCCGTCGGCGGGCACTCGACTCACGTCAAGTCTCGATGCTGTTCGATCAGGCCTCGGCCGCGCTCGACCAGTGCCTGCTCAGCTTCGTCGACGGCCACCAATCCGTTGCCTGAGCCACACCAGCCTGGACGCCCGCCACGCGGGCTCCATCCACCTCCAAGCCCTACCATCACGAGGACCCCATGAACCTGCGCCATCGACTCATCGCCCCCGCCATCGCCGGTCTGCTGGTGGCCGCATCCACCGGCAGCGCCCTGGCCCAGGAGCCGCTGACCGTGACCGATGTCAACGGCGACGCGGTCGTCATCGAGGACACCTCCCGCGTGGCCACGCTCGGGGGTGTCTTCACCGAGACCGCCTACGCGCTCGGCGCGCAGGACCAGATCACGGCCATCGATGCCTCCAGCTTCTACCCGCCCGAGGCGCTCGAGGAGAAGCCCAACTTCGGCTACTACCGCTTCCTCTCTGCCGAGCCGGTCCTGGCCCAGGACCCCAGCCTCATCATCGGCAACGAGGAGACCGGTCCGCCCGAGGTCGTGCAGCAGCTGCGTGATGCCGGCGTGCCCATCCTGCTGCTGCCCGACAACAACGACGTGCAGGCCGCGCGAGACCTCATCAGCACGCTCGGTGACATCTTCGACCGGCAGGTCGAGGCTCAGGAGCTCATCGCCGGCCTCGATGCCGACGTGGCCGCGGCCGAGGAGCTCGTGGCGCAAGCGGAGAGCAGCCCGCGCGTGCTCTTCGTGCTCCAGCCGCCCGAGGCTCCGCTGCTGGTCAGCGGTGAGATCAGCGCTGCCGGCAACATGATCACGCTGGCCGGCGGCTCGCACGTGTTCCCTGGCTTCCCCGGCTACATCCCCATGACGCCGGAGGGCATCGTCGAGTCGGCGCCCGAGGTCATCCTCACGACCGACGCCTCCGTCGAGCGGCTCGGCGGCTGGGACGCGGTCATGGAGCACCCCGGCATCGGCCAGACGCCCGCGGCTGACAACGGTCGCATCTACGCCATGGAGGACCTCTACCTCATGGGCTTCGGCCCGCGCACCGGCCAGGCCATCGCCGACCTGGCGCTCCTGCTGCACCCGGAGCTGGCGTCGTAACGGGCACGGGGCTCAAGCTCGGCCTCCTCGCGGTCGCGCTCGTCGCGGCCGTGGTGGTGGCGATGGGCATCGGCGCGGTCAGCATCGCGCCACTGGAGGTCGTGGCCATCCTCGTGGGCCAGCTCGGCCTCGACCTGGGACCGGACTACAGCGAGCGACAGGAGACCGTGCTCACCGCCATCCGCGTGCCGCGCGTGCTGGCGACCGCCCTGGTCGGTGCCGCGTGGGCCGGCGCCGGCGTGGCCATGCAGGGGCTCTACCGCACGCCCCTCGCCGACCCTGCCCTCGTGGGCATCGGCGGCGGAGCGGCCCTGGGCGCGGCGTTGGGCGCGGGCGCGGCCGTTTCCGCCGGCGTCGTGGCCTCGTACGCCGGGACCATCGCGGCCGTGGCCGGTGCCTTCGCGGGTGCGCTCCTGGCCGCGTTCGTCGTCCACCGCGTGGCCTCCTCGTCCGGCCGCGTGGTGGTGGCCACGATGCTGCTCGCGGGCATCGCCCTGACGGCCTTCTTCGGCGCCGTGACCGCCTTCGCCGTGACCGCCGCACGCACGCCCGAGATCGGCTCGGTCCAGTTCTGGACGCTGGGCTCCTTCGCCGGCATCGTCGGGCGTGACGACGTGGTCGATGCCCTGCTGGTCATCCCCGCCATCGCCGTGCTCTGGCGGCTCGGGCCACGGCTGGACGCGCTGGCGCTGGGCGAGGCCGAGGCGAGCCATCTGGGCATCGACGTGCCCCGCCTCACGGCAGTGGTGGGCGTCATCCTGGCCCTGCTCACGGCGGCCGCTGTGGCCACCGCCGGCGTCATCGCCTTCGTGGCGCTGATGGTGCCGAGCCTCGTCCGACCCTTCGTGGGCCAGGGGCATCGGGGCGTGGTCATCGGCTCGGCCCTCTTGGGGGCTACGCTGGTGGTCGTGGCCGATGTGCTCGCGCGCAGCCTCTTCTCCCCGGCCGAGCTGCCCATCGGCGTCATCACCACGGTCGTCGGCGCGCCGTTCTTCCTGTGGCTGCTGCTGCGTGACCGGGGGCTCCTGGCCCGATGACGTACCGCGCACAGGGAGTCGGCGTGACCATCGGCGGAGCGACCCTCCTCGAGGGCGTCTCGATCGACGTCGCGCCCGGCGAGATCGTGGCCGTGGCCGGACCCAACGGCGCGGGCAAGTCGACGGCGCTGCGGACCCTCGCGGGCGATCTCCAGCCGAGCTCGGGGACCGTCACGCTGGGCGACCGGAACGTGCGCGATTGGAGCAGTGCCCAGCTGGCGCACCGGCGTGCCGTGATGAGCACCGAGCAGGCCGTGGCCTTCGCCTTCACCGCCCGCGAGGTGGCCATGATGGGCCGCATGCCGCTCCACGGTGGCGACCCCGACGACGTCGATGTGGCGGTCATCGAGGAGCTGCTCGCGGCCGTGGACTGCACCGACCTCGCGGACCGCGTCTTCGCCACGCTCTCGACGGGTGAGCGCCAGCGGGTCAGCCTGGCCCGCGCGGTGGCGCAGGTGACCGACACGCCGGGCGAGGAAGGCCTCGAGCGCTACCTGCTGCTCGACGAGCCGACCTCGAGCCTGGACCCGGCCCATCAGCACACGGCCATGCGCCTCATCCGCCGCACGGCCGACGCCGGTCGTGGCGTCCTGGCCATCGTGCACGACCTCAACCTCGCGGCCGCCTACGCCGACCGCGTGGTGTTGATGCACGACGCGCGGGTGGTCGAGACGGGTACGCCCGCGGAGGTCCTGCGGGCGGACCTGCTGGCGTCGGTCTTCGATATCCCCATGCTCGTCATCCCGCATCCGCAGCTCTCCCACCCGCTCGTCATCGCCGAGCCGCACGAGGGCTGACGTGGCAGCTCCGGGCATCGCGGCGGTCAACGCGCGGTCGCTGCGAGCCCACGGCCTCGTGGGGCCTGCCAACTCGATCACTGAGGGCATCGTCCGCGCGGCGGGGATCTACGGCACGTCACCGACCTCGCACCTGGGGCTGGCGGCGCGGCTCGACGGCTACCGTCCGGGCGAGCTGGAGCGCCAGCGGATCGAGGAGCGGTCGATCATGCGCACGCCGGGGCCACGCGGCTCGGTCTTCCTTGCTCCGCGCGAGCTGGTCCCGGCGTTCCTGGGGTTGAGCCGCCCGCGCACCGCCCGACGGGTCTTGCTGAACGAGGGCCTGTCAGAGGTCGAGCTGGAGCGGCTCATGGATCGCGTGGAGTCCGGGCTCGCCGGGACCAGCCTGAGCGCGAAGGAGCTGCGCGAGCGGATGGGGGCGACCGGCCCCGGTGGGACGCGGATGACGCTGGTCCTGCGCACGATGGTCGGCGAGGGGCGCGCCGTCGCGGCGGAGTCGATCGGCGGGCAGCGCGCCACGGCGTATCGGTATGCCCGCATGGCCGAGTGGGCGCCAGATGTCGGACCCCCGCTGCCGCCCGAGAAGGCGCTGGCGGTCATGGCCCCGCTGTGGATGCGCGCGAACGGACCCGGGACCGTCGATGACCTCGCCTGGTGGGCCGGCGTGACGAAGAGACTGGCGCGGGCTGCGATGGCCGACATGGGCGCGCGGATGGTCGAAGTCGAGGGGCTGGACGGCGAGCAGTGGGCCACCGACGAGATCACCGAGGAGCTCGCTGGCGCCGAGCCGACTGGCACCGTCAGGTTCCTGCCGGTGTGGGACGCGTGGCTCATGAGCCGCCGCGAACGCTCACGGGTCCTCGACACGGCGCACGAACCGTTCGTGGTCGACCGCAGCGGCAACGTCACCAACACGGTCACCCTGGACGGGCGCGTGGTCGGCGTGTGGGACGAGGACGGCGACACCCTCCTGGTGGCGATGCTCGAGGGCGATGCGCCCGAGGGGCTGGAGGCGGCAGCGCGCCTGCGCCCGATCATCGACTGGAGCCGAATCGAGCTCGTCGATCCGCGCCCGCTGCCGAGCGAGAAGCAGAATGCCTTCCGGATGCCGATCCGTCCCGGCTAGTGGCAATGGCGTAGGATTGCGGTCGCGAGCGGGAGTAGCTCAGTCGGTAGAGCGCTAGCCTTCCAAGCTGGATGTCGCGGGTTCGAATCCCGTCTCCCGCTCCACTCCTCTTCTGCTTCGGTCAGCCGCCGCCCGACCCCGCTGGAAGGTCCTCGTGGTCACGAGGACCTGGGTCGTGCCAGGCTGGCAGCGGGGTCTGCTTCCTAGCGGTTGCGGCACTGCCCTTCCTTGTCGCCCTGGACGCGGTTGTCGTCACCGCGGCGGGGGTTGCCGTTGTTCTTGCACTGGAGGTTGCCGTCGACCCGGTTGCGCCAGACCGCGAAGCCGCCGCGGTTGCTGAAGAGCTGGATGTCGCCCTCGACGGTGTTGTCGTTGACGGTGCTGAGGCGGCGATTGCCCTTGAGCTGGATGTTGCCGTCGATGAACGAGTTCTTCACGATGACCCGCCGGCCATCGTTGATCTGGATGTCACCGTCGATGTTCGAGCGGTTGCGCACGACGACCTTCTTGGTCCACTTGGCCTTGCTCTGGACGTTGCCGTCGACCCTGGCGCCGACGAGGACGACCACGGCGTTGCGCTTGACGAACACGTTGCCCTTGACCGTGGTGCCGTTCAACTTGCACCACTTGCCCGCAGGGACGACGACGTTACCGTCGTAGGTCCGGCCACCCTTGGCGCCGACACAACGGAAGTCGTCGGCCACGGTGACGGCAGGTGTGGCGGCCATCGTGAGCCCAGCAAGCGATGCGGCCATGGCGAGAGCGCCGAGGCGGCGCGGAAGCGATCCGAACATGTCGTGTGTGCCCCTGTGCGATCGGTCTATGGCGCGAGCCTCGTCCCGCGGCGTGAACGGCGCATGAGGCAGACATGAGAACTCCCTCATCTTCGAGCAGCACCCCGGCATCCAGCCTCCTGCGGGGGATAATCCGGGCATGCACGTACTGATCGTGGAAGACGACGAGCGGATCACCAGCTTCCTGCAACGGGGCTTGACGAGTGCAGGGCACCAGGTGTCGATCGCGGAGTCCGGCGACCATGGACTGGACCTCGCGCTCGACCCGTTCGTGGAGCTCATCGTGCTCGACCTCGGGCTTCCCGGACGCGACGGTCACGATGTCCTGGTGCGGCTGCGCCGGCAGCGTCCGTCCTTGCCCGTGCTGGTGCTGACGGCGCGTGACGGGCTGGACGAGAAGGTGCGAGCGCTGGACGCTGGCGCGGACGACTATCTCACCAAGCCCTTCGCCCTCGACGAGCTCCTCGCGCGGCTGCGAGCGCTTTCGCGGCGGTCGGATCAATCGACTGCTGACGCCATCGAGCTCGCCGGCGTGCGTCTCGACCTTCGCTCGCGACGAGTCGAGGCTCGAGGGAGATCCGTCGACCTCTCCGCCCGAGAGTTCGCCCTGCTGGAGTACCTCATGCGGCACCCGGGCCAGGTGCTCAGCCGGGTCCAGATCCTGGCCGCGGTCTGGGAGTACGACTTCGACCCCCAGTCGAATGTCGTGGATGTCTACGTCCGCTACCTGCGACGCAAGGTGGACGCGCCGGGCGAGCCCTCACTCATCGAGACGGTCCGCGGCGCCGGCTACCGGTTCCGCGCGCCGCGCGATGAGATCGGCGACGCGCTCGAGTAGCACTCGATACTCGAACGGCTTGACCAGGACGGCGTCCACACCGACCTGCTGCGCACGCCGAAGGAGTCGCTCGTCGTCGCGGGCGGTCACGAGCAGGACCGGCGTGGCGTCACCAGCTGCCCGGCGCTCGGCGGCGATGTCGAGCCCATCGGCGCCGGGCAACATGACGTCGAGCAGGACGGCGGCGAAGCCACCAACCGCCCAACGTTCTTGCCCATCCTTGCCGTCGGTCTCCACCACGACGTCGTAGCCGGCGAGGCCGAGGCCGCGTTCGAGGATGGCGGCGATGGGCTCATCGTCCTCGATCACCAGGATGCGCCGCATCAGCCGGCTCTGGATGGCTGACGGACGGGCTGCTCCACCGCCGGTGCCGGATCGGCCGCCCCGCTCGCGCTCGGCAGGTGGATGCGCATCGACGTCCCGCCTCCGGGACGCGGACGAGCATCGATGCGGCCACCGTGCGCGTCGACGATGGCTCGCGCGATGGAGAGGCCGAGGCCGGCACCGCCGCTCCGGCGCCCGCGCGTCCGGTCAGCTCGGTAGAAGCGCTCGAAGATGAATGGACGCACGTCCTCCGCGATGCCCGGGCCGCGGTCGGCGACCTCGATCTCGACCGCCCCTCCCGACGCGACGGCCCGCAGCTCCACGTGCTCGTCGCCGGGGCTGAACTTGGCTGCGTTGTCGATGAGCACGAGCACGGCCTGCTGCAGGCGTTCGGCATCGATGTCGATGCTGCCGTGGGCATCGATGTCCACGTCGAGGACCGCACCGCGCTCCCGTGCCAACACCTCCGCGCGCGCGGCGACATCGGCGAGCCACGGCTCGACATCGACTGCACGGGCATCGAGCGGAACGGATCCGGCGTCGTAGCGCGCGAGGAAGAGCAGGTCTTCCACGAGCCGGGTCATGCGTGCGGACTCGGCCACGATCTCGCGCAGGACCGGCTCGTGACCGCAGTCCGACGGCCCCGCGGCCAGGCCGACCTCGGCATTGCCACGCAACACCGTGAGCGGCGTACGCAGCTCGTGTGACGCATCCGCGATGAAGTCGGTCCGGGTCCGCAAGGCCTGGCCGAGCGCCACCGCCGACTCCCGCTGTGCGGCGTATAGCCGACGCTGCTCCCGGAGCACGCGCACCGCAGCCACGGTCATGGCCACGGCCGCAAGGCCCACCACCAGAAGCGCGGCCAACAGCAGGATGGTGGCGGTCACGGTCGTGGACTCGACCGAGCGCAGCGCATCGGCGGCGAGATCCTCGCCGAGGGCGTCGAGCAGCCGCGCCTCCTGCTGGAGCTCGGCGAGCCGGGCCAGGCCCTCATCGCTGGCTTCATCGAAGGCTGCCCGGTCGGTCTCGAAGAGTGCGACCGCGGCGCGGTAGTCGGACACGTAGCGCGACACAAGCTCGCGCAACTCGGGCACCTGCGCGACGTCGGTGGACTCGATGGTCACCTCGGCCATCTCGTCGAGCTCCTCGTTGAGCGTGGTCACCGCCTCGTCGAAGTCGGCCAGGCCCGAGCGCGTCGGTCCAGTGAAGAAGAGATTGCGGTGGTAGTGGCGCACATCGAGGACGGCGGCCACGAGATCGTCGGCCTCGTCCTCGAGCTCGAGATCGTTGCGGATCGCACGGTCCGCGACGGCACCGACGCTGAGCGTGATGCCGAGCGCCACGATGAAGGCGACGGCGATGCCGACCAGCAATCCCGCGAGGGCACCGACGATGACCCGCCAGGCACGAGCAGAACGATCATCGCTGAGCGCATGGGCCTCGAGGGATCCGTCGGACCGCCCCACCACCTCGCGTGCGTCAGGCGGCCCGGGCGTCGGATCAGTCGTCGTCGCCATCATCATCACCATCATCGTCGTCGTCATCGTCACGCGACCGATCACGAACCGGCTTGGGCTTCGGCTTCGGCCTGGGCTCGGCCTTGGGCTTCGGATCCGCCTTGGGC
>JBFLKP010000195.1:0-3016 GCA_040883225.1 Candidatus Limnocylindrales bacterium | reverse complement strand
GACCAGGCCACGCTGGACGATCTCATCCAGACCTTCCGCGACAACTCGAAGTACGACGGCGTGGAATACGCGGTGCCGGACCTGGCGTCGGACCGTCTCTTCTTCTACAACGAAGACATCCTCGCGGCCGCGGGCGTCGAACCGCCCACGACGTGGAGCGAGGTCAAGGCCGTGTGCCAGGCCATCCTCGACACCCAGCCGGGCATCGTGCCCCTCGCGCTTCCCCTCGGGCCGGAGGAGGCCCAGGCGGAGTTCCTCATCTGGACCGGCGGCAACGGCGGCCAGTACTTCGACGGCGAGAACTGGGTCGTCAACTCGGCTGAGAACCTCGAGACCCTCGACTTCCTGCAGGAGCTCGTGGACATGGGCTGCACGCAGCCGAACCCCGGCTCGTTCAACCGCACCGACGGCGCCTTCGCGCTCTTCGCGCAGGGTGTCGTGGGCATGCTCAACGGCGCCATCTTCCTGCCGGGCGAGCTCGAGAATACGTACCAGAGCGACGTCCCCTGGGGCGTCACGCCCTTCCCCGCCAATGACGGCATGGAGTCCATCACGCTCGGCGTGCAGGACTACTTCTTCGGCTTCAAGGACGAGGACGGCAGCAACCAGGAAGCCATCCAGAAGTTCCTCAGCTTCCTCTTCATCCCCGAGAACTACGCCGCCTTCCTCGACGCCGCTGGCGGCTTCCTGCCGGCGACCCAGTCGGCCGGCGAGACGATGTCCGACGATCCCTTCCTGGCGCCGTTCATCGAGGTCCTGCCCAGCGCCATCTTCTACCCCAGCGACCAGGCTGCGTGGGGCGCGGTCCAGGGTGCCATCCAGGACAACATCGGCGCAGCCTTCGTGCCCGGCGCCGACAAGCAGCAGATCCTCGACCTGATCAACGCGGTCGGCGAAGGAAGCTGAACCGCACCAGCCCGATTGACTAGCATGCGAGGGTCCCAGCCGAGCACGGTTGGGGCCCTCGCTCTTTGCCCACGGAGAGCCTCGTGAACCAGGCCCATCTCGCGTCAGCCGAACGGCCGAAGAAGAACGGCCCGGTCGAGTCGCCCCGGCGTCGACGGCTGCCCGACCTCGGGCCGCTGCCCTGGATCGGGCCGGCCCTGCTGCTCATCTTCGGCGTCGTGCTGTGGCCCGCCTTCGAGATGCTGCGCACGTCCTTCCTGGAGATCAGCATGTCGGGCCTGGCCCGGGGCTTCACCGGCCTGGACAACTTCGAGCGGCTCTTCGCCGACCCGGATCTGCCGGGGATCATGACCCGCACACTCGTGTGGGTGCTCGTGGTCGTGAGCGTGACGATCCTCGTCTCGATGGGCCTGGCGGCGCTGCTCAACGCGGCCTTCCCTGGGCGGCGGCTCGTGCGCTGGGCCCTCATCGTCCCGTGGGCCGCCTCGGTGGTCATGACGGCCACCGTCTGGCGCTGGATGCTCGACGGCTTCTACGGGATCATCAACCGCATCCTCTTCGACCTCGGCCTCCTGGCCAGCCCCATGAACGACTGGCTGGGCGACCCGGGCGTGGCCTTCTACTGGCTGATGTTCGTGGCCATCTTCGTCTCGCTGCCGTTCACGACCTACGTGCTGCTGGCGGGCCTGCAGTCGATCCCGAAGGACATCTACGAGGCCGCCCGCGTGGATGGCGCGACCGGCTGGCAGGCGTACCGCGGCATCACCCTGCCCTTGCTCCGGCCGGCGCTGCTGGTGGCATCGATCATCAACATGATCAACGTCTTCAACTCGTTCCCCATCATCTGGGCCATGACCCGGGGCGGTCCCGGCTCGCTCACCGACACGACCACGACGCACATGTACAAGCTGGCCTTCCAGCTGCTCGACGTCGGCCAGTCCGCGGCCATGGCCGTGGTGAACTTCTCGGTCATCCTCGTCTTCGTCCTGCTCTACCTGCGGGTCGTGGACTGGAGGCGCGCCTGAGATGGCGGCGCAGCGGACTCCGATGACCCGCGCGCCCTCGATCCGCAAGGCCCTGCTGGCCGGCGCCGGTGCGCTCGTGGCCTTCTTCTTCATGGCCCCGTACATCCAGATGGCGATCACCGCCCTGACGCCCAGCAGCGAGCTCTACTCGGTACCTGCCCAGTACCTGCCTACGCGCCTGGAGTTCTCGAACTTCGTGACCGTGTGGGAGGAGGCACCCCTGTGGGGCTATCTCCGCAGCAGCCTCATCATCGCGGTCTTCGCCACGCTGCTGGTGCTGGTGGTGGCCCTGCCGGCGGCCTACTACTCCGCGCGCTACCGCTATCGCGGACGCCTGCTCTTCCTGCTGCTGGTCCTCATCACCCAGATGTTCGCCCCGACCGCGCTGGTCATCGGCATCTACCGCGAGTTCGTCATCATCGGCGACATCTTCCCGGCGGCGGGCGTGGACACCTACCTCTCGCTCATCATCGTCAACGCCGCCTTCAATCTGGCCTTCTCGACCTGGATCATGGTGGCCTACTTCTCGACCATCCCGGTCGAGCTCGAGGAGGCTGCCTCGATCGATGGCGCCTCGCGCCTCGACGTGCTGCGACGCGTGACGCTGCCACTGGCGCTGCCGGGCATCATCACCGCCACGATCTTCACCTTCATCGCGGCCTGGAACGAGTTCGTCGTCGCGCTGACGCTCGCCCAGTCGACCGAGATCCATCCGCTGACGGTCGGCGTGACCACGTTCATCGGCCAATACCGCGTCGAGTGGCAGTACCTGTTCACCTCGTCGCTCATCGCCATCGTGCCCGTGGTCATCCTCTTCATCGTCATCGAGAAGTGGCTCGTCGGCGGCCTCACGGCCGGCAGCATCAAGTAGTCGCCGCGGAGGAACCGGCCATGCCCCAGATGCGCCTGACCGACTACCGACCGGTCTCCAAGCTTCGCCTGCCCGAGCACCGGGTGGAGAAGCCGCGTTTCGGCGTGGTCGATGCGCACAACCACCTCGGCGAGGTCTTCAGCTACGGCTGGTCGAAGCGGCCCGTGGAGGAGCTGGTGGCCGCACTTGACGAGGCTGGCGTGGAGACGATCGT
>JBFLKP010000194.1:0-3012 GCA_040883225.1 Candidatus Limnocylindrales bacterium | reverse complement strand
GAGGCGGGAGACGAGCCAGAGGCCGCCGATGGCAGCGTAGCCGGCCACGCCGAGCACACCCACGGGCACGCCGAAGACCTGCGCGTACTCACTCTGCTGGACCGCGTTGCAGTCGCCGACCGGGCCGCAGACCGCGGCGCTGCCGGACGTCTCGACGGTGGCCAGGTAGGCCGCGACGCCGGCGCCGATGATGACCAGCACGATGACGCTCCAGCGGGGGAAGCTGGGCAGCGAGCCGCGGGCGGCGAGGACCGGCGCGCCGACGAGGGTCAGCAGCAGAAGCGCCAGCACCACCACCGAGACGCTGTTGCCAACGACGTCCTGGCCGAAGCGGTCGGCCCAGCCCTCGTTCCCGCCGCCGAGCGGCAGCACCGCGAGCGCTTCATCGACATCGCCCTCGTCGGACCCGGCGGAGGCGGCCTCGACCGCATCGGGGTCGAGCACCGATCCCTCCTCGATGAAGGGGGCGATGGCCTCGTCGACGCCGGGCACCGGCGGCCAGCCCATGCCGTCGGCCGCGAGCGAGTCGGCGACGACGCCGGGGAAGAGATCGGGGATGTCCGCGGAGCCGACGAGGTAGTCGGTCTCGTTGAAATCGATCCGCGGCACGCCGGCCCGCTCGATACCGAGGCGCTCGGATCCTTCGCGGAACATCTCGCTGCCGGCCTCCGTTGAGGTGTCCACCATCAGCAGCTGCAGCGTGCCGTTGCTCATGAGGTAGAAGGCCGGCTGGTCCGGCAGCACGCTCTCGTCGTAGGTCACCGCGTAGTCCCCGCCGTTGTCGGCGAAGAGCCCCGGCAGGGTGTTGGTGATGACGTACTCGCAGTGCCCGCAGGCGGGCGAGAAGTAGAAGACGGCCTGGGCGAAGGGACCGTCGCCGGCCGGGATCGACGCGGGGGCGGTGGCTTCGCCCGATGTGTCCTCCTGTGCCGCGACCGGGGTCGCGAGCAGGACGAACAGCACGGAGAGGACGAGGAAAAGGGTCGTACGTCGTGTCATCGTGGCGAGAGCGTACGACGGGCTCGGCATCGCCGCATGGGACGAAGGACCCGAATACGGCAGACAAAAGGAAAACCCCGGGGGCGGGACCCGGGGTTCTCACGTCAGAAATCGTTGGTTGCGAGGGACGGATTCGAACCGCCGACCTTCGGGTTATGAGCCCGATGAGCTACCACTGCTCCACCTCGCCGGAAGACTATAGCACACCCGCCCAGCGCATGGCCAGCCCCGCTCCCGGGCGTGTCGAGCGTCCCGCTGGAACGTCAGTCGTCCTCGAGCAGCGTCTCGAGTGCGACCTCCCAGGTGTAGACGTCGCCGTCGCCGCAGGACGCGTGGGTCGTGCCAGAGAGCACCTCGCCCTCGAAGGCGAAGGTATCGAGGTCGCACTCACCCCAGGAGCTGAAGGCGAGTGGGCCCGTGGTGTAGTCGCCACTCGCGAGAATGGCACCATCGCCGCCGCCCCCGCCGCAGACGAAGCGGGCGCCCTCGAGCGTGTGCCAACCTTCGCCCTCGTAGGTGACCTGCCACCAGCCGTCGGCCATCTCGAGCACGGCCCTGCCGTCGTACGTGCACACGAGCTCGGTCGTGCCCTGCTCGCCCGCGTCGAGGTTCCGCAGGGTATGGACGAGCGACGCGGTCCCGCCGGGCTCGAGCTCGACGGGCTCGATGTAGGCGCGGAACGTCGCGGCCTCGACGGCCTTCGCGACGATGCGCACCTCGCCGATGCCGCCGGTCTCGTCGATGGGTTCGATGACGAACTCCGCGCTGCCGGCGTGCTCGATGATGGGACCACCGTCGAGGCGGAACAGGAAGGGCGGCCCCGGCTCGATGACGAGGCGTGCCGGCTCTGCCGGCGGATAGGTGCCTTCCCAGGCCGCATACCGTGAGCCGCTCACGACCGCGAGGACATAGACGCTGTCGGGCTGCATCTCGGCGCGCACGGTCTTGGCGTCGTGGTCGATCTGTGTCTCGGTGTTGTTGCCCACGAGGCGCAGACCTTCGCCGGCCGGCTTGCTCCGCTCGGCGACGACACCGATGAAGTCGCCGAACGCGGTCCCATCAGCGATGGGCCCGACCGTGCCGAAGCCGGGCAGCTCGCCGCTGATGAGGTACTCGGCATAGTCGTCGAGGCCGGCCCGGAAGCGGGCCACGCGCCCCGCGTCGGAGAAGGGGTAGCTCCCGGTGTCGACGGCCCTCACGAACTCGACCGGTGTCAGGACCGGGTCGGGTCCGTACATCGCGACCAGCAGGCGCTGGGCGTGCTGGTAGATCTCGTCGCCCGGCCACTGGAACGGTGAGAGCTGGCTCACGTTGGCGCCGCCGATGGTCGAATGGCCGTAGAGACGGGCGTTGCGCGGGGCACCGGCCGGCTCGATGAGGAACGTCGCGACCTCGGCCCCGGTCTCCATCCACCAGGTGTCGGCGCCGAAGAGCCGGGCGGCGCCCATGCGGTAGGCCTCGTCCTGGATCCAGTGGAACTGCTCGTGCCAGAGCTCCATGCGGGCCGAGAGCGAGCCGTCGCCGTCGACGCCGCCGAGCTTCGCGGCCGACCCCTCGCCGATGTAGACGACGCCGCTCTTCCAGCTGTACAGCGGGTTCCCGTCGCCGGGCTCGATGGCGATGACGAGCGGGTTCTTGCGGCTGATCGCCGCCGCGCTGAAGCCGAAGTCGCGGTAGCGACGCATGCCCTCCCAGCCGGTGCGGATGACCTCGCGTACGGTAGCGGGGGTGGCCGAGGACTTGCCGAAGGTGACGCGGACCGAGCCGTCGGCGGTCTGGAGGCAGTCCTTGCGCTTGCCCTTGCCCGTGACCTTGGGGCACTGCTTCACGTCCCAGCCGGCGTTGTCGTCGGAGTAGCCGAAGGAGCCGGCGTCCTCCATCGTGAGCGGCTCCTGGGCCGTGGCCGGCAGGCCAGTGCCGGCGAGCATCGCGACCAGGAGGAGGCCGGCAACCCGGCGGGTCTGGCACATCATCGGTCGGTCCCCCAGAATGGCTCGCCGCGCACCTCTCAGG
>JBFLKP010000193.1:0-7089 GCA_040883225.1 Candidatus Limnocylindrales bacterium | reverse complement strand
TCGACGTGGACCCGCAGGTGGCCGCGATGGTCGTTCACGTCCACGGCTCCGGCTTCCAGCCGTGGGTGGGGTCGGGACACGGCCCGGGAGCCTCGAACGTTCCGCCGGCGGCATCGTCGACCGCGGCCACGTGGCGGGTCACGGCGTCGGCGGCGCGCTCGGCAGCAGCGGCGCGCAGTGGAGCGGGGTCCCAGTCGCGCGCGACCATGTCGGTCCGCAAGCGTGCCTCGGTGAACTCCGGGTGGGCCAGGAGCCACGCATGGAACGGCAGCGTCGTCTGCACACCCCCGGTCTCGAACTCGTCCACGGCCCGGCGGGCGCGGGCGAGGCAGCGCTCGCGGTCGGGGGCCACGGCCAGCACCTTCGAGAGCATCGGGTCGTAGTCACCCGGGACCTGCCAGCCCTGCTCCAGGCCCGAGTCCACGCGCACGCCCGGTCCAGCCGGCTCCCGCCAGCGAGTGACCAGGCCTGGGACCGGCATGAAGTCGCGTGCCGGATCCTCGGCGCTGACTCGCAGCTCGATGGCGTGACGGTCTGGGTCCGCAGCACGCCCGGCGGCCGCCAGCACAGCCGTCGACAGTGGCTCGCCGGCAGCGATGAAGAGCTGCTCCCGTACCAGGTCGAGCCCGCTCACGAGCTCGGTCACACCGTGCTCCACCTGCAGGCGCGCGTTGACCTCGAGGAAGTAGAACGCGCCGTCCGGCGCGTACAGGAACTCGGCCGTGGCGGCGTTGCGCAGTCCGACCTGCCTGGCCACCTTCACCGCCAACCCGTGGAGCTCCTCGCGCTGGGCCCGCGTCAAGCCGGGCGCCGGGGCCTCCTCGACCAGCTTCTGGTGGCGCCGCTGGGTGGAGCAATCACGCTCGCCGAGCGCCACGACGGTCCCATCTCCGTCGCCCAGCAGCTGGACCTCGATATGCCGGCCTCCTTCGACCAGGCGCTCGAGGTAGACCGCGCCGTCACCGAACGCCTGCTCCGACTCGCGGGCCGCGGCGGCCACGGCCGTGGCCAGGTCATCCGGGTCGTCGACCCGTCGCATGCCTCGGCCGCCGCCACCGGCCGCCGCCTTGATGAGCAGCGGGTATCCGATGCCGGCAGCCAGCTCCTCGATGCGCGCCAGCGCGTCGGCGTCGGCGGTGGGCAGGGGATCGAACATGCCCGGCACGATGGGCACGCCAGCCGCGATGGCCGTGGCGCGGGCCTCGAGCTTGTCCCCGAGCGACGCCAGCGTCTCGGGGGCTGGTCCGACGAACGCGAGGCCGGCGGCCTCGACCGCTGCCCCGAACGACGCCTGCTCCGAGAGGAACCCGTAGCCCGGGTGGATGGCCTCGGCGCGGGTCGCGACCGCGGCCTCGACGATGGCCTCGGCCCGCAGGTACGACTCGGCCGCCGCTGCCGGGCCCACGCGCACGGCTCGGTCGGCCAGCCGGACGTGGAGCGCCCCTGCGTCGGCGTCGGAGTAGACCGCGACGGTCTCGATCCCCAGCTCTCGGCAGGTGCGGAAGATACGCACGGCGATCTCGCCGCGGTTGGCCACGAGCACCCGTCTGAAGGGCGCGTTCACTCCCCTGCCTCGTCTTTGCGCAAAGACGCGCTCACAGCGGGATGTTGCCGTGCTTGCGACGCGGCTGGTCGTCGCGCTTGCCCTCGAGCATCTCGAAGGCCTCGATGACCCGCGGACGCGTCTCGGAGGGCACGATGACGTCGTCGAGGAAACCCCTGCCCGCGGCGATGTAGGGGCTGGCGAACCGTTCCTCGTACTCGGCCGTGAGCCGTGCGCGTTCGGCGTCCTTGTCGTGGGCCGCGGCCAGCTGCTCGCGGTAGAGGATGTTGACCGCGCCCTCGGCACCCATGACCGCGATACGGGCGGTAGGCCAAGCCAGGTTGACGTCCCCACGGACGTGCTTGGAGCTCATGACGTCATAGGCGCCGCCGTAGGCCTTGCGCGTGATGACGGTGACCTTGGGCACCGTGGCCTCACAGTAGGCGTAGAGCAGCTTGGCGCCGTGACGGATGATGCCGCCGTGCTCCTGCGAGACGCCGGGCAGGAAGCCGGGCACGTCCTCGATCGTGAGCAGCGGCACGTTGAAGGCGTCGCACGTGCGGACGAAGCGGGCCGCCTTGTCCGAGGCGTCGATATCGAGCGCGCCGGCGAGCACGGCCGGCTGCTGCGCGACCAGCCCGACCGAGCGGCCGTCGAGGCGGGCGAAGCCGATGATGATGTTGCCCGCCCACGCCGGCTGGAGCTCGAGGAACTCACCGTCGTCCACGACCCGCCCGATGACGTCGTGCATGTCGTACGGCTGGGATGAGGCCTCGGGGATGATCTCGTCGAGCTCCGGGGCGCGCCGGTCGCGCGGGTCGGTGGTGCTGACACGTGGCGCTGCCTGCGTGTTGTTCTGCGGCAGGTGGCCCAGCAGTCGGCGGGCGCTGGCCAGCAGCGAGCCCTCGTCCGGTGCGGCGAAGTGGGCCACGCCGCTGATCGAGGTGTGGACGGACGCTCCGCCGAGGTGCTCGAAGTCGACCTCCTCGTGCGTGACCGTGCGCACGACGTCTGGGCCGGTCACGAACATGTAGCTCGTGCCCTCGACCATCAGCGTGAAGTCGGTCATGGCCGGCGAGTAGACGGCGCCGCCGGCGCAGGGACCCATGACCAGCGAGATCTGCGGGATGACGCCCGACGACATGACGTTGCGCAGGAAGATGTCGGCGTAGCCGCCGAGCGACTCCACGCCCTCCTGGATGCGGGCGCCACCGCTGTCGTTGAGGCCGATGACCGGGGCCCCCACCTTCGACGCGAGGTCCATGACCTTGCAGATCTTCTCCGCGTGCGTCTCGCTGAGCGAGCCGCCGAAGACGGTGAAATCCTGGCTGAAGACGAAGACGAGCCGGCCGTCGATCTTGCCGTGGCCGGTGACCACACCGTCGCCGAGGTACTTCTGCTTCTCCAGGCCGAAGTCGCGAGACCGGTGGGTGACGAAGGCATCGAACTCGACGAACGAACCGGGGTCCAGGAGCAGCTCCAGGCGCTCCCGGGCGGTGAGCTTGCCCTTCTCGTGCTGCTTGTCGATGCGAGCCTGCCCGCCACCGAGGCGCGACTCGGCGCGCAGCTCGTGAAGGCGCTCGATGCTCGCCCGATTGTCGCTCACGCTGGCCTCTCCTCCGTTCGTTCCGTGCCTGCCGAT
Organism: Candidatus Limnocylindrales bacterium; assembly: GCA_040883225.1. GTDB lineage: Bacteria > Chloroflexota > Limnocylindria > Limnocylindrales > CSP1-4 > JAFMJV01. The sequence continues at coordinate 3,904 of JBFLKP010000193.1, read as the reverse complement.
GGCCGGAGCATCGTAGCGCCGAGCGTCATCGGTCGTGTCCGTACGTGTGCGGACAGGGTGGTGCGTCGGCGCACCACTACGGTAGACTCACCGCGGAGTGCCGCGTGGTCGTCGCACGGCATCACCTGGGAGGGCGCACTTGGCTCGGATCGTCGCGATCGCCAACCAGAAGGGAGGCGTGGGCAAGACCACGACCTCGATCAACCTCGCCGGCGCGCTCGCCGAACAGGGCCGGAAGGTGCTCTGCGTGGACATGGACCCGCAGGCCAACCTCACCGTCGGCCTCGGCCTGTCGGCCCAGTCCATCGAGATCTCCATCGCCAACGTCCTGCTCGACGCCTCGCTGTCGCTCGAGGACATCGTCGAGGCCACCGAGACCGAGAACGTCGACGTGGCCCCGTCGGACATCGACCTCTCCGCCACGGAGAACCAGCTCTTCAGCACCATCGGCCGCGAGCACGCCATGCGGGAGGTGCTCCACGGCTGGGCCGAGAAGCAATACGACTACATCATCATCGACTGCCCGCCCACGTTGGGCTTGCTGACGATCAACGCGCTGGTGGCCAGCGACGGCGTCATCATCCCGGTCCAGACGCAGTACTACAGCCTCAAGGGCTTCCGCGCGCTGGCCAACCTCGTGACCCAGATCCAGGGCAAGGGGCTGAACCCGCGCCTGCGCATCATGGGCATCCTGCCCACGTTCTACGACGGCCGCACCAACCTCGCCAAGGACATGCTCGCGGAACTGTCCGAGCTCGGGGACTATCACGTCTTCGACGCCATCATCAAGCAGACCGTCCGCCTGGGGGAAGCACCGCTCGCGGGGGTGCCCGTGACGTCGTATGCCAGCCGCTCGGCCGCCGCCGAAGCCTACCGCGGGCTGGCACAGGAGGTGATCGACCTTGGCTAGACCGGATTTCCGCTCACAGGCGGCACGTCGCCTGGCGACGGAGCGCAGCGAGTACACCCCGGCCCTGATCGATCTGCTCAAGCCCCACGAGCCCGGCTCGGTCAGAGACGTCCGGCGCATGCCCGTCGAGCGCGTCGAGTCGAACCCCGACCAGCCCCGACAGCGCTTCGACGAGGAGGCCCTGGCCGATCTCGCCGCGTCGATCCGAGAGCACGGCGTGCTGCAGCCGGTCCTCGTCCGCCCCGTCACCGACGGCCGGTACCAGATCGTCGCGGGCGAGCGCCGCTGGCGGGCCTCGAAGATGGCCGGCCTGGCCCAGATCCCCGTGATCATCGAGGAGCTCGACGACGAGGCCGCGCTCGAGATCGCCATCATCGAGAACCTCCAGCGCGAGGACATCTCGCCGCTGGAGGAAGCGGAGATGTTCGCGCGCATGACGCGAGAGCACGGCTACAGCCTGCGCAAGCTCGCGACCAAGCTGGGCAAGGACAAGGGCTATCTCGAGAACCGGCTGCGGCTGGTCGACGCGCCCGACGACGTACGCGAGCTGGTCGCCGTTCGTTCCGACACGCTCTCGCACGCGTACGAGCTGATGAAGGTCAGCGACCCCAAGACGCGCCGGAGACTGGCCAGGCAGGTGGCATCGGGCGAGCTCAGCCTGGTCAAGCTACGCAAGCGCATCGAGGCGCAGACGAAGCGCGACGCGGAGCGGGAGGCGGGCCTCGCCACCGGGGTCCAGACCGAGCCGGTGGCCGACGTCGAGTGGGACACCCTCAACGATGCGGCCGATGTCGAGATCGAGGTCGAGCCGCCGCGCCAGGCCGACTACGTGGCCATCCCCATCGAGCCCGAGGGCCTGGCGGTCGACGACCCCACCATCGACGACGCTGCTGGTCACCTCGAGCGGGCGGTCGCCGAGCTAGTGGAGGCGCTGGCCACCGACGCCGCCCTCACGGAGGCCTCCTCAGCGGAGCGGCAGCTCTTCGCCAAGCACCTCACGCTGGCCAAGATCAAGCTCGAGAACGCGATCGCCGTGGTGCGCGCGGGTGACGCGCACCGGCCGGCCTCTTCACTCGCGGACCAGCTGCAGGCACGGTGGGATGCGCACGAGGCCGGCAGCGCCGAGCGGCGCGAGGCAGCCAGGCGGCCCTCCTAGTCCGCTCGCTCGACCGCGGCTGACGTACCATCGCCGCTCGTCATGCCCTCGATCCCCAACGAGCTCCTCTACGTCCTCGCCGCCTTCGTCGTGGGCTACCTGCTGTATCGCTACTTCACCGGGCACGGCGGGATCGAGATCCGGCGTGGTGACTACGCCGGGCTTCCGGATGAGGGCCAGCTCGAGGTCCGCAGCCACGTCGTGCGCTGGAAGGTCGCGGAGGGTGACTCGTTCGTGGCCGCGTGGCAGCTGGGGAGCGGCCACTACCTCGTGATGCGCGTCGTCTTCGACGACGTCGACGAGGAGGACCCTGACCTCGGCTACATCGACGTCGATATCGACAGGCGAGAGGCCGTCAGCGGCGCCAGCTGGACCGACAGGATCCGCGACCGCGCGCTGCGGGCCGACGTCGAAGGCATCCTGCGCATGTTGCAGCGCGAGGCCAAGGCGGCCCGCTCGGACAAGGCTCGCCTCGCGAGCGCTCGCAAGGTCGGCGACGACCGCTCGGGGCCCGAGCTCGAGTAGCTGCTCACGGCTCCGGGCGACGCGGGGACCTAGGTGTAGACGACGTCGTGGAAGCCCTTGACGAGGAAGTCGATCTCCTGCTCTCGCGCCTTCGGGGACTGTGCCCGCAGGCCGGGCACGAGGAAGTGCAGCGAGATCGCCGGCACCATCAGCTCGCCGTCCTTCGTCCGGCCCACGGTGGCGGGTGGCCCTCCGCCGGCGGTGAAGACCCGCTCGATGGCGGCGTCGTCGAAGCCCGTGGCCGCGCGGAAGTCGGCCAGCACCCGGAGCACGCCACGGCGAATGGACATGTCGCGCATGAACTCGATCATCCAGGCATCGAGCTGCTCATCGGGTTGCTCGTTCAGCCGCTGGCGATAGACCTTGGGATCCTCTGACAGGCCCTCAGACGACAAACCTGGCTCCTTCTCGGGTGGGTGGCTCGCGGGGAATGGTAGCGCGCCGGCCGCTCGTCATGGCGCCGTGACGCGGCCGCACTACCATCGGGCCATGTTCCTCTTCCGACGACCCGCCACCATGCCCGAGCCGAAGGACGCCCTCGCCGGCCGGGCCGAGCCCATCCACATCACCGAGAAGCACCACGTCAATGGCGCGGCGCTCACTCCGCCCTGGCCGCAGGGCGCGCGGACGGCCGTCTTCGGCCTGGGTTGCTTCTGGGGCGCCGAGAAGGACTTCTGGCAGACCGACGGCGTCATCAGCACCGCCGTCGGGTACGCGGGCGGCTTCACCCCCAACCCCACGTACGAGGAGGTCTGCTCCGGCCGGACCGGCCACGCGGAGGTCGTGCTCGTGGTGTATGACCCCGAGCGCGTCAGCTACGAGCGGCTGCTGAAGGTCTTCTGGGAGCACCACGATCCCACACAGGGCATGCGACAGGGCAACGACCAGGGCACGCAGTACCGCTCGCTGATCATGGTCGGCTCCGAAGCGGAGCGTGCGGTGGCCACGGCCTCGCGCGACGCCTACCAGGCGCAGCTGACGACGGCCGGCTTCGGCGACATCACCACCGAGATCGTCGAGACCACCGACTTCTACTACGCCGAGCCCTACCACCAGCAGTACCTCAGCAAGAACCCCAACGGCTACTGCCCCGACCACGGCACCGGTGTGGCCTGCCCGGTCGGAGTCGGAGTCACCTCCGACTGACGCCCCTGCCCCTTCACGGACCAGCCCGACGGCGGTACCGATGGGCGGGTGGCGGTCCGAGCCGCCCATCCGGCCGTGACCGCATCGACCACTTCTCCTGCTCGACTCGAGGCGCGATGACTGCGACGTCGATCCGTGTCGACACCGTGCACTGGAGGGAGAATTGG
>JBFLKP010000192.1:0-24095 GCA_040883225.1 Candidatus Limnocylindrales bacterium | reverse complement strand
GATCGCCGCGACCTTCGGATGCCGGACGGCCTTGATGCGATCTCAGCTGTCCTGACCAGGCTGGTTCGCGTTGATGTGATCGCCGCGCCCCGAGCCTCGTGTCTGGCCCCTCCGGGCAAGACCTACTATGCCGGGCTGGCCGCAGGCGGGTCAATCGGCTTGTCCACGAGATTCGCGTTCCGAGGCGGCCAGCTATCCACGAATCCACGGTCGCTGTGGACAGACGGTGGAGAACTGCCGCGAGCGCTAGCGTGCGCGCTGCCGGGCCTTGACCACGATGGTGCGCGCTGCCCGATCGTGCAGCCCCTGCTTGGTCGGGCTCTGGGCCATGGTGTAGAGCAGCGCCAGCATCCAGAGCACGCCCAGGGCGCCGAGGATGAGCCCGATGGCGTTGGGCACGTAGACCGCCAGCGAGGCCAGGAGCGCCGGCAGGCCCAGCACGACCCAGCGGATGAGCGACTGGCGCCAGCTGACCGAGCTGCCATCTCCCTCGCTGCCGACGCGCATGCCCAGCAAGCGCATGCCGGGGGTGCCCCTAAGGATCGTCCAGGAGCCGGCGAAATAGCCGCAGCTGACCAGCACCTGAGCGAGGAGCACGATGGCGAAGGCCACGACGTCGAGCTCGCCGCCCGTGGAGTCGATGGCCCCCGGTCGTCTGACGAGGCCACCGAAGAGCCACGCGAGGGCGAAGCCGATGACCGAGAGCACGATGATGTCGAGGACGAGGGCGATGATGCGGTTGGGCACGTCCGCAAGGAGCAGACCCGCCGGTCCCGGTGTCCGGACCGTGGAGGTCAGGCGACCGGCGAGCCCGTCCGGAGGCACGCTCGACCGGGTGTCCGTGGCCGGGCGCGGCCCCTCCCAGATGCCCTCCTGCGCGGGCCCGGTGTCGTCGCCCCTGGGCGTCCCGGACGCTGTCATCGCTGCCCTCCTGCCACGCGTGGCCCAGCAGGATCGACGGCGCAGGGCACGGCGCGTTCGCGTGTCAGGATACCTGTCCGTCTCGTGCCGGCGCGAGTGCTCAGCCGCCGATCCGTGACATCTCCACCTTGGGCCGGTCGACGGTGGCTGCCGAGCGCAGCTCGCTGTAGCGATCGGCGCGTTCCTGCCACACGCGGAGGAGCTGTTCGCGCACGGCCTCGTCGCCGCCATCGCCCCGCAGCGTGGCCCGGACGTCGATGCCCTCGGTCCCGAAAAGACAGGTGTAGAGCGCGCCCTCGGCCGTGAGGCGCGCTCGCGTGCAGCTGGCGCAGAATGGCTGGCTCACAGAGCTGATGACGCCGATCTCTCCGGCTCCGTCGCGATAGCGGAAGCGCGTGGCCACCTCGCCCGGATAGCGCGGCGGCAGCGGCTCGATGGGCAGCTCGGCGTCGATGGTCGCCAACAGCTCAGCCGTGGGCACGACCTCATCGAGGGCCCAGCCGTTGGTGTGACCGACGTCCATGTACTCGATGAAGCGAAGGGTGTAGCCCCGCTCCCGGGCGAAGCGCGCCATGGGCAGGATGCTGTCCTCGTTCAGTCCCCGCCGGACGACCATGTTGACCTTGATGGGCGAGAGGCCGGCCCGCTCGGCAGCCTCGATGCCTTCGAGCACGCGGGCCACCGGGAAGGCCACGTCGTTGAGCCGCGCGAACGTAGCGTCGTCGAGCGCATCGAGGCTCACGGTGATCCGACGCAGTCCGGCCGCAGCGAGAGCGTCGGCCTGCTGTGCCAGGGCCGAGCCGTTGGTGGTGAGCGTCAGGTCGGCGATGCCCTCGATGCCGGCCAGCATCCCGACCAGTGTGGGCAGGTCACGCCGGAGCAACGGTTCACCGCCGGTGAGGCGCACCTTGGTCACACCCAGGGAGACGGCCACGCGGGCGAAGCGCGTGATCTCCTCGAAGGTCAGCAGCTCCTCGTGCGGCAGGAAGCGGAAGGCGGCCCCGTAGATCTCGCGCGGCATGCAGTAGGTGCAGCGGAAGTTGCAGCGGTCGGTGACGGAGATGCGCAGGTCGCGCAGCGGCCGTCCCAGGCGGTCGAGCGTGGTCGCCGGTTCGGCCATCAGTCGCGCGCGGGTCCTGAGACCGCACGACCGCGAACCCGGCGCTCGCGCTCGCTGTCCCGGCCCATCCAGCCGATGACCACCGTGGCCAGTCCCAACAGCACGTGCGCGACCTGGTCCAGGCCCGAGGTGGCCTCGTCGTAGAGCCCGAGCAGGTCGGCGCTGGGGAAGCTGAGCACGCCGGTGGCGAGGTAGAAGGCGCCCAGACCGACGAGACCCATCGCCCGGTTGCGGCCGTTGAGCGCGAGGCCCACGTGCAGGAACAGGGCGCCGCTGATGAGGTGGACCAGGTCGTGGCCGAAGCCGGTCACGATGAGCCCGGTCTGTTCGGGGTCGCCCACGATGGGATTACCCAGCGAGCCCGCGACACCGAGGACCACGAGCACGCTGCCGACGACGATGGCGAACGTGCGCTCCAGCCCCAGCGAGCCCATCAAGCCTCCTGCTCCAGGGAGTCGTCGGGCGACGACTCTTCAGGAGACGAGGCTACTCGTCATCGGCCGAGCTTGCACCCTGCCGGATGGAATCGACGACCGAGGCGTCTGCGAGCGTGGTCGTGTCGCCCAACGAGCGGCCCTCGGCCACGTCTCGCAGCAAACGGCGCATGATCTTGCCCGAGCGCGTCTTGGGCAGATCGGGGGTGAAGAGCAGGTACTTGGGCCTGGCGATGGGCCCGATGACCTTGCCCACGTGCGCCCGCAGCTCGGCCGCGAGCCCATCGTTGGTGGTGATGCCGGCCCGGGTGATGACGAAGGCGAAGATAGCCTCGCCGCTGACCGGATCGTGCTTGCCGACCACGGCCGCCTCGGCCACAGCCGGGTGGTCCACGAGGGCCGACTCGACCTCGATGGTGCTGATGCGGTGGCCCGAGACGTTCATCACGTCGTCGACCCGGCCCAGCAGCCAGAAGTAGCCGTCTTCGTCTCGTCGAGCGCCGTCTCCGGCGAAGTACATGCCCTTGAAGCGGCTCCAGTAGGTGGCCTGGTAGCGCTTCGGGTCGCCGTAGATGCCGCGCAGCATGCCGGGCCACGGCCGCTTGAGCACAAGGAAGCCGCCCGCACCCTCCGGCACAGGCTTGCCCGTGGCGTCGACGACGTCGGCCTCGATGCCCGGGAACGGGAAGCAGGCGCTACCCGGCTTCGTGGCGGTCACGCCCGGCAGGGGCGTGATCAGGATGTGGCCGGTCTCGGTCTGCCACCAGGTGTCGACGATGGGCGCGGTCCCACCACCGATGTGCTGCTGGTACCAGCTCCAGGCCTCTGGGTTGATGGGCTCGCCAACGCTGCCCAGCAGGCGGAGCGTGGAGAGGTCGTGCCGCGCCGGCAGTGCCTCGCCCTGCTTCATGAAGGCGCGGATGGCGGTGGGCGCGGTGTACAGCACGGTCACCCCGTACTGCTCCACGATCTCCCACCAGCGCTCCCAGCTGGGCGTGTCCGGCGAACCCTCGTAGAGCACGCCTGTCGTGGCGTTGGCCAGCGGGCCGTAGACGATGTACGAGTGTCCCGTGACCCAGCCGATGTCGGCGGCACACCAGTAGACGTCGTCGTCCTTGATGTCGAAGACCATCTCGTGCGTGTAGCTTGCGCCCAGGAGATAGCCCGCGGTGGTGTGCATGATGCCCTTGGGCTTGGCCGTGGTCCCCGAGGTGTAGAGCAGATAGAGCATGTGCTCCGAGTCCAGCGGCACCGGCGGACAGTCGGCCGCCTGCGACTCCACGATGTCGTGCCACCACACGTCTCGGCCCTCGAGCATGGTGGCCGGCGCGGCGTCACCGACGCGCTCCACGACGAGCACCTTCTCGACGGTCGTGGTGCGCTCGACGGCTTCGTCGGCGGCGGTCTTGAGGTCGACGGCCTTGCCCCGGCGCCAGCCGCCGTCGGCCGTGATCAGCAGCTTCGCCTGGGCGTCGTCGATGCGGCTGGCGAGGGCGTCCGCGCTGAAGCCGCCGAAGACGACCGTGTGGGGCGCGCCGATACGCGCGCACGCGAGCATGGCGATGGGCAGCTCGGGGATCATGGGCATATAGATGGCCACGCGGTCACCCGTGTCGACGCCGAGCGCGCGGAGGGCGTTGGCTGCCTTCTGCACCTCGCGATGAAGGTCATCGAAGGTCAGCGTGCGCGTGTCGCCGGGCTCGCCGATCCAGTGGTAGGCCACCTTTCCACCGTCGCCACCCTCGACGTGGCGGTCGACGCAGTTGTAGCTGACGTTGAGCTTCCCGCCCTCGAACCACTTGGCGAACGGCGGCTCCCAATCGAGCGTCCTCTCGAACGGTTCGAACCAGTCGAGCTTCTGCCGTGCGAGGTCGGCCCAGAAGGACTGGTAGTCCTCCTCGGCCGTGGCGTAGAGCTCCGGGCCGGCATTGGCCTGGGCGCTGAACTCCGAGCTGGGCGGGAACGACCGCCCTTCGGCCATGAGGTTCTCGATGTCCGGTCCGCCATCAGCGGGGCTGCGCTCGTCGCTCACGTGCTCCTCCTCCTCGTCGTGACCCGCGAGGGCAGCGGCGTCATCGACCGGCGCAGGATAGGCGAAACGCGCGACCTCGTGCGAGACCGCGCGTCCTCTCGTCGCCGGGGCCGGCCACGCCGGCGGGCATCAGCTGCCCGGCTTGTCCTGCCCCGGGATGTCCGGCGGCGTGTTGGCGCCCGTCGGGTCCGTGCCGCTGTCGTCAGCGGTCGGAGAGGTGCTGGGCGGGACCTGGCCGGTGCTGATGGCGGCGCCGGTGCCGCCGGTGCTGCCGTACCTCGGTGCTCCCGAGGGGTAGTAGCGCTGGGCCTGCCTCGTGGCTTCGCCGCGGTTACCCCACAGGCCGGCCCACTTCGACAGGTCCAGGATGAGGCCGAGGATGATCCACATCCAGTCCCAGCCCTCGATGTTGGCGCCACCGGGGCCAGCTGGCGACCAGGCCAGCATGTACATGACCGTGGTGAAGGGCAGGAACAGGATGCCCAGCAGCGGCACGACCCAGTCGTTCTGCCAGACGACCTGCCATCTGTCGCTGAAGATCCAGGCAAGGACCAGCACCAGCCGCGGCGCGACCGCGATGCTGAAGGCCAGGAGGCACCCGAGCAAGATCATCGATTCTCTCCCCTACGTGCGAGCATCCTACTCGTCCGGGGCGATGGGCCCATCGTCCGATTCGGGCGATTCCTCGCCCTCCGACCCTGCGGTCCGGTCGTCATTCGGCGGCACCACGGCGGCGGCGGCTTCGGACGGTGCCAGGAAGGCGTTGGCCAGGAAGCCCGTGAGCGTGCCGAACACACCCACGCCCACGACGATGATGAGGCTGCCGATGAGCCGGCCCAGGTCGGTCACCGGGAAGAGGTCGCCGTATCCCACCGTGGACATCGTCACCAGCACGTACCACACCGCGTCGGCGGCGGTGATGATGTTGGCGTCTGGATCGCTGTCCTCCACACCCAGGATGGCGAGGGCGCCGAACTCGAGCACGAGGATGGCCACCAGCAGCACCGACAGGAGGCCGCCGGCGGCGCGGTTGGAGAAGAAGGCCTTGAAGGCGTTGAGCGGACCGCCCAGGCGTTGCATCACGCGGATCATGCGGACGATGCGCAGGATGCGCAGGATGCGCAGGAGGGGAAAGGCCGCGACCACGTCGATCCACCCCGAGCCTCCCGTCAGGTAGCGACGGCGGTCGTCGGCGACCGCGAGCCGACGTGCCAGGTCGAGCAGGAAGACGACCGTCAGGAGCGCGTCCATGATGACGAACACCTGGTCGAGATGCGGGTTCCTGAACACGCCCACCAGGAGCAGGTTGAGCACGCTCAGGATGGAGACACCGAAGACGAACACCTCCCACGCCGGCGAGAGCAGCACCTCGCCGTTGTCCTGCTGCTTGCCCCACTCGACCCGGCCGATGTGCTTGTCGATGCTCGCCACGTGCTCCACCCTCACTCCGACGTGAACGGCCGCCGGGCGTCTCGCCCCGCGGCCGCGATTCCCATGTCCTGAACATGAACGGTTCGATGACGACCACAGGGTACTACCCGCTCCGGCGGCGCAGAGCGGTTCATCGGGCACGGCCGCGCCCGATACCATCAGCCCGTGAGCTCGACCGAGGCCGGCGAGGCGGGCGCCCTGCGCGCCGCGCTGTACCGCTACGTGCCCATCACGCGCTGGCTGCCGACGTACCCCCGCCAGTGGCTGGGCAAGGACATCGTCGCAGGCATCACCTCGTGGGCCGTGATGGTGCCGGTGGCGCTGGCCTACGCAGAGCTCGCCGGTGTGCCCGCCAGCGTCGGGCTCGTCACCGCGACCGCCGGGCTGACGGCCTACGCCATCCTTGGCACCAGCCGGCACGCCAAGGTCACCACCAGCTCGACGATGGCCGTGATGTCCGCCTCCGTCGTGGCGCCGGCGGCTGGCGGCGATGCGGCGACCTACGTGGCCATGACCGCGATGCTGGCCATCCTCGTCGGCGCCATGCTCCTGGTCGCGGGCGTGCTCAGGCTGGGCTTCCTCGCGGAGTTCCTGGCCAAGCCGGTCATCACCGGCTTCATCGTGGGCCTGTCCCTGACCATCACCGTGGGCCAGCTGCCCAAGCTCTTCGGGGTCGATGGCAGCGGCGGCAACTTCTTCGAACAGCTCGTCGGCTTCGTGGACCAACTGCCGGAGACCTACGTGCCGGGCCTTGTCATCGGCGTCCTGGCCATCGTCCTCATCATCGTGCTGCGACGCATCGACCGGCGGATCCCGGGACCGCTCATCGCGGTCGCCGTGGCCACGCTGCTCTCGGCCGGGCTGAACCTCGAGGACGATGGCCTCGCGGTGGTGGGCCAGATCACGGCCGGGCTACGGGCTCCCTCCATCCCTGACGTCGGCCTGAGCGAGCTGGCCTACCTTGCCACCGGCGCCGTGGGGGTGATGTTCCTGGCCCTCGGTGAGTCGCTGGCCGCCGACCGGGCCTTCGCCAACCGCCACGGGTACCACGTCGACGCGGACCAGGAGCTCGTCGCGCTCGGCGGCAGCAACCTCGCCAGCGGCGCCCTCGGCGGCTTCGCCGTCGACAACAGCGTGAGCTCGATGGCCACGGGCGAGGCTGCGGGCAACAAGACCCAGCTGGCTTCGCTCGTGACCGCGGGCGGGATGCTCCTCACCATCGTCCTGCTGGCGGCGCTGTTCGAAGATCTGCCGCAGGTCATCCTGGCCGCGGTCATCATCACCTCGGTCATCAACCTCGTCGACATCCGCGAATGGCAGCGCTACGTGGCCTGGCGCCGTACGGACGCCCTGCTCGCGGCCATCGCCACCTTCGGGGTGCTCATCACCGACGTCCTCTTCGGCCTCGTCGTCGCGGCCCTCGTCTCGGTCGTGATCCTGCTTTACACCGCGAGCAAACCGGCCGTGGCCCGGCTCGGGCGCCAGCCGCAGCCGCTGGGCCGCTTCGTCGACGTCGCTCGCAACCCCGAGGCCGAGGAGCTCGAGCACCTGCTCATCCTGCGGCTCGACACCCCCCTGTACTACTTCAACTCCACGGCCGTGACCAGCCTCGTGACCTCGACCGTCGATGCCATGGAGGAGGCACCCAGGGCAGTGCTGCTCGACATCGAGGCCACCATCGAGCTGGACGTCACCACCTCCGACGCGCTCTACGAGCTGGCCGGCTCCCTCGAGAGCCGCGGCTCGCAGCTGGTGGTGGTCCACGCCAAGGGCGCGGTCCGTGACCGCATGCGGAAGGTCGGGCTCATCGACCGCCTTGGCACCACCGGCCTGTATCCCTCCGAGCGCATCGCCGTCGATGCCCTGCGCGAAGCCTGGACGGCAGCCGAGGCTGAGTGACCCGACGGCGAGGCAGCCGAGCGATAGACTCAGGTCCATGCCCGACTGGGACATCGACTCCATCCGCTATCGCTTCCCGGCCCTGCGCCGGCCGGGCCCTGACGACCAGCCCGTGGCCTGGCTCGACAACGCCGCGGGCACGCAGGTCGTGGACACCTGCCTGCGCGCCATCAACGACTACCTCCTCGGCAGCAATGCCAATCACGGCGTGCCCAACGCACCCAGCATCGAGACCGACGAGCTGGTCCACGACGCGCGCCTCGCCACGGCCGACCTCCTGGGCGCGACCGATGCCGATGAGGTCAGCTTCGGGCCGAACATGACGACGCTCGCATTCGCCATCAGTCGAGCCATCGGCGCGACCCTCCAGCCGGGAGACGAGATGGTCGTCACGCGCGCCGATCACGACGCCAACGTCGCGCCGTGGCTGGCCGTGGCCCGTGCCCACGACCTGACGCTGCGCTGGGTCGGGCTGCGGCCCGCGGACGCGACCCTCGACCTCGAGGAGCTCGAGCGGGTGGTAGGCCCGCGGACCCGGCTCGTGGCCGTCGGCCTCGTGTCCAACGCCACCGGCACCATCAACCCCGTGCCACGCATCGCCAACATCGTGCACAAGGCCGGCGGGCTGCTCTTCGTCGACGCCGTGGCGGCGGTTCCCCACCTGTCGATCGACGTGGCTGCGCTCGGTGCCGACTACCTCTTATGCTCGCCCTACAAGTTCTACGGGCCCCACCTCGGCGTGCTCTGGGGCCGTCGCGAGCTGCTTGAGGCCTTGCCGCCGTTCCATGTCCGCCCTGCCGGCGACGCCATCCCCGGCCGCTTCGAGACCGGCACCAAGCCCTTCGAGCTGCTGGCCGGGCTGGGAGGCACGTTGCGCTACCTCGAGAAGGTGGGCATCACCCAGGGCGGCGCACCGGGGCTCCCCGGACAGGACGATCGCTTCCGCCGTCCGCGGCTGCTGGCCGCGCTCTCGGCCATCCGCCGATACGAGCTCGGGCTGGGACGCCAGCTGGTGGAGCGGGTCAGCGCCGTCAGGGGCGCTCGGGTCTATGGCATCACCGACCCCGCGCGGGTGTCGGAGCGATGTCCGACCGTGGCCTTCACGCTCGATGGGCATACGCCCGCGGAGGTCGCTCGCGCCCTCGGCGAGCGCGGCATCTACGTGCGCAACGGCAACCACTATGCCTACGAGCTGCACCTCGCGCTGGGCCTCGAGAAGAGTGGCGGCACCGTCCGCGCAAGCCTCGGCCACTACAACACGCCGGCCGAGATCGAGCGGCTCGGCGATGCCCTCGACGAGCTGGCCGCCTGAGCGAGCGGGTCAGGTCGTGACCGGCTCCGGTTCGGGCCGTCTCGAGGGCAGCTCGCGCGTGAACATCAGCGCCAGCGATGCCACCGCGGCCGACACCAGCAGGCCGGTCTTCAGCGCCTGCAGCTGGGCGGTCTCATCGCTCACGCTGATGGCGCCGGCCGACGATGTCGCCGATCTTGACGCCGATGAGCATGAACACGGCCATCACCAACGAGTAGCGCGCGATGACGCCCTCGATGGCGGTGACCGTCGTGTCGAAGTCGACGACGAGCTGGCTGATGGAGACGTTCATGACGGCGTGGTCCAGGACCATCACGAAGTGGGCCAGCGCCAAGGCCACCAGCGGCAGCCAGCGGCTCATCGATCCGGACCTCGCGTCGGTCGCAGCCGGAGCAGGGCCTGGCGGAGTCGACCGCTCGAGCGTCGAGGCTACGCGGGCTTCGGGCGCACCCAGCCGGGTAGCTGCTCGCGCAGCACGTCGAGCGGCAGCGAGCCGTGGCCGATGACCGCATCGTGGAAGGCGCGGTGGTCGAAGCGCTCCCCGTCTCGCTCCTCCAGCTGGGCGCGGAGGTCCATGATCTCGCGCTGCCCGATCATGTAGCTGAGGGCCTGGCCCGGCCAGGCCAGGTAGCGGTCGGTCTCGATCTCTGCCTCCAGCTGCGAGAGGCCCGCCCGCTCCCTGAGCAGGTCGATGGACTGCTGTCTCGTCCAGCCGAAGGCGTGCAGGCCCGTGTCGACCACTAGCCGGGCCGCGCGGTGCGCCTCCGACTCCCAGGCGCCGAAGCGCTCGAGCGACGTGTGGTAGAGCCCCATCTCGGCACTCAGCCGCTCCGAGTAGAGCGCCCAACCCTCGACATAGGCGCCGCAGGCGAGCAGCGCGCCGTGCACCCGAAAGGCGGGGAGGCCGTCGAGGTGCCGCTCGGCGGTGAGCTGGAAATGGTGGCCGGGCACCGCCTCGTGGAAGGTCATGGGCACGACCTGATGCAGCGGTCGCGATGACGGGTCATAGGTGTTGAGGAAGTAGATGCCGGGACGGCTGCCGTCAGAAGCGGGCGCGTAGTAGAAGCCCGCCGGCGCGCTCTTCTCGGCGTGCGCCTCGACGGCCTGCACCACGCAGCGCTCCGTGGGCGGGTTGCCGAACCACTTCGGGGCCTCGAGCTCGGCTCGACGCACCCACGCTTCCACCAGCTCCACCATCTCCTCGGGCGAGGCGGCGTGGTTCTCGGGGTCGCGGTCGAGGAAGGCGCGCAGCGCGCCCACGCTCTCGTGGCCCAGCTCTCGGGCGATCGACGACTCCGCCATCTCGATCTCGTCGAGCCGGGCCAGTCCGTACTCGTGGATGGCCCCGGGCTCCTCGTCGAGGTTGGTGTAGCTGCGGATGGCGTGGCGGTAGACGGCTTCGCCGTCAGGCAGGTGGCAGACGCCATCCCCGGCCCGGACGTGGCCGGCATATTCCTCGAGCGTCTCCAGCCAGGCGTGCAGCGGTGGCAGCACATCACGCTCGACCGCGGCCAGTAGCGTCGCCCGCTGCTCCTCCGGCAGGTCCGTGCTGGCAGCCATCAAGGGCGATCGGGCGACCGGGATCTCGAGCAGCTCGCGAGTCTGCGCGATACAGCGCTCTACCACCGGCGCGGGGGCGGTGCGGCCGACGGCGACACCCTCGGCCACGTTGGCCTGGTGCGCGGCGACCCACCCGGGGTAGGCCGCCAGCCGCTTGAGCAGGTTCTCGAAGCGCTCAGGGGTGTCGGTCCGGTGGAAACGCGCCAGCGACCCCGTCAGCGACTGCGGTCCGTCGATCTGGTCCAGCGCCTCCAGCTGCCACAGGCGCAGCTCATGCGCGCCCCGGAGGCGGCGCACGACGGCGCGCATGAGCCCAAGCGTGGCGGTGTCCTCCGTCGAGAGGTCGCCCTTGGAGAGCTCGTCGATGGAAGCAGCCCAGCGGTCGACGACCGACATCAAGGCCGCGCGCCCGGCAGCCGAGGGATCGTCCAGCCGGTCGTCCCAGGTGTCGACACCCTCGACGGTCGCCCACAACGGGTTCAGCTCCAAGAACTCCAGCCAGGCTCGATCGGCGAACTGGTAGACGGGCGTGGTCACGTTCGGTCTCCCCTCCTTTCGAGGGCGGCCCTGCTGCGGGCCGCGATCGTCGGTCAATGGTCTCTCGGCTGGACCCAACCAGGCAGCTGCTCACGCAGGACGGCCAGGGCCAGCGAGCCGTGGCCGATGACCTCGTCGTGGAAGGCGCGATGGTCGAAGCGATCGCCGTCGCGCGTCTCCAGGCGCGCTCGCAGGTCCAGGATCTCGCGCTGGCCGAGCATGTAGGTCAGTGCTTGACCCGGCCAACCGATGTAGCGGTCGGTCTCGGTCTCTGCCTCCAGCCGACTGAGGCCAGCTTGCTCGACGAGCAGGTCGATCGACTGTTGGCGGCTCCAGCCGAGAGCGTGCATGCCGGTGTCGACGACGAGACGAGCGGCTCGCCAGGCCTGCAGCTCCAGGGCACCGAAACGCTCGAGCGGCGTGTGGTAGAGGCCCATCTCTTCGGCCAGACGCTCGGTGTAGAGGCCCCAGCCCTCCACGAAGGCACCGGCGGCCATGCGCGAGCCGAAACGCCGGAACTTCGGCAGGTCCCGCAGCTCCTGCTCGATGGCCAGTTGGAAGTGGTGCCCAGGCACGGCCTCGTGAAAGGCCATGGCAGCCATGCGGTGCAGATGGCGCGAGGCCAGGTCGTGGGTGTTGATGAAGTATCGGCCCGGGCGGCTGCCATCGCCGCTGGGCGGCACGTAGAACGCGGGCGGCGATTCCTGCTCCGCGTGCGGCTCGACCGCGAGCACGTCGCAACCCTCACGGGCCACGCGCCCGAACCACCTCGGTGCCGCCGCCTCGGCGCGCGCCACCAGCTCCTTCGCCGTGGCCACCAGCTGGGTCGCCTCGGTGACGTGGTTCTGAGGGTCGATCTCGAGGTGTGCCCGCAGGGCGGGCACACCTGCGAAGCCGAGCTCGGCGGCGATGGCCGCAGCCTGCTCGGTGGTCTCAGCGAGCCGGGCACGGCCATACTCGTGGACCTGGACCGGGTCCTCGACGATCGTGGTCCAGGCGTACATGTAGTGGTCGTACAGCTCGCGACCATCGGCCAGGTGCATGATGCCGTCGCCGGCGCGAGCGTGCGGCTGATACTCCTCGAGCATCGCCAGCCAGTCGCGCAGGGCCGGCTGGACGTGCGCGTCGATGGCTGCCTCGAGCGCCGACTGCGTCTCCGGACCCAGGTCCGCATGAGCCAGCACCAGCGGATGCTGCTGAGCTGGGGTCTCGGCGAGCCGACGAGTCTGGGTCAGGCAGCGCGCGACGACCGCAGGAGCGGCAGTCCGGCCCGATGCCAGGCCGGCCGCGAGGTTGTCCCGGTGGGCGGCCATCCAGGCCGGATAGGCGGCCAGGCGCGCCAGCAGCTTGTCCAGCTCAGCGGGGTCGTCGGCGCGCTGCAGCCGGGCCAGGTCCGCCGTGAAGGCCTGGGGCCCGTCGAGCGCGTCCATGGCCTCGAACTCCCACAGCCGCAGCGCGTGGCTCTCCCGCAGCCGCTCGATGACGAAGCCGATCGTGCTCAGGGTGATGTGGTCCTCCACCGAGAGCTCGAGTCTGCTGAAACCGTCGATCTCGGCGGCCCAGCCATCGGCCACGGCCTGGGCCGCCGCTCGTCCCGCCGGACCCGGATCATCCAGGCGGTCGTCCCAGCGATGGTCACCCTGCAGCGTGGCCCAGAGCGGGTACAGCTCGAGGAACTGCTCCCAGGCGCGGTCAGCGAAGGCATGGACCGGGGTGACGGTGGACTCGGCGACTGACACTAGTTCCTCCCGACGGGGACGTGGCTCGAGGGGGATCACGCCTCGAACATGGGCATCTGGTCCTGCCCGCGCTCGATGTCCGGGTCCAGCCCCAGGAGCGGGCTGAGGACCGAGAGATCCGCGCGCGGGCTGCCCTGCAGGCGCCGGACGTGGCTCCACTTGAGGATATGCCAGTTGTCCGCCTCCAGCCGGTGGCGCAGCACCGGCGAGCGAGCGAGGCGAAGCCGCAGCAGCTCCGTGCGTTCGTCGGGGATGACCAGGAAGCGAACGAGGCTGTCGGGCGTCTCGATGCGTGGACCGCGCTTGAGCACGGCCTCGTTGAGCGCAGCCTGCCACTCGACGTCGATGAGGAAGGCGGCCTTGCCGCGCACGTACCAGATGCAGTCGATCTCCTCGAGCAGCTCCTGCGGGCCGGGCGCCACCAGCGGCAGGTAGACCCGCTGCTCGGGTTCGCTGAGCAGGTCACCCAGTCTGCCGGTGCCGTAGCTCCGGCGCTGCTCACGCTGGGCGATCCACACGCGCATCCCCGCGCGGTGGGCGAAATCGGCGAGCAGGCCCACGATGCGGCCGTGCTCGGCGTAGCGCGCCTGGAGGTCCTCGCTGGTGTGGATCAACCCGTCAGCGGCCGGCTCGGGCGAGCGGTAGCTCTCGAGGACCGCCTCGACGAGCTCGGCGTCGACGGTCTCGGGGCCACGGAAGAGCCGGCGCACGCGGTCATCGAAGGCCGCCCTCGAGATGCCGCCGCTGGTGCTGAGCAGGCTGAAGATGCTCCACTCCAGCCGCTCTGACAGCGGTGCCTTGGCCGCCGCCAGGTCACGCGGATCGCGCAGCCACCAGAGATCGTCGTCGATCTCGGCGAGGCGGGGATGGTCCGGCTTGCGCAGCTCCTTGCGGAGGATGTCGAGCGTCAGGCGGACCGGGTCGCTCGCCGGGCCGCGGTCGTCCCAGTCGATCCCTTGCTGGACCGACACGGCCCCCGGGTCGGGCTCGTCCTCCTCGACCTCCCCCTCGACCGGCTCGTCGTCCGGCGCGTCGCTGACGATGCCGAAGAAGCCAGGCTCGCGTGGGGCGGTCTCTTCGGGCTCGACATTGCGTCGCGTGCCCACGAGGCGACGCAGGTGGCCGAGGTGGTCGAGCCCCAGCAGCACCTCGGTGAGGATGCGCTCGAAGCGGGTGGGCTCACCGCGCAGCTGCATCACGGCCACCGCGACATCGGCGATGGCGCTCTCGACCTCCGAGATGTGAAACGGCCCGGAGCGGTCCGACGAGGAGCGCAGGGCGACGTCGCGGTCGCTGCCGCTGCTCGCCGGCTGCACGAACTGGACCGTGCCCTCGAGGCCGTCGTCGGTCAGGCCGAGCACCGCGTCATCGACGCGCATGCCGGCGCCGACGCCACCGATGACCGTGGCCACGAGCGCTTCCGGACTGGCCTTCTCCAGCAGCATCACCGCCTGGGCGTTAGGCAGCAGCACCGGCTGCACGGCCGAGAGCGCGCGCTGGAGCGTGGCCGCATCCCGGGCCCACTCGGACCTGCTCGAAGCACCGAAGACGCTCGCCAGGGGCAGCGTGGCGGCGCCCTCCGGGCCGATGGCCAGCGAGGAGGTCAGGTAGGCATAGGCCAGGTTGTCGGCCGACCAGTGGATCGGCGGCTGGCTCAGCACGAGCCTGATGCCAGGGCGGACACGGGGCCGGGCTCCGGGCTCGGCGCCGGGCCGAGGCGGTGGACCGAAGGTCTCTCGGCCATGGGGCAGGCCGAAGCGAAGCGCCACGTTGGCCGAGCCGTCGAGCAGCGCGCGCAGGTCGGGACCGACGCGGGCGGGGGTGAGGCCGCCGCCGGACTCGATGCTCGAGACGAAGGCGCGCACGGACTTCACACCCTCCTCGAAGGCCAGCCACACGTTGCGCTCGCGCCACTGGCGCGAGCTGGAGCCGCGCACGTGGCCACCGCTGACCCGGACCGAGGCCACACGACCGGGGTAGCCGTTGAGCCGGCTGATGGTCAGCGCCATGTGCACGACCGCAAGGCGCAGGGCCGCCTGCACGGACGGCGCCCGCAGCTCGGTCTCGACGCGCTCGATGATGGCCGACAGCGCGACCTGGGCCCGAGGCGGGTAGAGATCGACCAGCTCATCGGGCAGCGGATGCCCGGCCTCGGGCGCCGGGAAACGCGCGCGCAGGAACTCGCGAGCCTGAGACGCGTCGAGCGAGCGCGCGCGGTAGAGGTCGTCGGGGTCGACGGCGATGGGCCGCTTCTCGGCACGGTTGTCCCGGCAGCGAGCGCACTTGAAGCTGCGTCGCGAGGGATCGGAGGCGCCGGCCTTCCAGATGAACTCGCTGACCGTGACGGCGTTGCCACAGCCAGGGCAGCGGGAGGCGTAGGTGGCCTCGATGGCGGCGCGGAGGCCGCCTTCCATGCCGCGAGCATCGACGGCGATGCCAGAGACCGCCGCGTCGAAGTGCCGCAGGTCCGGCGGGCGCAGCACGACCTCGGCGACGAGGCGCGTGAGGGCGGTGGTCTCGATGGTGAACGAGCGCCGCAGGGCGTCGATGGCCGCACGCGTGACCCAGCCACCGCGTCCGTGCAGCTCGAGCACGACGTCGCCGGGCTTGGTGCGAGCCGCGATCTGGGCTGCGATCGTGCCCATGTCGGGCATCGGCGAGAGCCGTTCGAGCGCGGGCAGGCGATGACCGCGGCTGGGGGTCGTGGAGGGCTTCTGCGGGTCCGCCATCGTCTGCTCAGAGTCTATCCGCGGCAGGCCGGACCGACAGCCCTTGGTTCGTCGCCGCGGACATGACGAGCGTTAGGCTCGTGCGCGGCCGGTCAGATGATGAGGATGCGGCGGCTCAGTCCTCGTCGACGTCCTCGTCATCATCGTCGACGGAGAGGTCGTCGTCGTCCTCGTCGTCGGAGTCGGGATCACCCTCCCCCTCGATCTGGAACCCCTCTTCGGCATGGGTCTCGGCCGGCAGCACCGAGCCCACATCCTCCAGGGACTCCGGCTCTTCGTCGAACTCGAGCTCCTCCTCCAGCGCCTCCTCCTCGCGCACGAGCGTGCCCTTGGTGTAGGGGCGCAGGTCGGAGACCTTGGCCGCGGTGGGGAAGCTGACCATGCCGTAGTTGGCCGGGTCCTGATAGGTCTCGCGGATGATGATGCGGACGTCCTTGTCGCCGAGGCTGGTGACGCCGGCGGCGTACTTGTTGCCATCCGCCATCAGGCGCAGCAGGCGCGCCGCCACGCGCGGTTCCACGGCCCCGATCTTGACGCCATTGGACTTGGCCACCACGCGAGGGCCGGAGGGGCTCAGCTCGACGAAGTCGCCGGGGTTCACCTGGGCCAGGTCATTGGGGTCGGCGAGGTCGACGAGGTGGGCGAAGCCGGTCTTGCCCGTCTCCTCCACGAAGATCGAGACAGGCGCCTTGCTGCCCTCCATGGCCGGCACGGTCTTGGAACCGGCGTCGACCATGAGCATGCGCAGGCGGTGGATGTTGCGCTCGGCGATGCGGTTCGTGGGGTCCAGGGCCAGCGCCGACTGGTAGTGCTCGCGCGCCTTGCCCAGCTCGCCCAGCTCCCAGTAGGCCTTGGCCGCGCGGTTCTCGGCCGCGCTGTCAGGTCCGCTCTCGAGGATCTTCTCGTTGATCTCCGCGGCCGCGGCCCAGTCGGCACGGCGAGCCGCATCGATGGCCTGGTCGACCTGCTGCCGCTTGAGGCGGCTGGCGGTGATGGCGCTCGAGGGGGCGGCCGATGCCGGCGCGGGCACGGGCGACGAGGCCGTGGGGTCGTTCTCGGTAAGCGGGTCGAAGCTCATTCGTTCCTCAGGGCGTGGATCTGGGGCCGCGCGAACCGCGGCGGTCGATGGGCGCCCGGGCAGGGCGATACACCACCGGCTAGCGAAGGGAAATCGTACCACTCCTTCCCTTGCGACCCTGCGAGCGTGGCCCGCCGGTTCGCAGATGACGCCGCGCCCACGTCGCCGGGAACGCTCACCGGGCCTCCCAGTGGTGAGGCTTCTCGCGCATGAGGGCGCTGAAGTCATCGCGCGGGAGCGTGTTCGCGACCAGGTCCTCCGTGAGCCAACCGCGGCGGGCGATGCCGATGCCCCAGTCGAGGTGGGCCCAGTCGGCTCGCTCGTGGGCGTCGGAGGCGATGACGAAGCGGCAGCCGGCCTCTGCAGCAGCACGGATGCGGTGCTCGTCGAGGTCGAGACGCGCCTCGCTGCCGTTGATCTCGAGGAGCGTGCCCGTCTCGGCCGCGAGGCGGTAGAAGACCTCCCAGTCGAGGTCGAGGTCGGGCCGCACGCCGATCTTGCGCCCCGACGGGTGGCTGATGATGTCGACGTGGGGGTTGCGCATGGCCACCGCGTAGCGGGCCATCAGCCGCTCGCGAGGCTGGCGCCGGCCGACGTGCAGCGAGGCCACGACCACATCGAGCGTGGCCAGCAGCTCGTCGCCATAGTCGAGGCGGCCGTCGACGGTGATCTCGAGCTCTGTGCCGTGGAGCAAGCGGAACCCGGGGTCTGCGCCCTCTGGCACCTCGCCGGTGGCAGCCTCACGGGCGAAGCGCTCGTTGAGCTCACCGATGACCCGACGCTGCGCTTCGACCCGGGCGGGCGTGAGGCCGTTGGCCACACCCAGGCTGTGCGAGTGGTCGGTCAGCACCTGGTACGCGCGGCCGGCAGCCCGAGCCGACTCGACCATGACCTCGAGCGGCTCGCGTCCATCGGACCAGTGGGAGTGGCTGTGGCAGTCACCGCGCAGGTCGGCGCGCTCGATGAGCCGCGGCAGGGCATCGGCCTCGGCCGCCTCGATCTCTCCCCTGCCCTCGCGCAGCTCGGGCGGGATCTCGGGCAGGTCGAGGAGAGCGTAGAGCTCCGCCTCGGTGGCGCACGTTCGTGGCTGGGCCGACCCGTCGTCCAGCGGCACCAGCCCACGCTCGGAGAGCGACCAGCCACGTTCACGCGCCCGGTGGCGCAGCGCCACGTTGTGCTCGGCGGAACCGGTGAAGTGGACCAGATAGCTGCCGGTGGCACCGGGCGGCATGACCATGATGTCGAGCTGCGGGCCATCGGCCAGCCGCACCGTCGAGCGGTCGGCACCACCGCGCACATCGGTCTCGACGCGGTCCACGAACGGCAGCACGCGCGCGGCCTCGAGGACCGCCTCGCCCTCGTTCGACTCCACGAGGATGTCGAGGTCGCCGACGGTCTCACGCCAACGCCGTACCGAGCCGGCTGCCACAGCCGAGACCACGCCCGGCAGCTCCTCGATGAGCGCCACCGCGCGGCGGGCCAGCCGGTGGGCCTCCCCCATGCGCATCCGGCGTGGCGGACGCTGCTCGAGCTCGGCGATGCCCTCGATGATGCGCGCCTCCGTCCTCGCGCTGATGCCGTTGACCTGGCGCAGCACACCCTCGTCTGCGGCACGCTCCAGCTCTCCCAGCGTGGCGATCCCCAGCGTACGCCACACCTCGCCGGCCGTCCGCGGGCCGACGCCAGGGATGGCCAGCAGCTCGAGCAGCGTGGGTGGCACCTCCGCCCGCAGCGCCTCGTGGTAGGCCAGCCGGCCGGTGCTCGCCAGCTCCTCGAGCCGCTCGCCGATGCTGCCACCAACGCCGCGCAGCCTGGGCGGGTCACCGGCCCGATAGGCCTCGGCCACATCGACCCCGGCCCGGGCCACCGAGTCGGCAGCGCGACGATAGGCACCGACCTTGTAGGACGACTCGCCCTTGATCTCGAGCAGGTCCGCGATCTCCGTCAGGACCGCGGCGATGCGGGAGTTGGTCAGCGCCGTGGCGGGCACGTCGCCAGCGAGCGGCCGGCGGAGCTCTCGCGGCATCGATCAGGCCGTGACGACGCGGTCGCGTCCCTGGCGTTTGGCGCGATAGAGGGCGCCGTCGGCCCGCTCCACGAGCTTCGTCACGGGCACGCCGCCCGGGCCGGCCACGGCCACGCCGACCGAGACCGTCACCGGCTCGGTGATGCCAAGGCTGGCTGGGTGCAGGCGGACCACGGCCCGCCGGATGCGCTCAGCCACCTCCACCGCCTGGTCCTCGCCGGTGCGTCGGAGGAGGACCGCGAACTCCTCGCCACCGTAGCGCGCTGGCGTGTCCTCGTCGCGGACGGCCCCGGTGATGGCGCCGGCCACACCCCGCAGGACCTGGTCGCCGGTGCCGTGCCCGAACCGATCGTTGATGAGCTTGAAGTGGTCGATATCGATCATCAGGATGCCGATGCTGTCGTTGGCTCTCCGGCGCGGGCTCTCGATGGCCAGTGCCTCCTCGAAGTAGCGTCGGTTGGGCAGGCGCGTGAGCACGTCGATCTTGGCACCGCGCTCGGCGGCTTCGAGGGCATACGTGCGAGCGAAAGCCGTAGCCACCTCGTTGGCGGCCCAGTTCAGCAGGCGGATGTCGCCATCGCTCCAGGCCTCCCGGCCACGCCGCGCCAGCAGCAGCGCGCCGAGGAAGCGCCGGTCCGCGACCAGCGGAGTGGCCAGTGTCTGCGGCAGCCCGTACTCGGAACGCACGCGGCGGGCGATCTCTTCGGCAGCTGCCGCAGCTTGGTCGTTCATGTCCGGCGGGAGTGTCTCGGCCAGGTCCTCCTCATCGGGTGGGACACCCGGCGCCCGGTCGATCTCGGGGCGCAGGATGGTCTTCGACGGCGGCGCGTCCGCCTGCGCCGCCACGAGCGTGACCTCGACCTCCTCGTTGGGCTTGACGCGGGCCACGACCACGTGATCGGCGTCGGTGGCCGAGCGCAGGTCGTTGATGACGGTATCGACCACGGACTCGGCCGACACCGAGCGGGACAGCCCGGTCACGATGCGGCGGATGCTGGCCTCGCGCTCGAGGCGGTTGCGCGTCAGCTGGGTCGTGGTGTCGTGACGCACGAAGAGACCCAGCACGAGGGTGAGCAGCGCCACCGAGAGGATGATGTCGGGCGGACCGACGCCACCGTCGTGCAGGTACCAGGCCGTGACCAGCCCGAGCACCAACAGCGTTGCGGCGAGCACGCGACGCATCAGCTGCAGGCGTCGCATGAGCTGGGCATCGGCGACCGACTCGGGTGCGATCTCGAGATCGGGCGGACCCGGGTCCCGGCCGGGCTGACCGTTGGCAGCGCTCACCTCGCGAGGATGGCACAGCCGAACGCTTGCGTGCGGCCCTTCGGCGCCCCTGGACGACGAACGATGGTCCCGCTCCCGCCTGACGTCAGGTGGACGCTACTTGACCTTGTAGAACTGGTTGTCGACGAACCGGCGGATGCGCGCGAGGTTCGGGCGCACCGTCCCGTCGGCGGCGAGGTAGCCCCAGGTCGCTGGTGCGAGGACCTTCATGTGGGTCCGCCGCAGCTTCAAGTCGCTGAAGATGGCATAGAGCTGGCCGGCAGCCTCGACCGTCTTGGGGATGTTGGTGTCGATCTTGTCGCGCACGCGCAGCAGCGTGCCCACGAGCTCGATGCCGGGACCGGCATCGATGACGTTCTTGACCGCGGCGCGCACCAGCTCCTGCTGCCGCTCCGCACGCTTCCAGTCGCTGTTGTACTCGGTGCCGTGGGTGCCTTTGCGCGAACGCGCGTAGACCAGCGCGCTGCGACACTTCTTGGGGTAGGGCATGCAGGCGGGGTCGCCCTTGAGCCGGTAGCCGTTCTTGGCCGGGAAGTAGACGCCCCGCGAGCGCTTGTGGTGATAGGAGCTATCCCGCACCGGCTCGTCGATGTCGATGCGGATGCCGCCGAGCGAGTTGACGAGGTTGGCGAAGGTCGCGAACCGGGTCATGGCCCAGTAGTCGATCTCCGTGCCCAGGAAGGTGGCGATGTCCCGGGTGAAGCGCTTCATGGCCTTGCGGTCGATGCCCGCGTGGCCGAGTGACGGGTCGCGATAGCGCAGGTAGTAGATCGAGTTCACGCGCATGCTGCCGCTGTTGCCGCCACCGGCGAGCGGGATGCCGGCCATGTCACGCGGGATGCTCACGACCGCGGCCTTGCCCGTCTCCGGGTCGATGGTCGCGACCATGATGACGTCGAGGCGCTCGCCTGGCGCCTCGGGGCGCCAGTCGCTGCCCACGAGCATGACCGTCAGGCGGCCGTCCTTGCCCAGCTTCAGCGGCTGGCCCGGCTTGGGCCGGGTGGTCTTCTTCTTCTTGTGGTTGTAGCGCGTGTCAGTGGCCAGCTGGCGCATCGAATCCATGGCGATGCGCAGGCCCTCCTCGCTCTGCACGAAGCCGGGGGTCAGGCCCACGGCCGGGGTGGATCCGGCCAGGACCATGACGGCCAGCAACACAGCGACGATGCGCGCTGGTGAGGAGGTACGTCCCATCAGCGCGACTGTACCGCTTCTGCGCTACATCATCACCAGGCCGCCATCGACGGCCAAGACCTGCCCGGTGATGAAGGCGGCCTCCTCGCTGGCCAGGAAGGCCACCGCGGCCGAGACATCCTCGAGGCTGGTGAAGCGGCCCAGCGGGGTGCGTGCTCTGGCTTCGGCCAGCAGCTCCTCGGGCAGGTCGCCGGTCAGGTCGGTGAGCACGAAGCCGGGGGCCACGGCGTTGCAGGTGATGTTGCGTGAGCCCAGCTCCCGCGCGGTGGCCTTGGTCAGCCCGATGAGCCCGGCCTTGGCCGAGGAGTAGTTGGTCTGGCCGATCTGGCCGGCCTGACCGCTGACGCTGGTGATGTTGATGATGCGCCCGCTGCGCGCCTTCATCATCGGGCGGGTGACCGCCTTGATGGTCCAGAACGCGCCCGAGAGGTTGGTGGCGATGACATCGGTCCAGTCTTCGGGCTTCATGCGCATGATGAGGTCGTCGCGCGTGATGCCCGCGTTGTTGACGAGGACGTCGACCTTGCCCAGCGCGCCCAGGGCGGCGTCGATGAGGGCCTTGGCCGACTCTGGCTGGACCACGTCCGCCTGTACCGCCAGCGCTGTGCGGCCGAAGGCCTCGACGTCGGCTACGGTCTGCTGTGCGGCCACCGCGTTGCCGCGGTAGCTGAAGGCCACGTCGGCGCCCTGCTCGGCGAAGCGAAGGGCGATGGCCCGGCCGATGCCGCGGGCGCCACCGGTGATGACGGCGCTCTTGCCGGTAAGGTCGATCATCTGGGCTAGTCCTCCGAATGGGCGTGTGCGGGCTCGCCAGGCACGACGTCGTCGAGCGGGACCTGAGGTCCGCTGGGATCCTCGAGCACCGCCGCGAGCCGCGGGGGGATGGGGTCGACCGAGGCCCAGTCCAGCGGGGCCCTGACGCTCGCGACCGGCTCGACATCGGCGGCGCGAGCGGCGGCTGACGGGTCGGCCGTCCACTCGAGCGCGATGGCACCGGAGGTGAAGCCGGCCCCGAAGGCGACGAAGACGATCTTGTCACCGGGCTTGACGCGACCCTCCGCGACGGCCTCGTCGAGCGCGATGCCGACCGACGCTGCGGACGTGTTGCCGTACTTGTCGATGTTGACGAAGAAGCGCTCCATGGGCAGCTTCAGGCCCTTGGCCACGGCCTCGATGATGCGCACGTTGGCCTGGTGGGGGATGACCAGGTCGATCTCGTCGGGCCGCCAGCCCGCCTTCTCCACGGCCGCCAGGGCCGACGCCGCCAACGTCCGCGTGGCGTAGCGATAGGTCTCGCGACCCTCCATCCGGATGAAGTGCTCGCCGCGTTTGGTGGTCTCCGAGCTCGAGGGGCTCCTGGACCCACCCGAGGGCAGCCAGATCATGTAGGCCCCGTCGGGGTCCGTGGTCATCTCCAGGCCGGCCATGCCGCCACCCTCCTCGTCGGAGGCGGAGAGCACGACCGCGCCGGCTCCGTCGCCGAAGAGGATGCACGTGCCGCGGTCCTCGAAGTCGAGGAACCGGGTCAGCAGCTCCGCCCCGATCACGAGCACGTGCCGGGCCAGGCCGCTGCGCACATAGGAGTCTGCGGTGGCGTAGCCGAAGACGAAGCCCGAGCAGGCGGCGCCGATGTCGAACGCGGCGGCGGTGCTGTTGCCGATGGCCTCCTTCACCAGCGCCGCGGTGGAGGGCATGGGGTAGTCGGGCGTGAGCGTGGCCACGACGATGACGTCGATGTCGTCCGGCTCGAGGCCGGCGACAGCGAGCGCGCGCTTGGCCGCGATGGCGCCGAGCGTGGCCGTCGTCTCGTGGGGGGCAGCGACACGGCGCTCTCTGATGCCGGTGCGGGTCCGGATCCACTCGTCAGAGGTATCGACGATGCGCTCGAGATCGGCGTTCGAGAGGACGCGCTCGGGCACGTATGAGCCCCAGCCACTGATGCGAACGCTGCGGGGCGGGCCCGCGGGAACGGCTCCGGGTCCACTCATGCGGGGTCGACCTCGATGAGCGTCTGCCTGGCCTTGACCAGGTCCCCGTCGCCGGCGGCGATGTGGCGCACGGTGCCGGTGACGTCGCTCTTGATCTCGTTGAACAGCTTCATGGCCTCGATGAGGCCGATGACCTGGCCGGCGTTGACCTCGCCCCCCTCCCGCACGTACGGCTCGGCATCGGGTGAAGGCGAGCGGTAGAAGACGCCGGTGAGCGGAGCCATGATGGCGTGGCCGCCGCGGGGCTTGGCCGGCTCCTCGATGAGCGGGGGTGGTGGCGCCTCGGCGACCGCCTGCTCGGCGGCCGGGTTAGCCCCGGCGGTGACCGACGGGGCCACCGCAGCCATCGTGCGCAGCACGATGGTGGTGCCCGCCTGTTCGACCTCCAGCTCGGCCAGGCCCGAGCGCTCGAGCAGTCGCTCCAGGCGCTCGACGAGGGCCACCAGCTCGGTGACACCTTCACGGTCGGTCATCAGCTGCCCCACCGCCGGAGGATGACTGCCGAGTTCTGGCCGCCGAAGCCGAAGGCGTTGACGAGGGCCACGTCGAGCTGGCGCCGGCGAGCGGTCAGGGGTGTGAGGTCGAGCTCGCCGGCGCGCTCGTCGGGCTGATGCAGGTTGAGCGTGGGTGGCACCACGCCGTCCTCGAGCGCCTTGATGGTGGCCACGGCCGCGACCGCGCCGGCCGCACCCAGGGTGTGCCCGATCGATGACTTGGTGGCGGTCACGCTGACCTCCGAGGCATGGTCGCCGACGAGCGTGTTGAGGCCCATCAGCTCGGTGGGGTCACCCTCGCCGGTGCTGGTGGCGTG
>JBFLKP010000027.1:0-16503 GCA_040883225.1 Candidatus Limnocylindrales bacterium | reverse complement strand
GTGCGCTCGGTGGCGGTGCCGGCCGAGCACGGGGGCTGGGGCCTGACCCTCGAGCCGGGCGTCCTCGGCGTGCTGCTGGCGCCGAGCGCGGCCGGCGTCCTGCTCGCGGTCGCAGCGGTCCTGGCGTTCCTGCTGCGCACGCCACTGCGCCTCGTGCTCCTGCGGCGATCGCGGCCGGTTGAGCGCTCGGCGACCACGTCGAGCCAGGCGCGGATGGAGCTCGCGAAGAAGGTCGC
This sequence comes from Candidatus Limnocylindrales bacterium, assembly GCA_040883225.1. Lineage (GTDB taxonomy): Bacteria > Chloroflexota > Limnocylindria > Limnocylindrales > CSP1-4 > JAFMJV01. The sequence continues at coordinate 16,267 of JBFLKP010000027.1, read as the reverse complement.
GAGCGTCGAACTCCTGGCCATCGGCCTGACCCTGGTCGGGACGGCCGTGCTGGCCGCGGACGCCCGCTGGATCTGGCCGCTCGTGGTCGCCTTGCCCATGCTTGCGGTCGCCTTCCTCTATGACCTGCGCTCCGCGAGCCGGCACATCGTCCCGGAGGTCGTGGGCTCGATCGCGGTGGCCGGCGTCGCGGCCATGGGCACGCTTGCCGGTGGCGGATCGGATGCTCTGGCCCTGGGGGCCTGGCTCATCCTCGGTGCTCGCGTCTCCACGTCGATCCCACACGTGCGCGCGCAGGTGCGACGCATCCACGGTCGCGCTGCGCCGCGACTGCCGGGGATCGCCGGCGACCTCGGGGCCACCGGCGCGGCCGTCGTGGCCGCGATCATCGAGCCGGCGTTGCTGCTCGGTGCGGTCGGGGTCGCTGGGCTGGTGATCGTCCAGCGGATCACCCTGGCCCGACCACCCCGACCGGCGAAGGTGCTGGGCGTGCGCCAGATGCTCCTTGGCCTGGGCCTCGTGGGGCTCACCGCGCTGGGCGCCTGGCTGCGCTGACCCAGCACGCGAAGAAGCCGACCCCCGGAAGGGCCGGCCTCTTCGAGCAGCTTGTGGCGCGTCGAGCGCGCCGCGGCGTCAGACCAGGCGGACGCGCTGGGCCTGCGGGCCCTTGGGGCTCTGCCCGACCTCGAACTCGACCTTCTCGCCGCCGACGAGGCGGTCGAAGTCAGCCGAGTTCTCGAGCTCGTTGCGATGGAAGAAGTACTCCTTGCCGTCTTCAGCGGCGAGGAAGCCGAAGCCGCGGTCAGAGACGAGCTTCTTGATGGTACCGGTGGCCATAGTGGCCCTCCTTGGGATCCCGAACGAGGACTTTGAGCGCACGGTCCGTTCGAGATACCACTTTCGACCACGCGGGCGGGCTGCGACGTGCAGCAACGACGAACAGTACCACGCGCAGCGATTTGGCTCACGGACCGCGCATCTGCACCGTCGGCGCCGGGGTGACGGCAGGGTCCAGCTGGACCACGCGGTCGACGTGCTCGCCCACCGTGGCGCGGTGGGAGATGACCAGCACGGTCTTGCCCGACAGCCACGGATCGAGCGCTGACCAGAGGCCGACCTCGGTGCTGCTGTCGAGGTCGGCGGTGGCCTCATCGAGGATCACCACCGGCGCGTCCCTGAGCACGGCCCGGGCGATGGCCAGCCGGCGCCGCTCGCCGCCCGAGAGCAGGAGCCCGTCCTCACCGACGACGGTGTCGTAGCCCTCCGGCAGGCCCGCGATGAAGGTCTCCAGCTGGGCGACGGCACAGGCGCGTTCCAGGTCCTCGCGGGTGGCGTTGCCATCAGCCACCAGCAGGTTGTCCTCGATCGTGGCGTTGAAGAGATGCGGGTCCTGGGGCACGACCGCCAGCCGCTCGCGCACGGCGTCCTGCTCCAGCTCGTGCAGCTCTCGCCCGCCGAGCCGGATCGTGCCGAGGTCGTAGTCCCAGAAGCGCAGCAACAGCGAGACCAGCGTGGACTTGCCGCTGCCCGAAGGGCCTACGATGGCGACCCGCTCCCCCGCTCCCACGCGCAGGTCGAGGTCGCGCAGCACCCACGGCTCTCCTGGCCCGAAGCGGAAGGAGAGTCCCTCGACCTCGATGCCCAGGGCCTCCGGCAGCGTGGCAGGCGCAACGGGATCGGCCACCGGGAGCGGCTCGTCCACGAGCTCGAACACCCGCCGCGCCGAGACCTTCGTCGCGTCATACAGCTGCAGCGAGCGCGACAGTGGCTGCACCGCCTCGAAGGCCGCGATGGCGGCCAGCGGCAAGGCAGCAAGGAACACGCCCTCGAGCGCGCCGGCGGTGACCAGGGGGATGGCCAGCACGAGGATGACGAGACCGGCGAGCGAGGCGAACAGCCCCGATAGCGCGTTCGCCACACCCTCGATCGCGCCCAGCTGCCGACGTGCACCGTCGAGCTCCCCGGCGCGGGCCAGCAGCCGCGCCCGATGCTCGTCCGCCGCGTCGAGGGCCACCAGGTCGGCCACGCCCTGGACCTCGTCCACGAGCATCGCCCCGACCTCACCCCGGGTGCCGGCCAGCGAGGCCGCGGGCGCGGCCGAGAGCCAGCGGGCGGTGAGCGGCAACACGACCCCGGTCAGCACCAGGAAGAAGGCCAGCGACAGCCCGATGGCCAGGTCGAAGATGCCGTAGACCACGCTCATGGCGGCGACCACCACCGCGGCCACCGCCGGCGGCACGAGCACCTTGATGTAGAAGTCCTCGAGCGCGTCGACGTCGTTGACCGCGCGAGCCAGCAGGTCACCGCTGCGACGGTCCACGAGACGGGCCGGCGCCAGCGGCTCGACCGCACCGTAGAACCAGACGCGCACGGTCGAGAGGATGCGGAACATGGCTCGGTGCGTGGTGTAGCGCTCGAGGTAGCGGAAGGCCGCGCGCGAGATGGCCAGCACGCGCACGCCGGTCACCGCGAGGGCCAGCTCGGCCACGCCGCTCGCGATCGCGGCCTTGCTGATGAGGTAGGCCGAGAGACCCATGAGGGCCACGTTGGAGCCGATGGCGATGACGCCGAAGAGCGCGCCGGCCGCGAGCCACGGCCAGTGCGGCAGGACCAGCCCGAGCAGCCGGCGGAGGTCGCTCACGCGTCCACCTCCTCGTCCTCACCGAAGTCGTCCACCAGCCGCCGGTAGGCGCCGCCGGCCGCGAGCAGCTCGGCCGGTGGGCCCTGCTCGAGCACACGGCCGGCCTCGAGCACGACCACGCGGTCGGCCCGCTGGGCCAGGCGCAGCCGATGGGCGATGAGCAGGACCGTGCGGCCTTCGACGAGCCGGTCGAGGGCATCGGCGATGGCCACCTCGCTGACGGCATCCTGCTGTGAGGTGGCCTCGTCGAGGATGAGCACGGGCGCGTCACGCAGGAAGGCCCGGGCGATGGCCAGCCGCTGACGCTGGCCGCCCGAGAGACGTGCCCCGCCCTCCCCCACCGCGGTCTCGAGGCCGGACGACAGCCGCTCGATGAACTCGGTGGCGTTGGCCGCCCGTGCCGCGTCGGCGACCTCCTCCTCGCGGGCGTCGGGCCGCGCGAGGCGGATGTTGTCGCCGACGGAGCCATCGAAGAGGTGCGGTCGCTGCGGCACCCAGGCCACGGACGCGCGCCACGACGCCCGCGGCACCTCAGGCAGCGGACGCCCGTCGACCTCGATCACGCCCTGGTCGGGATCGATGAAGCGCAGGAGCAGGTTGATGACGGTCGACTTGCCGGCCCCGCTGGCCCCCACCAGGGCGACCGACTCGCCCGGCCGCAGCTCGAAGGTGGCGCCATCGAGCGCCGGCGCCTCGCGAGACGGGTACGTGAACTCGATGCCGCGCATGGTGATGCGAGGTGGCACGTGCACGGCGGGCTCGGCTGGCCTGCCTCTCCCATCGACCGGCTCGCCCGGCCCGTCGGGCCGATCGTCGCTCGGCGCCGGCGTGTCGAGGATCTCGAAGACCCGACCGATGACCGCGCGGCCCGCGGAGCCGCTGTGGAAGCGCACGGCCAACGCGCGCAGGGGCAGGAAGAACTCGGGGACGATGAGCAGCACCGCCAGCGCCCGCTCGAAGGGAATGGCGTCATCGAGCAGGCGCAGGCCGATCTCGACGGCCACGAGGGCGATGGCGATGGTGGCACCCCACTCCAGCACGAGGCTCGTCTGGAAGGCCGTGCGCAGCACGTCCATGGTGGCGTCGCCGTAGCGTCCGCTGATGCGGCGCAGGTTGTCGATCTGCTCCCGGCTGCGGCCGAACATCTTGAGCGTGGCCAGCCCGCGCAGGATGTCGAGGAAGAAGGCCGAGAGCGTGCGCATCTCCACGAAGCGCTGCTCGGTCACCGACCGCGTGCGGCCGCCGATGACGACCAGCAGCATCAGCAGCAGCGGGCCCGTGAAGAGCAGCACCAGCACCGACAGCGGATCGAGCAGCAGCACCAGCACGAGCACCAGCAGGGGCACGATCATGGCCAACCAGCGCGCGGGCAGGTAGTGGGTCACGTAGTCGTCGATGGCCTCGAGCCCACCGACCAGTACGCCGCTGATCTCGCCCGAGCGCTCCCCACTGACCCAGGTCGGCCCGAGGCGTAGCAGGTGGGCGGTGAGGTCGGCGCGGAGCGTGCCTACGAGCCGTTCGGCCGAGCGCCGGGCGGCCAGCTCACCGACGATGCCGAGGACGGTTCGGCCGATGAGCAGGACGAAGCCAAGGACGAGGAGCGGCAGGACGTCCTCGAGCGTTCGCCCCTCGAGGAAGACGCCGGCCACGGCCAGGGCGATCGCGATGAGCTGCGCCACGAGCGCCATCGTGGCGGCCACGCCGGCGACCACGGCCACGATCATCGAGCGGCGAGCCAGCCGGTCGTGGCGAAGCAGCCGGCGCTCAGGCGCGTCGCCGGCCGCTCGTGCTCCGATCATGGGAGCCGGGTCCCGTCCGGCGGGCCCCGGCCGCCGCCGCTAGTAGCTCGTGGGGTCGACGCGGACCTTGCCTCGGAAGATGAAGTAGACACTGGCCGTGTATAGCAGCACGAACGGCATCCCGATGAGCGCGATGATCAGCGCCACCACGAGGGTCGGTTCCTCCGAGGCCGCGTTGAAGATGGTCAGGTTGTAGGCCTGGTCGACCGTGCTGATGATGAGGTTCGGGTGCATGCCGATGCCGCCCGCCACGAGCAGCATCAGGATCATCACCGAGGAGGCGATGAAGGCATGGAAGTAGCGCGCCTGCCCCACGAGATACCAGACCGCGCCCATGGCCGCGAGCGCGGCGGCCGGGAAGATGACCGGCCAGTACTGCTCGAGGTAGCGCTCGGTGAAGGGCAGGTCGAGCGCGATCGACAGGATGACCATCAGCGTGTTGAGGACCACGAACAGGCCCATGAGGTAGGGCAACAGGCGCCTGATGCGGGCCTGCAGGTCGTCCTCCGTCTTCATGATCAGGTAGATCGCTCCGTGCATCGCGAACATGGCCACGGTGGTCACGCCCACCAGCAGGTTGAACGGCGTGAGCAGCTCGATGAGGTTGGTGTCGATCTCCCCGTCCGCTCCGAGCGGCACGCCGCTGATGACGGACCCGAAGGCCACGCCCAGCAGCAGCGCCAGGAGCAGCGACGAGAGGCTGAACGAGATGTCCCAGACCGTGCGCCACGCCGGGCTGGTCCGCTGCGAGCGGAACTCGAAGGTGACGGTCCGGAAGATGAGCACGACCAGGACCAGCATGAACGCGAGGTAGAGGCCGCTGAAGAGCGAGGCGTAGGCAAAGGGGAAGATGGCGAAGAGCACGCCGCCACCGAGGATGAGCCAGACCTCGTTGCCGTCCCACACCGGGCCGATGCTGTTGAGCAGCGTGCGCCGCTCGACGTCGGAACGGGCCACGCCCAGGTGGAGGATGCCCACGCCCATGTCGAAGCCATCGAGGATGAGATAGCCGCCGACGATGACGATGAACAGGATGAACCAGATCTCGTTGAGGATCATCGCGTCAGCCTCTTCTCGCCGCTACCACGCGCAGCGAAGATGCCGCGAAGGGTGTCGGGCAGCGTATCGACGGGCCTGGACTCGACCTCTTCGAGCGAGGCCGGCCCGTTCTGGATCTTGCGGTTGAGCAGGTAGATGAAGAGCGCCAGCAGGAGCAGGTAGATGAGCACGAAGCCGGCCAGCGAGGTGACGATCTCCCAGGCCTCCACGACCGGCGAGGCTGCGTCCGCGGTGAGCATCAGCCCATAGACGATCCAGGGCTGGCGACCGAGCTCGGCCACCCACCAGCCCATGGTGATGACGAAGAGCGCGACGAAGACCGACGAGACTACGATCCACAGCGCCCAACGATGCTCGAGCAGCTTCCGTTTCCAGAACCACAGCCCGGCGGCGAGGAGCGCGAAGGGGATGATGGCCATGCCCAGCCCGACCATCAGGTGGTAGGACTGGAAGGTCAGGTTGACGACCGTCGGTGGCGTCTCGAAATCGTTGATGCCGGTGACGACGTCCTGACCGCTGAGGAAGGTCAACAGGCCCGGGACGGCCAGGCCGATGGTCTCGCCGGAACCCTCGTCGACCCAGCCGAAGAGGTAGGCCGGAGCGTTCTGCTCGGTCTGCCACGTGCCTTCCATGGCGGCCAGCTTCTCGGGCTGGTTCTCGGCCACGCTACGCGCGGACTCCGGGCCGAAGATGAAGCCGTTGGCCACGGAGAAGACGATGAACAGCGGCAGCGAGATGCTGAGACAGGCCTTGCCAAGGTCAGCGAACTGCGGCTTGCGCAGGATGTACCAGGCACCGACGCTGGCCATCAGCGCCGCGCCGGCGGTCCAGCTGGCGAAGAGGATGTGTAGCAGCCGGGTCACGAACGAGGGGGTGAAGACGGTGGCCCAGAAGTCCGTCATCACCGCCCGCATCGGCAGCGGCTCCTCCTGCAGCGCGTAGCCGGCAGGGGTCTGCATCCAGGAGTTGGCGGCGGTGATCCAGATGGCGCTGAAGTGGGCGCCGAAGACGACCATGAAGCTGGCCAGGAACCAGAGCCTGGGCCCGAGGCGATTGCCGCCGAAGAGCATGAGGCCGAGGAAGCCACCCTCGAGGAAGAAGGCGAAGACGCCCTCAGCCGCCAGCAACGAGCCGAAGACGTTGCCCACGAAGCGCGAGTACTCGGCCCAGTTCATGCCGAACTCGAACTCCATGACCACGCCGGTGGCGACGCCGAGGGCGAAGATGATGCCGTAGACCTTGACCCAGAAGAACTGCAGCTGGCGCCACTTGGGGTTCTTGGTCCGGAGATACATGCCGCTGACGAACAGCAGCATCAGCCCCAGCCCCATCGAGAGGGGCGGGAAGATGAAGTGATAGCTGGCTGTCAGCGCAAACTGCAACCTCGCCAGCAGTTCTGCTTCCAAGGCGACCTGACCCCCCCGCTGCGACTTCGAGCGCGCGTCACACCCGCGTGGGGTCGCGCGCGGCAAGGGCATCGTCTACCTGTCCCAAACACCTAGGCCTGTGCCGTTCGGACGTCCGTGGTGGGCCGTTGGTCCGGCCAGTCGCTGGAGCGTCGCCGTGGGCGGTGGGTCGGCGACGCACGGCGGGGCAGCACGGCGTGGCGCTCGCGGGGTGGCGCTCGCGGGGTGGCGCTCGCGGGGCGGGTAGGCGCGCCACGCTGGCCTGCCGACGACCCCGACGAGGTCAAACACGCCACATCTGAGCCCGCGGTGTCGGTTCTCGACCTCGACGCGAACGCCGTTGCCGATGACGACCTCCACGAGGCAAGAATGGCGCAGCGAAGCAGTTGGCGCGTCGAATTCGACCTCCAGGAGGTCAGGCGCCGGGGTTGTCCACATCGCAAGTTCCCTGCCCAAGCCGGCGATGGCTCGGGGCTGAGCGACGGCAGAAGGCTGGCTGCAAGAGTGCGGGCATGGCCGCTACCGACCGTCGCATCGACCGCGCTACCAGGGAGTCCGACCGGGCCCGGAGACACCTCGGGGCCGAGATCAGACAGGCCCGTCTGGAGCACGACCTCAGCCAGGCCACGGCCGCGCGTGGCGCTGGATTGGCCACTTCCAGCTGGAGTCGGCTCGAACGGGGCAGGGCCCCGAAGGTCCCGATCGAGGACCTCTACCGTGCCGCGGCTGCGGTCGGGCTCAGGCTCAAGGTGCAGGCGGTTCCCGGCGGCGAACCGCTCCGCGACTCGGGACAGCTGGCGCTGCTGGAACGCCTCAGGGTCCGATTGCCCGGAGACGCCGGCTGGGGCACAGAGGTCCCGTTCCCGAACCCGGGTGACCTGCGGGCGTGGGACGCCATGGTCCGGCTCGCGCGACTTCGGATCGGCATCGAGGCTGAGACGCGCGGTCGAGACTCCCAAGCGTTGCAGCGCAAGCTCGGCCTGAAGCGGCGCGATGGGAATGCGGATCGTCTCATCCTGCTGATGGCCGACACACGCCATAACCGGAGCTTCCTGCGTGGCGCGGGCGAGGGCTTCCTGCGCGACTTCCCGGTGCCTGGGCAGATCGCACTGGCCCGCCTCGAGACCGGCCACGACCCCGGCGGCGACGCGATCGTCTTGCTGTGACGCTCACGCGGTGTCGTTTGGCTGTAGCGCTCACCCGGCGTCGTTCGGTCCGGCCCTGATCGCGCGCCGCGGGGTACTGACCCCCAAGCGGTCGGACACGACACACTCGGCGGCCAAGACCTCCCAGCGGACCTCCCTGAGGTCAGGAGCGCCAACGCCGGCCTCGAGGAGGCCGAGACTGCGCATCGATGAAGCACCTGCGTCGAGTCTGACCGTCACGGGGTCAGGCGGACGCCGGCCAACCCGGACGCAGCCGAAGGACCGAGCGTGAAGGCCAGACCCCATGCAGGTCGTGGCACCGGCCCCTGCGCGGGCACTGGCCCCTGCGGAGGCACGGGTCGATGCGCAGGCACAGGACGATGCGCGGGCACCGGCCCCTGCGCGGGCACTGGCCCCTGCGCAGGCACAGGTCGATGCGCGGCCACTGGCCCCTGCGCAGGCACGGGTCGATGCGCGGCCCCGGGTCGATGCGCGGGCCCGGGCGAACCGCGGAGCGACTATCGGAACGCGGGCCGCGCACGCTCGGCGGCGGCCGGATCGGGCGGCAGGGCGTACGTCTTGGCCACGCCGTCGTTCATGATGAAGCAGCCACCCTTCACCGGACATGTCTGGCAGCCATCGTCCACGAATTCGATGGCGCGCAGGCGCCCGCGGTTCACCAGCGTCTGCAGCATGCCCTCGAGTGCGGCCTCATCGATGTGCGTGGCCGCACTGAGGTCGGACAGGCACATGGGCTGGCCCGTGTCACGGATGGTGGCGAGGATGGCCGACAGCATCAGGCGTACCCCAGGAACGTCCCGACCTGGAAGATGACCACGGCCAGCAGCCAGGCGATGGCGAACTGATACGCGGCCGAGAGCGCCGACCAGCGCCAGCCGAACTCCGCGCGGATGGCGCTGAGCGTGGCGATGCAGGGCGTGTAGATGAGCACGAACACAAGGAAGCCGACCGCGGCCAGTGGCGTGAAGGCCCCCTGGAGCGCCGTGCTCAGCTGCGTGTCCTCGGGCTCGGCTGCCTCCTCGGGCATAAGGTCCACGCCCGGCACGAGGCTGAGCGTCGTGCGCGCCGCCCCATCGATGGCCGCCACGAAGCCCGTGGCGATCTCGCGGACATCCTCACCCACCGTTGGGCTGGGCTCGTCCGCGGCCTCGTCCCCCTCGCCACCGACGTAGATCTGACCCATCGTCGAGACCACGACCTCCTTGGCGATGAAGCCGGTGACCAGCGCGCCCGTCGCCTCCCAGGTCCCGAACCCGGCGGGCTCGAAGACCGGCGCGACCGCCGCGCTGGCCTGGCCGAAGTAGCTGTCGCGCTGGCTGTCGACCCCCCACGGCAGGCTCATCGCGAACCACAGGATGACGACGACGGTGAAGATGACGGTGCCGGCCTTGACCACGAACTCGCGCGTCTTCTGCCAGGTGTGGCGCAGCAGCACGCGCAGCATGGGCACGCGATACGGCGGGAGCTCGAGCGCGAAGACCGAGTCGTCCCGCTCACGCAGGATGGTGCGGCTCATGACCGCGGCCACGATGGCGGCCATGACGATGCCGAAGACGTAGAGCCCGGTGATGACGTTGCCTGCGGCGGCACCGAAGAAAGCCAGACCGAAGACGACGTACACCGGCAGGCGCGCTGAGCACGACATCAAGGGCAGCACCAGGCTGGTGAGGATGCGCTGGGTCCGGCTCTCGAGCGTGCGCGTGGAGTAGATGGCCGGCACCGCACAGCCGAAGCCGAGGATCATGGGCATGAAGGACTTGCCGTGGAGGCCGGTGAAGCGCATGACCCGGTCCATGACGAAGGCCACGCGGGCCATGTAGCCGCTGTCCTCGAGCAGCGTGAGGAAGAGGTAGAGCACGATGAGCCCGGGCACGAACACGAGCACCGCGCCGACGCCGGCGATGACGCCATCCACCGCCAGCGAGACGAACCACTCAGGCGCCGAGACCATCGTGAGCACGCTGCCCACCCAGCGCGTCAGCGGCCCGCCGATGACGGCATCGACCCAGTCGAGGAAGTACGCGGACACGTTCACCACCAGCTGGAAGACGACGTACATCACGACGAGGAAGATGGGAAGGCCGACCCACCGGTTGGTCAACACCCTGTCCAGCCGGTCGGTGACGGTGTAGCGCGTCACCCGGGAGGCATCCACGACCTCGGTCGCGACGCCGTGGACGTAGCCATAGCGGGCATCGGCGATGGCGATGTCGGCGGTGTCCCCTCGGGCCGCCTCGATGGCCGCACGCCCGGCCTCCGCGAGCTCCAGCACGACCGACGCCCCAGCGGCCGCGACCACGCGCTCGACGATATCGGCCTCGTCCTCGAGCAGCTTGATGGCCAGCCAGCGAGAGGGGTAGTCCGCGAGCGAAGGTGTCGCGTCGATGCGCTCGACGAGCTCGTCGATGCGGGGTTCGACATCGCTCCCGTAGTCGATGGCGAAGGGTCGGCCGATGATTCCGGTCGCCGTGCTCACGTTCAGGCCACCAGGCGCAGCTGGGCCCTGTCGATCCCGACGAGGCCGGCGGCGGCGTCGATGAGCTCGTCCATGCCACGGCCCCGATGCCCCACGGTCTCCACCACCGGCGCGCCACCGAGCAGGGTACTCAGGCGCTCGACATCGATGCGCAGCCCCTGCGAGCGAGCACTGTCCATGACGTTGAGCGCGAGGATGAGCGGCAGGCCCAGCTCGAGCAGCTGCGCGGTGAGGTAGAGGTTCCGCTCGAGGTTGGTGGCGTCGACGACGTTGATGACCGCGTGCGCCTCGCGCGTGAGCAGGTAGTCGCGAGCGATGACCTCCTCGGGCGAGAAGGCGCTGAGGCTGTAGGTGCCGGGCAGGTCGACGACCCGGCCTACGATGTCACGCCGACGGAACGTGCCCTCCATCTTGGCCACGGTCTTGCCCGGCCAGTTGCCGACGTGCTGGCTCGAGCCGGTGAGCGCGTTGAAGATGCTGGTCTTGCCCGCGTTGGGGTTGCCCGCGAGGGCCAGCGTCAGGACGTCGCCCATCAGGCTGCGGCAGAGCGGGCGGGTGCCTCCAGCGCTTCCACGAGGATGGTGGCGGCTTCACGCTTGCGGAGGGAGAGGTGATAGCCCTTGACGACGAACTCGAGTGGGTCTCCGAGCGGCGCGGCACGCTGCAGCGTGATCGTCTCGCCGCGAACGACACCGAGCTCCAGGAGCCTGCGCCGCGCGGCCGGTCGACCGCCGACTCGCAGGATCCGGCCGGTCTGACCACGGCCGAGCTGGTCCAGGCTCACGATCGACGCTGCCGCGGGGCAGAACTTGCGGCATCGCCGGGGGACAGGACGTCCCATGGCCACGACGCGCGTCAGCCACCGACACGAGCGGTGCTCGCAATCCTGATTTGCCAAGTCGGGTTTCACAGTTCCCAGTACACCTGACCGGACGGTCGGTCAGAAGTGACCGTCGGGCCGGTAAGCGCGGGCCTTGTGGCCCAAAGGCTGGACTGCTTGGGCAGAGGTGTCAACGAACCTTGACGTCGGGCCTCAAGCCTGTGTCCGCTGGTGGCTGCCTGGGATGCTCAGGACGAAGCGAGCTCCGTGCGGTGCCACGTTCTCGACGCTGGCGTCCCCGCCCTGGGCCACGGCCAGCGCGCGCACGATCGAGAGGCCCAGGCCGGAGGTGCCCGCATCCTGCTGCGGCGCCGGGTCCACACGGTAGAAGCGCTCGTAGACGTTGGGCAGATCCTCGACAGGGATGCCCGGGCCATCGTCCCGAACCGCCAGCTCCACCCGATGGCCCGCCATGTGGCCCTCGATGACGACGTGTCCGCCGCGAGGCGTGTGCCGCACGGCGTTGTCGACGAGGGCGCCGACCATCTGCGCCAGTCGCTGTCGGTCGGCCACGACCCACAGCGGAGCATCGCGAACCTCCGCTGTCAGCGCGATGCCGGCAAGCTCGGCCGCCGAGCCGAAGCTCGTCTCAGCCTCTCGCACGACCTCTGCCGCGTCGTGGCGCCCGAGGTCCAGCGGCAGCCGCCCGGCTTCAGCCAGGCTGACCGTACGCAGGTCGTCGACGATGCGCGAGAGCAGCTGGGACTGGCTGCGGATCGTGCGCAGGTGGCGGTCGTCGTGCTCGTAGACGCCATCGAGGATGGCCGTGGTGGTGGCGTCGATGACCGTGAGCGGGGTCTTCAGCTCGTGCGCGGCGTCCTGGAACAGGCGCCGTCGGATGGCATCGGAGCGCTCGAGCGACTCGGCCATGGAGTCGAACGAGCGTCCCAGGTCCCCGATCTCGTCCGTTCGGTCGGCCACGTCAGAGCGTCGTTCGAGGTCACCGGCAGCCAGCTCTGCTGCCGCGCGCTTGAGCTGTTCGAGCGGTGACACGAGCCGGCCGGCGACGAGGAACCCGAGCACGGATGCGCCGGCCCCTGCCACGACGCCAAGCACGATGATGGCGATGGTGGTCTCCCGCTGCGCACGACCCGGGCCGCGACCCTCGCGCGGGCCCGGGCCGAGACCCTGGCCCTGGCCCCGGTCGCTCGCTTCGTCGGCCAGCTGTCCGAATCCGCGGTCCACGATCGCCGGTGTGGCCAACGCGATGACGCCAGCGGTCACGAAGGCCACCAGCGCGAAGGTGAGCGCCAGCCGCAGGCGGAGGCTCATCGTCGCGCGGCGCGGTAGCCGACGCCGCGAACCGTCTCGATGTAGTCGCCATCGGCCGGGGCACGTCCCAGCTTGCGCCGCAGGTTCTTGACGTGGCTGTCCATCGTGCGGTCATCCGCTGCGAATGCCTCGCCGTAGATGCGCTCACCCAGCTGGCCGCGCCCGAGCACGGTGCCGGGGCGCTCGGTGAGCGTGGCCAGCAGGTCGAACTCGACCCGGGTCAATGCGATGGCCCGGTCCTCGCGCGTGACCTCGCGGGCCTCGAGGTCGATGGCCAGGTCGAGGAACGTGCGGGCTGCGACGGGGGCGGCACCCTCACCCTGACGACGGAGCACCGCTCCCACCCGGGCCAGCAGCTCGCGGGGCTCGAAGGGCTTGGTCATGTAGTCGTCGGCACCCATCTCCAGGCCCGCCACGCGGTCGATGAGGTCGTCACGCGCGGTGAGCATGATGACCGGGCTGTTCACGCCACTGGCACGCAGGTCCCGCAGGACATCGAATCCGGAACGGCCCGGAAGCCCGACGTCGAGCACGACCAGGTCGGGTCGGCCGGAGCGGGCCAGCTCGAAGGCGGCATCACCGTCGGCGGCCGTCTCGACCTCGTGCCCATCGCGCGTGAGATAGGCCGTGACGACATCGGTGATGTGGGGCTCATCGTCGACGACGAGGATGCGTGGCATGAGGGCACGATGGTACGCCGAGGACCCGGTCATCCCCGGTCCTCGGCGTACGAGGTCGCGTCTGGTGGCTACTGCCAGCCTTCGAAGGCGGACAGGTGGTTCTGGCTCGCGGCCAGGAGGTGCGAGTACATCTCGTAGACGTCCGGCGCCGACGTCTCCAGCTCGTCCGTGCTCGACTCGAGCCCGGATGGCGACGTGCCCAGCTCGTCTGTGCTCGACTCGAGCTCGAGCGCCGACGTCACCAGGTCCGCCAGGCGCGACTCGAGGTCGGCGATGTCGGTCTCCTCGATGAGCACGCCCACGGCGATGGCCTCCTCGAGGCTGGCCGAGCCCTGCTCGATAAGGGTGTCGTAGAGGGAGGCGATCATCGGATCGCTGAACTCGCCGGCCGGAAGGCCGATGGCCGTGTCCTCGAGGCCGTAGCGCTCAAGGACGACCGTGACGGCCTGCTGGTGCATGGCCTCGGACTCGGCGATGTTGGAGAAGATGGGCACGCCATATCGCTCGGCGAAGGCGGTGTACACGTCGTGCGCCAGCTTCTCCTCGTTGGCCATGAACACGAGGCCGGCGGCCTGCTCCTCGGTGAGCGTGCCCATCTCGGCATCGCACTCATCGCAGGAGCCGGGGCCGCGCTGGCCGTCCTCGTTCGGTCCCTGGCCCGCGCCGCTCTTGGCGTTCTGGCCGTTGCCACCACGGTTGACGTCCGCCTTCGCGTTGCGGTTGGCGTTGGCGCTGCGGTCCTGCGCATTCCGACCATTGCCCTTCCGGGCCTGGGTCTCAGTGGCCTCGGCGGCCCGTGCCTGCACCTGCCCGCCACTACCGGCCCTGGCCCGGGTCGCTGTCGACTGGTTCGCGCCGGAACCATCGCGCGCCCGGACCTGCTGCGCCTGGGGCGCGTCGGTGGTGCAGTCGCCGTCGCAGTCAGCGCTGCCACCTCCGCCATTGGGGCCCTTGGCCAGGGCCGCAGTGGGCGCGAGGGCGCCGACGGTCAGGGCCATCGCGGCCGAGATGGCGAGGATCGTCCGAGGGGAGCGGGTGGTCATCTTCGTGTCTCCTTGTCCTGGTCTCGCGCGCCTGTCGGACGCGCTGCGTGATGTGTCGCTGGTCAAGAGGATGTCGACCGCGGACGCAGTCACCGTGGACCGGAGATGGACGTTTCGTGGAGATGCGCCGGTGGAGGTGGCTCAGGCGTGCGGCCAGCTCTTCACGTAGCGCAGCTGGTCAGGCAGCGTCAGCGTGTGCTCTCGCGCGGCGTGGACGCGGTCGATGGCCGTGTCGGCGTCGAGCCCGGCCTCCCGCAGGAAGCAGGCGGCGGTCATGCCACTCCGGTCGAGGCCACCCCGACAGGCGATGGCGACGGTGGCACCACCGCGTACCCGCTCCACGAGCGCCGACACGGTTCGCCGGTAGGCCGCGTCGTGGCCTGGCGTCTCGGGATCGCGGATAGGGTGCCGGATGAGCTCGATGCCGTGATGTGGCAGGACCTCCGACACGCGCGTGGCTCGACAGCGAACGAGCTCGCGGTCCTCGACCAGCAGCAGCATCACGTCGACGCCCTGCTCTCGCAGGCTGGCCGCGTCGCTGTCGAGGTCACGCCAATGCGGACCGCTGTAGTAGCCCATGTAGCGCTTGCCCGGCAGGAAGGTCATGCCGGTCCGCCCTCCCCGCTCGACGAGATCGGTGCCGGTGAGGTCCATGAAGTCCACCCGCAAGGCCTTGGTGTGGGACGTGCGCCAGGGTGTGCCATCCCACTCCGAGCGGTCGGTCTCGACGAGCCGGTCCACGAGCGCCTGGGCGATGTGGCGATCGCGCAGTCCGCGCTGCCACTCGGAAGGCACCGCTTCGATGCCGAAGCAGACGCCCGCGAGGCCGCCGGCGATGGCCGCGGTGGTGTCGGTGTCGTGGCCGTAGCGCACGGCCGCGGTCACGGCCGAGACGTAGTCGGCAGCCCCCGCGAAGGCATCCCAGGCCGACCAGAAGCTGTCGACCACCCGTCCCCGGCCCTCGCGTCCGCTCCAGCGCTCGAACGCGTCGAGCTCGGCCAGGGCCGCAGCCGGCTCAGCCGCGACCGCGGAGCCGGGGAGGCCGTGTGCCTGGAGCTCCAGCCGGGCGACGCGCAGCGCCTGCGCCAGGACCGCCGGCCGGTCATCCTCGCCGGCGAGCAGGCGTCGCACGGCCAGCGCGTAGAGGCCGCAGGCGAGCTGGGCCTCGGCGCTGCCGTGCGTCACCCGCGAGGCCCGGCAGGCGAGCGTGAAGAGCTCCGCATCATCGACGGTGCGCAGGACCAGCGGCACGGGCAGGATGCGCATGAGCGAGCCGTTGCCCCTGGCCTCGACGCCTCCGGCGAGCTGGGCCGGCGCACCTTCACGCAGCGCGTGAAGGGCTTCGGTCGTGGAGCTGCCCACGTCGAAGACCAGGCCGCCGGGGGCGTAGGCGCCCTCGTCGCGCCAGGCCAGGGCTCGCCGACCCTGATCGGCGGGGTCGAAGCCGGCCGACAGCAGCGAATCCAGGAGCGCCAGCATCAGCGATCCGTCATCGCTCCAGGTCCCCGGGGGCTGCGCGTGCGGCCCGCCGCCCCGCCACTCGACCGGACCGTTCCTGTCGGGCGGACCGAACTCGTACGGCACGCCCAGGGCATCGCCACAAAGGTGGCCATAGACCGCGCCCTCGAGGCGCTCTGGCAGCAGCATCTGACCGTCCTTCCCTCGTGCGCGCCAGGCTTGGCGTAGGGCCTTGCGCCACGGCGTGCGGCGCATCCTCGAGACGAAGACCGAGAAGTCCGACGGGCGCCCCGCGTCACCCACGGCGGTCGAGCGCCTGCGGCGACAGGGAGAGCGCGATGCCGACGCCTATTCGATGGTGTTGGGCACCTGGCGCAGGACCCGGCAGG
>JBFLKP010000191.1:0-4165 GCA_040883225.1 Candidatus Limnocylindrales bacterium | reverse complement strand
TACTCCAGCGACAGGTCGCGGACCTCCAGCAGGGCCATCAGTCGCGCCGCAGCTTGGGATTGACGACCGGCTCCATGGCCCTTGCCAGGAGCACGAAGGTCATGGCCGTGATGACGATGAGCAGGCCAGGGGAGACGACCCACCACCAGTGGCCCAGGAAGACCGCGCCCGTCTGGTAGCCGTCCTGCAGGATCTGGCCCCACGTGGGGACCGACGGATCGCCCAGGCCCAGGAACGACAGGCCGGCCTCGACGAGGATGACCGCCGGCACCGAGAAGATGAGCTGGGCGAAGATGTAGGGCGCGATGTGCGGGAAGATGTGCCTGGTCAGGATCTGCCGGCTGGTGGCACCCAGCGCGCGAGCAGCATCGACCTCCTGGGAGCCCGAGAGGCCCAGCACCATCGAGCGCACGAGGATCGTCAGACCCGGCCAGCTGAAGGCCACGAGGAAGAACATGATCAAGGGCAGGCTGGCGCCGAAGATGAAGATGAGGAAGATGAGCAGCGGCAGCGTGGGCACGTTGTTGACCACGTCGGCCACGCGCTGGATGACGAGGTCGGTCCGTCCGCCCTTGTAGCCGCTGAGCATGCCCAGGCCCGTGCCGATGCTCGTGCTCACGGTCGTGACGAGGATGCCGATGATGAGGGCCACGGGCAGGCCGAAGGCGAGCCCCTGCACGAGGTCCCGGCCGCTGCCGTCGGTGCCGAGCAGGCCGAAGGCTCCACCGCCGATGACGGTCCGCACCCACTCGATGGTGTCCTCCGGCTGCGCCAGCGCCGCGCGCACCTGGACGACGTAGTCGCCGCGCAGCGGCACGAGCTCGCCGTCGGCGTCGGGCACGCCGAAGAGCGCGGCCGGCACCTGGCCCTCGAGCTGCGAGGCCGGGATCTCGACGCCATAGGCCTCGAGCAGCATCGCCGCGGCCGCCTCTGCCGTCTCGGGCTCGGCCGTGATGAGCACGCGCAGGGGTGTCTCGTGGTGGCGCTCGATGGGCGGCTCCTCGGTGGGCCTGGGCCCGCGGACGGTCGTGCGCAGCAGCGGTACCTGGGTCCCGTCCGGGCGGAGCAGGGTCACCGACAGCGACGGTGGCCGATCGAGGTACGTGACGGGGCCCAGGCTGAAGGAGAGGAAGCTGGGCGGCAGGTCCTCCTCGTAGGTCAGCCCGAGATCGAAGACCTCGACCCGTCCGGCGCCGCGCTCGGTCGTCTCCGTCGGCTCGCTGGCCTCGAGCACGCGGTGATCGGCCGGACGGTCCGACGAGAAGGCCGAGGCCCACACCGGAGGCACGGCCTTGGGATTGTCGGCCCAGACCGATGGGTTGGACCAGCTCGCGGTGCCGAAGTCGAGTGGCAGCGTGGTCACGACCACGATGGAGCCGACGACCAGCACCAGCGCCAGCAGCGCGCCGACCTTGCCGGACGTGCTGCGGAGCACCTCCCGCAGCAGGCTGCGTCGTCTCATCGACTCGACCCGCTCATTCCTGCCGACACGCTCATTCGTACCGCACCCGCGGGTCGAGGAAGACGTAGAGGACCTCCAGCAGCAGACGTGCGCCGACGTAGATCAGCGTGTACATGAAGGTCAGGCCGATGATGATCGACTCGTCCGGCTGGCCGGTGAACGTCTTGAAGTAGAGCAGGCCCATGCCCTCCCAGCCGAAGACGGTCTCGATGAGGATGGCCCCGCTGAGCGATGCCGCCAGGCCCAGGATGAGCCCGGTCACGATGGGCGGCGCGGCCACGCGCAGGATGTGCCGGCGACGCACGATGCCCTCCGGCAGGCCCTTGGCTCGCGCCACGGTGACGTGGTCCTGGAAGGCCACGTCCAGGGTCATCGTGCGCGTGACGTAGATCGACGGACCGACGCTGACGAGCACCAGCGTGGCCACGGGCAGGAGCGCGTGCCGCGCCAGATCGAGGAGCGTCGGGAGGAAGCCCTCGGGTGGCGGCGTGCTGAACATGCCGCCGTCAGGCAGGATCCGCAGCCAGATGCTGAGGATGAGGATGAGCATGATGCCGGCCCACCACGAGGGCAGGCCGTTGGTGATGGCGGCGAACCACGA
Organism: Candidatus Limnocylindrales bacterium; assembly: GCA_040883225.1. Lineage (GTDB taxonomy): Bacteria > Chloroflexota > Limnocylindria > Limnocylindrales > CSP1-4 > JAFMJV01. Next base: position 2,102 of record JBFLKP010000191.1, on the reverse strand, counting down.
GACGATGCGGTCGAGTCGCGAGCCTGGGCGCGTCGAGAGGTAGACGCCCAGGGTCAGCGAGATGGCCGCGGTGATGAGCAGCGACGTGGTGAGCAGCATCATCGTCCGCGGCAGGCGCTCGAGGATGATGTCGCCGACATCATTGCTGCCGTCGGACGCCCTGATCGACCGCGCCTCGCCGAGGTCGAAGACGAGCACCTGGGCGACCACCGCCGGGAGCCGCTCGTACCACGCCTGGTCGAGCCCGTACGACGCCTCCAGCTCGGTACGGCGGGTCGCGATGATGTCCTCGATGGCGTCGGGGTCGGTGATCGTCTCGGCCAGGCTGGTGCGCAACACGCGCAGCTCCTCGCCGATCTGGGCCTCGAGGATGTTGTCCGAGTAGCCGGTCGCGCCCAGCATCGTGACCAGCAGGAAGAGCACGACGATGAGCACCGCGCCCAGGCTGGCGGCGCGGACGAGGATGGGGCGGAGCAGCGATGCGGCCACGGTCGATCAGCCCCTCGGCTCGATCAGCGAGGTAGGTGCGCCCAAGACTAGGGCAGCACCTCCAGCACGACCTCGCGCTCGGCGATGCGGGCGATCGAGTCGCTGCTGGCCGCGACGAACAGGTCGTAGAGGCCGGGGAACAGCTCGAACGTGACGTCGCCGGGGATGGTCAGCGCGAAGGAGCCCTCGCCGACGGACTCGGCGGCGCCCTCGTCGACCACGGCCCCGGTGGCCTGGTCCACGAGCAGGTACTGCAGCCGCACGTCGTCAGGGCCGCTGACGTCGACGCTGATGACCGCGTCCTCGCCCGGCACGACCGGTTCCGGCGCGGCCGGATCGAGGCTCAGCGTGGGCGGGTCTCCCTGGAAGAAGTCGCCCGGCTTGAAGGGGTAGTCCGGATCGCGGAAGGCGATGAGCTCGGCGAACTGCGCGGGCGGGTCGAACTGCTCGAGGTAGAACGGACCCTGGCTGATGACCAGGTGCTCCTTGTCGTCGAACCACTCCTGTGCCGCCTCGTAGCGGGCCACGGCTTCCTCCCCGGTGACGAGGGCCTGGCCGCCGAAGTCGGCGAGTGCCGGGGGCACGAACTCGTCGCGCTCCAGCCCGCGCAGCGTGCGGTCCACGAGCCCGGCGTCGCGTTCCAGCACGAGGCTGATCCAGGGCACGCTGAAGCGGCCGGCAGCGGTGTCGCTGTAGGCTGCCCGGCGCTGCTCGAAGACGAGATCGTCCATGGCCGCCTTGAGCTCCCAGGGCATGTCGAAGCTGGCCGGGCTGGCGTAGCTGCCGATGTGGTCCTCGTCGAAGTGCCAGTAGTCGACGTAGACCTCCAGCTGGCCGTCGTCGGTCAGGCGGTAGCCCTTGAAGGTCTCGAGCACCGGCCGCGAGGTCACCGCCAGGGCCGTCTCGATGCGTGCCTTCTCGGGGTCATAGGCACGGTCGAACGACTCGGCGATGGAGTAGACCGCGTCGGCGATGGTGATGGGCTGGCCGTGGTGCCAGTTGCTCCCGGTGTAGCGGCTGTAGTCGAAGGTGACCTTGCTCACGGCCTCGGTGCCCGCCGGGACCGGCGTCCACGACTTCGACTCGACGTCCCACGTGACGGCGTCGGCGGGAACCTCCAGGGTCCCGGTGGGACCGGCGGTCTCGACCTCGAACTCCGCGCGGAAGGGCCGCGGGATGCCGGTGAAGGGATCGTTCCAGATGGGTGGGTCCTGCAGGTTGCGCCAGAGGTCGACCGAGTAGACGTCGCCGATGCCGGCCACGGGGTTGTAGGTCGTGCGCTCGGTCCACACCCACTGGTGGCCGACCCGGACGTCGTCCGAGCCGGGCACGTAGGCCTCGCGCAGCGTCCACGGGTTGCGCGGACCGGCCACCAGGTCGCGGGTCACGCCCTCGAGCTCGGACCGTGCCGGGAAGCTGTTGTTGACCGTCGCCAGCCACACGCGCACGGACTCGTCGAGACCCGCCTCGGTCATCGTGCGATAGATCTGGTTGCGCTCCTCGAGGCTGTCGAACTCGCCACGGAAGAGCGTCTGGCCGAGCTCGTCGAGCTCCTCGTTCTCGTACTGCCAGAAGCCCTCCTCGCGCCAGCCGGGCATGTTGCCCAGCCAGGG
>JBFLKP010000190.1:0-6048 GCA_040883225.1 Candidatus Limnocylindrales bacterium | reverse complement strand
TCGCGAGTAGAAGAACAGCGGGACCGCCGCTGGTGCGACAGTCCCGCTGTGGCTACTTCAGGTCTGCGATCCTACTCGTACAGGACGGCCTGGACTTCAGGATCGTCGATGGTCTCGGCGTCGGCCCACAGGAAGCCGGTGTCGATCATCTCGGGCACTTCCATGCCCTGGAGCGCCATCGCGGCCGCCTCGACGCACTTGGCGCCGATGCCGACCGGGTTCTGCTGGACCGCACCGGCCATGGTGCCGTCCTGGATGGCGTTGATCTGGATGATGCCGGAGTCATAGCCGATGACGGTGATGTCATCACGGCCGAGCTCGTTGACCGCGTTCACGACGCCGATCGCGGAACCCTCGTTGCCGCCGAAGAAGCCGGCGATGTCCGGGTTGCCCTGGATCATCGTCTTGGCCAGGTCGGTCGACCGGAGCTGGTCGCCACCACCGAAGTCGGGGCCGACGATCTCGAGACCGAGCTCCTCAGCCTTGTTGATGAAGCCCTCGGTGCGGTCGATGCCGGTGCGGCTGGTCTGGTCGTGGACGATGACGCCGACCTGCGCGCCCTCGCCGACCATCTCGAACATCTTCTCTGCGGCGAGCGCGGCAGCGGCGACGTTGTCGGTCGCGGCAGTGGTGACGGGGATGTCGCTGTCGACACCGGAGTCGAAGGCCACGACGGGGATGCCGTCAGCCTGCATCTGCTCCAGCAGCGGGATCGCGGCAACGCTGTCGAGCGCCGCGAAGCAGACCGCGTCCGGATCCTTGTCGTACTCGGCCTGCAGCATCTCCATCTGCTTGTCGACCTGCGACTCGTTCTCGGGGCCGATGAAGTTGACTTCCATGTTCAGCTCTTCGGCCTTGGCCTCGGCGCCGGCGCGGACGGCCAGCCAGAACTGGTGCTGGAAACCCTTCGAGACGATGGGCACGTAGATGTCAGCATCATCGGCGAACGGCTCGGGGCCCGCCATGTCCTGCGCAACGGCCGGGGCCGCGATGGCCGCCGCCAGCGCGACTGCCGAAGTCAGCGCGATAGCACGTGTCTTCATGGTCCTCCTTCGATTCCTCCAGCTCTGCTGCCCGGCTTCCCTTCCGCCGGAGCGATCGTGTGCAGGCTGTTGCGGGCACTATACAGGTAACGCTACCAACCGCGCCGCCCGTTTTACCTGCGAGAGCGGGACCAGTGGCCTGAATCGGCCGGCTCGCGAGCCGCCCTCAAGGCCGCCAGCGCGTCCCCGCGCCCAGGCTTCAGCCGATGGGCAGCCACAAGAGGCTGACCTCGTCCACGGAGATGTCGTTCTTCTCGAGGCTGATCTCGAGGGGCTCGATGGCTGCCGCCCGCTCATCCCATTCCCGGTCGATGTCGGCGATGGCCTGCTGCAGGTCGTCCTCGAGGTCCTCGAGCGCAAGGTGCTTCTCCGCGATGCGGTTCTCGATGGTGCGGATGCGCTGCGCCGAGCTCCCGCCGCGGGTGGCGGCGCGGCCGGCGGAGCGAGCGATGGTCGTGGTGCTGGCCCGTCCCCCGAGGATGCTGCCGAGCACGGAGCTGCCGATGGAGATGAGGTCCTGGCTACGTCGGTCGCGGACATCGGCCTCCAGTTCCTCGATGCGGTCCTCGTACTTGGCGATGGCCACCTGCAGCTTGTCCATCCTCGCGGTGAGGCGGTCGCGGATCACCCGGACCTCCTCGTCCTTGGCCTCGTCGGCCGCCTCCCGGCAGCGCTCGGCGAAGGCGGACCCGGACTCGTCGATGCGCGAGTACAGCTTCAGCTCGCGGTTAGCCTGCAGGGTGACGGTCTGGGTGCGGTGCAGGTGGTTCCTGAGATCGGCGGTGGCGGAACGGAAGAAGGCCTTGTTGGCGATGGGCGCGTCGGTCAACACGTAGGCCGCGCCCTCGGGTGGGTCGCGCCGCAGGTCGCGGCTGTCGTAGTCGACGGTGATGGCCGTGCTCCAATCGACGGCCCGCGCGCCAACCGGTACCAACGCTTCCCACTCGACCGACTCGCGCAGGTCGGCCTTGGTGTCGTCGAAGAGCATCTGCACGCGCGTGACCAGCGCCGGGGTCAGGCGTGTCCCGCCGGGCACCGCGCCGACCTCCGCCGCCCAGGGCGCGGCCCCGTCGAGGTAGAAGACCTCGACGTCCTCGGCCACCTCCGGCGCCACGAGCGTCTCGTCCTCGGCCAGCGCCGGCTCGGCCTGGGCCGCCGACGCACCCGACGAGACGGCGGCCGGCTCCCTCGCGACCTCGCCGGTGAGGGACTTGATCTGATCACGCGTGAGCGGTCCCGCCAGGTAGGACATCGCCCACCGCGTGGAGAAACGCTCGGGCGCGTCGGCACGAGTGCTGTGGAAGAGGAACTCGCGCTTGTCGAGAGCCGAGATGGCGTCGTCGACGGCGCCGCGGTCGACCTCCCCGGTCGCCGAGGTCAGGCCATCGAGCAGGCGGGCCTTGTCGCGCTCGGTCTGCAGGCGGCCGATCATCCAGGTGCCGGCATTGCTCAGCGCCTTGTAGTCGACGTCGACCGGGTTCTGGGTCGAGAGCACCATGCCCACGCCGTGCGCGCGGGCCTGCTTGAGGATGGTCAGGATGGGTTTCTTCGCGGGCGGGGCGGCAGACGGAGGCACATAGCCGAAGACCTCGTCCATGTAGATGAGAGCGCGCAGCTGGCCGGTGCCCGGCTGTCGGCGCGTCCAACTGACCATCTTGGAGAGGATCATCGTGACCACGAACATGCGCTCGGTGTCGGTGAGGTGTGAGACCGAGACGATGGCGGCCTGTGGGCGGCCGTCGGCGTGGAGCATGGACGCGATGTCCAGCGGGCGGCCCTGGTTCCAGGACGAGAACGCTGGTGACGCGAGAAGGCCGTTGAGCTTGAGCGCGAGTGCCGCGCGATCCTTCGGCGGGTAGAAGCCGTCGAGGTCCAGCACGCCCAGCTTGCGCATCGGCGGGTCCTGGATCTGGCCCAGCAGCGTGGCCAGGTCGAGGTCTTCCCCTGCCGACCAGCTGCGCTCCACGAGGTTGGCGATGAGGATGTGCTCCGGGCTCGCGAGCGGATCGGCCTCGATGCCGATGAGCCCGAGCAGGCCGGAGGTGAAACCCTCGACCTCGTCGCGCAGCGCCTCGATGTCGTCGACCGAGTCGGGCGCCTCGAGCGAGCCGATGAGGTCGAGCGGGACACCGGCGCCCGAGCCCGGGGTGTAGATGGTGAACCCGGCGGTCCGTCGCAGGCGGCCGATGCGCTCCGGCTCGATGCCGCTGCGGGCGAGACCGTTCCGCCAGGTCTCGGCCGTCCTCGCCGCCAGCTCGTCGGGCGTGATGCCCTCGCGGGCCGCGGCAGGCTCCTCGATCCAGGGCCGAAAGTCGGCCGGGCGCAGCTCGGGGAAGGTGAGCAGGAGGTTGCCCATGTCGCCCTTGGGGTCGATGACCAGGCAGGGGATGCCCTGCAGCAGCGCATCCTCCAGCAGGTCGATGCCGAGCCCGGTCTTGCCGCTGCCGGTCATGCCCACGATGAGACCGTGCGTCGTGAGGTCGGCGGGATCGACGGTGAGCGGCTCGTCGGCATCGAGACGATGCCCGATGAAGAGCTCATCGGGGTCGATGGCGGTCATGGCTCCCTTCCCTCTCCTCTGCTCGGCTGCGCGCGCTCGGGCCGCACGCCAAACCTACCGCATCCGTGCCGGCGCGAAACGGTGGCGCTAGATGGAGGGGTCGTCCGTCTCCGGGGCGGTGCCGGCAGGAGCGTGCCGGGGCGGTGCCGGCTCAGCCGCCTGGTCGGTCCGCTTGACCGAGATGACCGCGGGGATGCGGGCAGGGTCGGAGCCGTCGGGCAGCGTGGCCGCCTGGGCCGCGGCGATGACGCCGATGGAGATGCGGAAGCCGGCTCGGCGCTGCGATAGTGGCATGAGCGTGCCTTGGCCGACCGGCGCGTCGTCAGGGAACCAGCGCAGCCATTCCTGGTAGAAGGTGTCGAACTCGGAGCTGGTGCGGAGCGACCAGTTGGCCCACACGACCTCCTCGAGGGAGCTGCCGTGCTCCTCGAGGACCGCCTTCAGGTTCTCCACGCACTGGCGGGTCTGCAGCTTGAGATCGCCGCTGACGACCTCGCCGGTGTCGGGCTTGATGGGGCCGATGGACGAGACGTAGACCATGCCGCCGGCGCCGATCGCGCGGCCCTTGCCCACCTCGGCCGCGGCGCGAGTGGGGATGTCGCTGGTGCCGGTGATGCCCCACCGGGCCTTGCCCCGCCTGACCGGCTCGTTGGGGTCCGCGGGCGGGATGCCGTACTCGCCTTCGGGCAGCTCGACACCGCGCAGCTTGAAGGTGGGCATGAAGGTGGGCCGGATGCCGGTGGGCTCGAGGGACCCCAGGATCTTGCCGTCAGCGTCCACGCCGGTCTGCTCGAACCTGAAGATCTCCTGGGTCAGGATGTCGTCGTCCTCGACGCCGAAGACCTCGGTGATGCTGACGATCTTGCGCGAGCCGTCGCGCAGGCGGGCGGTGTGGACGATGACGTCCACGGCACTGGCGATCTGCTCGCGGATGGCGCGCATGGGGAGCTCGTAGCCAGTCATCAGGATCATCGTCTCGAGACGCCGAAGCATGTCCGGGGGCGTGTTGGCGTGACCGGTGGAGAGCGACCCATCGTGGCCAGTGGTCATGGCCTGGATCATGTCCAGCGCCTCACCCGCACGACACTCGCCCACCACGATGCGGTCGGGACGCATGTGCATGGCGTTGCGCAGCAGGTCGCGGATGGTGATCTCGCCCTCGCCCTCGAGGTTGGCCGGGCGGGCCTCGAGCGTGATGACGTGCTTCTGGCTCAGCTGCAGCTCGGCCGCGTCCTCGATGGTGACGATACGGTCCTCCTCCGGGATGAAGGAGGAGAGCACGTTGAGCGTGGTCGTCTTGCCTGAGCCGGTGCCGCCGCTGAGGAAGAGGTTGAGCCGGGCCTCCACGCAAGCCTGGAGGAACTCGAACATCTCCGGCGAGGCGGTGCCGTACTCGATGAGCTGCTCGACCGTGAAGCGCGTGGCGAACTTGCGCACGGTGATGACCGGCCCGATGAGGCTGAGCGGCTTGATGATGGCGTTGACACGCGAGCCGTCCGGCAGGCGGGCATCGACACGCGGGCTGGTCTCGTCGATGTGCCGGCCCAGCGGCGTGATGATGCGGTCGATGATGTTGAGCACGTGCTCGTCGTCGCGGAACGTCACCCGCGTGCGCTCGATGCGTCCGCCGCGCTCGACGTACACCTGGTACGGGCCATTGACCATGACCTCGGTGACGGTGGGGTCGGCCAGGAAGGGCTCGATGGGTCCGAAGCCGGCGACCTCGTTGATGACGCCCTCGACCAGGCGCGTCCGCTCATCTCGGGTGAGGCTGAGCTCGTTCTCGCTGATGAAGTCGCCGACGAAACGATCGATCTCCGGCGCCATCTTCTCGCGCACGCCCTGCGGGTCGGAGAGGTCGATGAGGTGCGCCAGCGCATCGGCCACGGCCTCCTCGATGTGCCGGCGGATGGTGCGGAAGTTCTGCTCGCGCTGCGAGACGTAGGGCGCGGCCGTCTGCTGGGCCTGCGGCTGCTGTGGCTGCTGGACCTGCGGCTGCTGGCTCGAGGGCGGAGCCACAGGCACGACGGCGTTGCCCCCCTGCGCGCCAGGCTGGCCCGCGGCACCACCTCGTTTCGCCGCTTCTACCCGTTCCAGTAGCGACATCGGCTCGTTCCTTCTTGTCCTCCGCTCGTTCCGCGCGACCGACGATTGGTGGCCAGCATAGACCCCGAGTGCCTACTGGACTACCACTCGACCGTCCTAGACCGCACCAATCGTCTGCCGACGTTGCGAGGCCGCAACGAAACGGACCACCGGGTCGCTTGACGAGCACCCGCTTCGCGCACACGCGCGCGCCCGCGCGTGAACCATGCTCACGGGGACGATGCGGCGCTCACGGGGGACGATGCTGCCCGACATCGAAGAGGGCCGGGGCGGGGGCGCCCCGCGCTCGTCGAGGGGGAGTGGGTGGAGGTGGGGTGGCTGTCGCCTCGGCCGGCCGGC
>JBFLKP010000189.1:0-19193 GCA_040883225.1 Candidatus Limnocylindrales bacterium | reverse complement strand
GGGTCCTGCGGGTCAGTACCCGATGACGCTGTTGATCGGGTAGCCATCAAGGCGCTCGCGGCCCTTGAGGAAGCCGAGCTCGACGAGGAACGAGAGGCCCACGACCGCTCCCTTCAGCTGCTCCACCAGCTCGATCGTGCCCAACACCGTCCCGCCGGTCGCGAGCAAGTCGTCGACGATGAGCACACGCTGGCCTGGTCGGATGGCGTCACGGTGGACCTCCAGCGTGTTGGTGCCGTACTCCAGCTCGTACTCGACGCTGATGGTCTCCGACGGGAGCTTGCCCAGCTTGCGCACGGGCACGAATCCGGCACCGAGGTGCAGAGCCATGGGGGCGCTGAAGATGAAGCCCCGCGACTCCATGCCCACGACGATGTCGACCCTCTCGTCCTTGAAGGGCTCGGTCATGAGCTCGATGGCCTCGCGGAAGGCATCCGCGTCGTTGAGCAGCGTGGTGATGTCGTAGAAGAGGATCCCGGGCTTGGGGAAATCCGGGACCTCGCGGATCTTGGCCCGTAGCGAGTCGGCGGACACGATGACTCCCGTCGTGTAGAGGCTGAGGTGGGCGAGGTGGAGTCTAGCGCACCACCGTCACCGCTCACGCTCGCGTGTGCTCGGGGATGAGCCCATCTTGTCGACCAGCGACCCACCGCTGGCACCGTGCCGTGCGGCCACGATCTCGGACATGATGGCCAGCGCCGTCTCAGCCGGCTCCCGGCCGCCGAGGTCGAGCCCGATGGGCCCGCGCAGGCGAGACAGCTGCTCCGGGGTCAGGCCCGCCGCCGCCAGCCGCTCGCGGCGCGCCCGCTGCGTCACACGGGAGCCGATGGCGCCGACGTAGCGACACGCACGCTGGAGTGCCGCGGTGATGGCCGGGTCGTCGAACTTGGGGTCGTGGCTCAGGACGGCCACGGCGTCGCCACGGCCCAGCCGAAGCTCGTCGGCGACCTCGTCGGGCCAGCCGATGACCAGGTGGTCCACGTGCGGAAACCGCTCGCGCGTGGCGAAGGCCGGCCGTCCGTCGATGAGCACGGTCTCGTAGCCCAGCTCGCTCCCGAGGCGCACCAGGACCACGGCCACCTCCACCGCCCCCACGACCACCAGACGCGGGCGCACTGGGAAGGCCTCCACGAAGAGCTGCCGCCCACCGAGTTCGAGCACCCTCGAGGTACCGCTCGAGATCGCCGTGGTGCCGGCGTCGATGAGCGCCCGGTCCGCGGCGTCCTCGCCCAGCGAACCCTCCAGCGAACCATCCTCCCGCACGATGAGTGGCGCGTCCGGAGGCGCCGCGGGACCGACCGCCGAGCCGCTGATGTCCGCCCCCGGCGAGCCGGCAGGCAGGATCGTGACGAGTGCCCGACCGGCCCGGCGATCGATGAGCGTGGCGCGGACGGCCTGCACGGCCGCGGACGGCACCGCCGGCTGCACGAGCACGTCGATGGTGCCGCCACAGGCGAGACCGACGTCCCAGGCGTCGGCGTCGCTGATGCCGAAGCGCACGACCCGCTGCTCGCCGGTGGCGGCAGCCGTCTCCATGTGCTCGGCCGTGGCGCCCTCGACGCATCCTCCGCTGACCGAGCCGCTGATTCGTCCATCGGAGCCGCGGAGCATCGTGGCGCCCTCACGACGCGGCGATGATCCGAAGGTCCGGATGACCACCGCGCGCGATACCTCGAGCCCCTCGGCCGTCCAGCCGTCGAGCACCGGCAAGAGCTCTCTCACGCCACGACCCCGGGCCGCAGCGCGACCTCGGTCGTGGCCTCCCGATGGACACGCGGACGGCCGTTGCGGTCGGGCCGTCGACTGCGGTGCTCGGCCATCTCGGCCAGCAGCTCGCCGAGACGGTAGAGCGAAGCCAGGTCGTGGACGGCGACGAGGTCGTCGATGAAGGGGTAGGCCGCGGCCATGCCGCCGGCCAGCGGCTGGTAGTACTCGGTGCCCGCGAGCGGGTCGAGCCAGATGAGCCGGTGGCATGAGCGCTGGAGGCGCGCCATCTCGCCCCGCACGAGCGCCGGGTCACCCCTGTCCCAGCCGTCGCTCACGATGATGACCACGCCGCTCGAGCGCAACGTCCGCCGCGCCCACTCACGGTTGAACTGCCGCAGCGAGGCGCCGATGCGCGTGCCGCCGGACCAGTCGGAGACCGACTCGCTGACCCTGTCCAGCGCCACGTCGGGGTCGCGGCCGGCGAGCTGGTGAGTGACACGCGAGAGATGCGTACCGAAGACGAACGCCTCGGTGCGCACGTTGGACATCCGGTGCAGGGCCATGGCGAAGCGGATGAGCAGGCGCGAGTGCCGCTCCATCGAGCCCGAGATGTCGCAGATGACGGTGATCGAGCGCGGGCGCATGGCCGGTCGCCGCCACAGCCACTCGACGAGGTCGCCGCCATTCTGGAGATTGGCGCGGTACATCTGCCGCACGGCCACGAGCTTGCCGTGCCGGTGCAGCTGCTGCCGGCGCGAGCGTCGCTGCTCGAGACGGGGGCGCACCTGGTCGACCAGCCGCTCGGCGTCACGCAGCTCATCAGGGCTCATGCGATCGAAGGGCTTGCGCAGGAACCGTTCGCGTTCGCTCCACGAGCGGGAGCTGCCCTCCTCGTCCTTGAGCTCGGAGCCATCGGCATCGCCCGCGTCGGCCCCATCGTCGGCCGGACCGGCCACGACCTCGTCGCCATCCTCGCCCTCGGACGCACGCACCCGTGCCCCCTGGTCGCGCTCCTCGCCGGTGAGGTCGACCTCGAGGTCCCACGCGGGCGGCTCGATGGCCAGCTCGTAGCGTGTCCAGAAGCGGTCGAAGACCTGGTCGTAGGTGTCGACCTCGTCGCGACGCCGCACGAAGATGGCCGAGCCCGCCGCGCGCACCTGCTCGCGGTCACCGATGTCGATGAGCGTCAGCGCCCGCGAGTAGTCGATGGCCGCGCCGAGGTCCGTGGTCAGCCCCTCGGCCCGGAGGGCGCGGGTGAAGAGCAGCGCGTTCCAGAAGAAGGCACTGCCCGAGACGCTGGCGCGGCTCCACGAGGTGGACATGGCTAGGCCGCGCCGGCCGCCGTCTCCTCCAGGTAGGCTGCGGCCGTGGCCCCCCGGATGGCCTGCACGTCCTCCTCGTACTTGAGCACGACACCGAGCGTGTCGTCCACCAGCTCCGCGGTGAGGCGTCCGGCACCCAGGGCCAGCAGGGCCGCGGCCCAGTCGATGGTCTCGGCCACCCCGGGCACCTTGGTCAACTGCCCCTGCCGCAGGCGCTGCACGAAGGCCACGATGGCCTGGGCCAGCCGCTCGGGCGTGTCCGGGACTCGAGCCAGCACGATCTCGTACTCGCGCGCCGCATCGGGATAGTCGATCCAGTGATAGAGACAGCGGCGTTTGAGCGCGTCGTGGACCTCTCGCGTGCGGTTCGAGGTCAGGATCACGCGCGGCGGATGCTCCGCGCGCACGGTGCCCACCTCCGGCACGGTCACCTGGAAGTCGGAGAGGATCTCCAGGAGGAAGGCCTCGAACTCCTCATCAGCGCGATCGATCTCGTCGATGAGCAGCACCGGCGGCTGGCCGTCCTCGGCCTCGAGCGCCTGCAGCAGCGGCCGCTTGAGCAGGAAGTCCTCGGAGAAGATGTCCTGCGCCCGGGCGTCGTCGAGCTTGCCCTGGGCCTCCAACAGGCGGATCTCCAGCATCTGGCGCGGGTAGTTCCACTCGTAGACCGCGGTGTTGACGTCAAGGCCCTCGTAGCACTGCAGCCGGATGAGGCGCGTGCCCAGGGTCGAGGCGAGGACCTTGGCCAGCTCGGTCTTGCCCACGCCGGCCTCCCCCTCGAGCAGCAGCGGTCGACCCAGCCGGAGGCCGAGGAAGACGGAGGTCACGAGCGCGCGGTCGGCCACGTAGTCGCGCTCGCCGAAGGCCGCTTGCAGGCCGTCGATGGTGTCGGGGTGATGGGGCATGGTGGGAATCTAGCGCGCATCGCAGAGGCGAGGGCTGGTCCATCTCCGGTAGGTCGAGGGGGTCAGCGGTTTGCTATGGTGCGTCAGGCCGACGAGGCAAGACGGAGGGAGCAGGTGACGAGCGATCCCGGAGACAGCCAGCCGCGCGCGCCGGAACCGGCGGCGGTGCCCGACTCCGACGCCATCCTGCCGTGGGGCGAGCGCCTCGACGAGATCGCCCAGGCACGCTTCAACCGCACCGACTGGATCGAGCTGGCCGCGGCCGTCATCCTGGCGCTGGCCACCATCGTCGCCGCCTGGTCCGCCTACCAGGCCACGCGCTGGGGCGGCGTGCAGGCGAGCTCATCCCGGAGCGCCATCGAAGCCAAGACCGACGCGGCCCAGCAGACGAGCGTGTACGCAGCCCTGGCGCAGATCGACCTGCAGGTCTGGACCTTGTGGCTCCAGCAGGTGGCCGATGAGAACGAGTCCGCCGAGGCGTTCGTCGAGGATCGCTTCCGCGACGAGTTCCGGCCGGCCTTCGAGTCCTGGGTCGCGTCGGTGCCGGAGGGCGAGGTCCCGCCCGGTTCACCCTTCGACATGCCCGAGTACCAACCTGCGGCGCGGGCCGAGGCCGACCGCCTGAACGCTCAGGCCGAGGCCCTGGCCGACACGTCCGCCGAGGCCAACCAGACCGGCGACAACTTCGTGCTGACGGCGGTCGTCATGGCCTCGGTCCTCTTCTTCGCCGGCGTGGGCACGAAGCTCAAGGGCCGGATCGTCCGCCTCTTCATGCTCCTCGTGGCCATGCTGTTCTTCCTTGGCGGCGTGGGGTTCATGCTCAGCCTGCCGCAGAACGTGGGCATCTAGGAGGGCTCCGTGGAGATCGAAACCGCCGAGCTGGTCTTCTGGGCCGTCGTCCTCTCGCGACTGCTGGTGCCGCTGCTCATCCCGCGCTTCCCGCTGCCCGCCATCGTGGCCTGCCTCGTCATCGACGCGGTCGACCAGACCGTCTTCCAGGCGGTCGCTCCCGACGCGGACCTGTCGGGCTACCAGAGCTACGACAAGGCCCTCGACATCTACTACCTGGTCATCGCCTACACCGCCACGCTGCGCAACTGGACCAACCAGTTCGCCGTGAGCATCGCCCGCTTCCTCATCTTCTGGCGCCTCGTGGGCGTGGTGTTCTTCGAGCTCGGCGTGCCCCTGCCCGCGGGGCTGGAGGACCTGCTCGGCGAACGCGGCTGGCTGTTCATCTTCCCCAACGTCTTCGAGTACTTCTTCATCTTCTACGAGTCGGTGCGCGTGCTCTGGGATCCGCGGCGCATGAGCCGGCAGGTGCTGCTCGGTGCCGCGGCCTTCATCTGGATCTTCATCAAGCTGCCGCAGGAGTGGTGGATCCACATCGCGCAGCTCGATACCACCGATTTCGTCCAAGAGGACATCTTCGGGGTGCCGGCGGGTACGGCCTGGGTCGACACGTTCGCGGAACGGCCCTGGATCGTGGTCATCGCCGTGGTCGTCGTCGTGGCCTTGCTCTACGCTGCCTGGTGGATCGTGAAGAACAAGCTGCCGCCGCGTGACCGCCCGCTCACCATCGACGCCGACGCCGAGGCCGGCCGGGAGGTGCCGCCCGAGCGTCTGGCCGCCGAGCGCAAGCGCATGCTGGCCACGTTCATCCGGCCGGGGCTCTTCGAGAAGCTGGCGCTCATCGCGTTGACCACGACCATCTTCGGCCAGATGCTCGGTGTCTCCGGCGAGCCCATCGTGTTCGCCACGGTCATCGGCATCATCGTGGTCGGCAATGCGGTGCTCTCGACCCTCCTCGAGCGGCAGGGGTTCGGGCCAGGGCCCGCGTTGCGCCAGTTCATCGTGACGGGCCTGCTGAACTTCGCCGTGGTGGCCGGGCTCTACGTCGTCTTCGACCTGCTGGGCAACCCCATCGAAGGGCAGAACACGTTCTTCTTCGTGTTCCTGATCACGCTCCTGGTGACGCTCTACGACCGCTACCGGCCCGAGTACGTGGCCCGCTTCTCGAAGCGAGGAGACGACGAAGTCCCTGCTGCGGGTTGACCACACGCCACCCGGCCGACCCCCGGGGGAACGAGGGGCCGGCCGAGACCGACCCCCCCGAGCTCGCCATCGGGTGCCACGGGGAGCCGCCGGCGACGGCCGACCCTGGTCGCGACGTCCCCACCGCGGCTGGGCCCGCTCAGCTTCCGACCGCGTCCCGCCGACTGGTCGCAGCGTCGTCCGCCAGCCGATCGACCACCGCGCGGGTGAGCGACCACGAACGCTCCGGCTCGGCCGGCGGCCGCACGCGCACCTGGTTGGAGGCGTACTTGATGCGACCCTGGAGCGAGCGCAGGGGGTCGTCGACCGACTGCGGCGCCAGCGCCCGCATCGTGCTCGCTCGCGACCAGTCGGGCCCGAAGCGAAAGACGACCTGGCCGCTCTCGAGCGCCACCGAGAGCAAGCCCGCCTCCTCTGCCTGGTAGCGCAGGCGTGAGACCTCGAGCAGGCGCTCGACCGCGGGCGGCAGCGGTCCGTAGCGATCGAGCAGCTCGGCGCGGATCTCGTCGAGCCCGTCGTCGCTGACGACACGGCCGAGGCGCCGGTAGAGCTCCAGCTTCTGCGGCTCCTCGGGCACGTAGTCGTCGGGCAGATAGGCGTCCACGGGCAGGTCGATCTTGGCCTGCGTGCGGGCGTGGCGTGGCTCGCGACCCTCGAGCGTGGCCTTCTCCTCCTCCACGGCCTCGGCCAGCATGCGCGTGTAGAGGTCGAAGCCGACCGCCGCCATGTGGCCGTGCTGCTCGGCGCCAAGGATGTTGCCCGCGCCACGGATCTCGAGGTCCGAGAGCGCGATCTGGAACCCGGCCCCGAGCTCGGAGGCGTTGAAGATGGCCGCCAGCCGCTTGCGAGCGATGTCGCTCAGGCTGGCCCTTCGTCGATAGAGCAGGTAGGCGTAGGCCCGACGCGACGAGCGCCCCACACGGCCGCGCAGTTGGTACAGCTGGGCCAGGCCCAGGGCGTCGGCACGGTCGATGATGATGGTGTTGGCGTTGGGGATGTCCAAGCCCGACTCGATGATGGTGGTCGAGACGAGCACGTCGTACTCCCCTGCCGCAAAGGCGAGCATGACCTTCTCGAGCTGGCCTTCGGCCATCTGGCCGTGGCCGACGGCGATGCGGGCGCTCGGGAGCAGGCGTCGCAGCTGCTCTGCCTGGGCGTCGATGGTCTCGACGCGGTTGTGCACGTAGAAGACCTGGCCGCCGCGATCGAGCTCGCGCAGGATGGCGTCGCGGACCAATCCGGCGGAGGCCTCCGCCACGCGCGTCTGGATCGGTAGCCGGTCCTCCGGCGGCGTCTCGATGACGCTCATGTCGCGCACGCCCACGAGCGCGAGGTTGAGCGTGCGCGGGATGGGCGTGGCGCTGAGGGTGAGCACGTGGACCTCGGTCTTGAGCTGCTTGAGGCGCTCCTTGTGGGTGACGCCGAAGCGCTGCTCCTCGTCGACCACGACGAGGCCGAGGTCACGGAAGCGGATGTCCTTGCTCAGCAGCCGGTGGGTGCCGATGACGACATCGACGCTCCCGGCCTCGAGGCCCTTGAGCGTGTCCTGCTGCTCACGCTTCGAGACGAACCGGCTCAGCGAGCGCACGGTCACGGGATAGGCCGCGAAGCGTTGCTGGAAGGTGACCAGGTGCTGTGCCGCCAACACGGTCGTGGGCACGAGCACAGCCACCTGCGTGCCGGCCCCGATGGCCTTGAAGGCGGCGCGCAGCGCGACCTCCGTCTTGCCGTAGCCGACGTCGCCGACCACCAGCCGGTCCATGGGCGAGGCCTTCTCGAGGTCGGCCTTGACATCGAGGGCCGCCCGCAGCTGGTCGGGCGTCTCCTCGTAGGGGAAGGCCGCCTCCATCTCCGACTGCCAGGGCGTGTCCTCTCCGAACGAGCGCCCGTGCGCCTTGGCCCGGTCGGCATAGAGCCGCAGGAGGTCGCGGGCAAGGTCGCCGACCGCCTTCTTGACCCGCGTGCGGGCCCGCTGCCACTCACCGCCACCGAGTCTCGAGAGCTGTGGATGGTCGCCACCGGCGTAGCGCGAGACGCGTTCGATCTGCTCGACCGGGACCCACATGCGGCCCGTCTCGGCGAAGTGCAGCTCGAGGAAGTCGCGCTCCTCCGATCCGGCACCCGCCGCCGCGCGCCGGACCAGCCCCTCGTAGCGGGCAACGCCGTGATCGACGTGGACCACGACATCGCCGGGCTCGAGGCGCTCGAGCAGGTCGCGCGGCACCACCCGGCGCATGGCGCGAGGCCGGCGCACCCGAACGGTGCCGAAGAGCTCGCGGTCGGTGACGAGCTGGACCGCCCCCGGTCCTCCGGCGAAGCCCCCGTTGAGGCTGCGCTCCACGAGCGCCAGGCCGCCGGCCGGCACGACCTCGTGCAGATCGGTCAGCGGCGCCGCGCCCATGCCGGCCTCTTCGAGGATCTCGGACAGGCGAGCCGACTGGTCCGAGGCCAGCACCACCCGGGCACCGTCGTCGCGCCACCGCCTGACCGTGGCCGCGAGATCGCCGATGGGCGCAGGCGGCAGGACCGGCTCGTGCCAGCCGAAGGGATTGCCACCGGGTGGCGCACCCTCGATATCCGACTCCCAGGTCAGCTCCAGCGTGCGCGCCTCGTGCAGCGCCGACTTCCACTCCCGGGCGGTGGGGTAGGCCGCCGCCCAGCGCGCGGGCAGGTCGCCTCCCCGCTCGAGCTCGGCACGCCGCTCGTCGGCTTGCGCCTGCAGGAACTCGGCCACGGTCGAGACCTCCTCGGGCTCATCGATGAGCCAGATGGCGGGACCCAGGTGGTCGATCGCGGTGTGCGGCGCGAGATAGCCGGCCCACAGCTCGGCGGCGTCGCCCAGGCTTCCGCTGTCGAAGCGCTCGAGGTCGGCCTGGAGCGCCTCTGGCAGGCGCTCGACGGTGCGGTTCAGGCGTCGGACCAGATCCTCGTGCGAGCCAGCCGCGAGGAGGAACTCGGAGGCCGGCAGAAGGACCGCCTCGTCGACCGGCCCGACCCCGCGCTGGTCGGCCGGGTCGAAGGCTCGCAGCGAGTCG
The DNA here is from genome assembly GCA_040883225.1 of Candidatus Limnocylindrales bacterium. Classification (GTDB taxonomy): domain Bacteria; phylum Chloroflexota; class Limnocylindria; order Limnocylindrales; family CSP1-4; genus JAFMJV01. Next base: position 10,172 of record JBFLKP010000189.1, on the reverse strand, counting down.
ATCTCGTCACCGAACCACTCGACCCGCACGGGCATCGGCTGCCCGGCGGGAAAGACGTCGACGATGCCGCCGCGCCGGGCGAACTCCCCGCGGCCGCCGACCTCGGGCACGTGCTCGTAGCCGAGCTCGACGAGCGTGCCCAGCACGCGCTCGGGCCCCAACCGTGTGCGCACCGCCAGGCGCAGCGGCTCGACGGGGATCTCGTCCGGCGCGAGCGTGCGCTGGAAGAGCGCCTGCAGGCTGGCCACGAGGATGCGCGCAGGCGAGCCCGCACGGCGCCACGTCGCGAGCGCGGCCACACGAGCGGCCGATTCGTCACGCACCAGCTCGGAGCGCTCATAGGCCAAGGCCGTGCGCGGCTCGAGCGTCACGACCTGCTCGGCGCTGCCCAGCCACGCGCCCAGCTCCTCGGCCACGCGATCGGCGATCTCGGCGTCGCGCGCGACCCACACGAGCCGTTCCCCCGAGGCCACGGCCAAGGCGGCCGCGAGGTAGGTCTTGGCGCCATGGGGCACAGCGGCGTAGGTGACGTGACGCAGGTCGCGACCGACGCGCCCTCCGGCGGCCTTGCGATAGCCCTCGACGACCGCCTCCACCTCGCCGGACCCCGCGAGCAGGCCGGTCAGCGGCGAGAGGTCGGGGATGCGGTGCCGGGTGCCCGTGGGCGAGGGCGACTCGTCGCGGCGACGGCGCGGGCGGGTGCGCCGGAGCGCGTCGGTCACGCTTCGTCCTTGCCGCGCCCGCCGAGGATGCCGGGCAGCAGCCTGCGCCAGCCGGTCTTGGTGTGCACCACGCCGTCGGCGTCGGCCACCCGCGGTACGGGCCTCTCCGACGGCCGCGGGCCCGGCTTGGGTCCCGGCTCATCCGTCGACGCCGCGCCGGTTGCGGGCTCCTCGATGGGCGGCTTCCAGCCGTTCCACCTGTTGGCGACGACCCCGGGGCCCTGTTCGGTCCACAGCTCCACCGCATCGGCGGCAGCGTCGAGGATGAGGTCGAGGTGCTTCTGCTCCGCGTGGGCGAAGTCGCCCAGCACGTGGCCCACGGCCCCACCGCTGGGCTTGCCGATCCCGACGCGCAGCCGGGCGAAGCTCTCGGTCCCCATCTCGCCGATGATCGAGCGCAGCCCGTTGTGTCCACCGGCACTGCCCTTGGCCTTCATGCGCAGCTTGCCGAAGGGCAGGTCCATGTCGTCGACCACCACGAGCACGTCCTTCATCGGCACGCGCTCGCGAGCCATGGCCTTGCGCACCGCCTCACCCGAACGGTTCATGTAGGTCATGGGCTTGACGAGGATGAGCTCGTCGTCCCCGATGCGGCCACGTGCCGTGGCGGCCGCGTCCTTCGTCTTGACCGAACCGGACGCGCCGTGCCGATCGGCGAGGCGGTCGAGCACCATCCAGCCGATGTTGTGTCGCGTGTTCTCGTACTTGGACCCGGGGTTCCCCAGGCCGACGACGACCTTCTTCAAGCGCGTCCTCTCGTCCCTGCAGGCATGCGCAGCGGCCGCGACCCGACGTCGGGAGCGCGGCGCAGCGTGGGAGATGGTACCCGCTCGGCGCTAGCGGAAGACCCGCAGCGTCCCGGCCTCCGTGCCGGCTGCGATCACGAGCCTCCCGTCGGCGGTCGGGGTGGCGGCCACGTTCGTCCGCAGCCGGTCACCAAGCGCCAACCGCCCGAGCTCGTCGAAGCCGTCCGATGTGCGCGCGAGCAGGGCGATCTCGTCCAGCGCTTCGGTGGGCACGACCACGTCGAGACGGCCGTCCCCGTCGGCGTCGGCCAGGAGCGCCATGTCGAGGTTGGCCGAGCCCAGCTGGTGCGAGCTGTAGCCGGCGGCCGAGGCCGCCAGCTCGAACCGCCCGTCGACCAGGCGGTAGGCCTCGACGACCCCGCCGATGTGCGGAGTGCGCACAGCGATGACCTCCAGCGCGCCGTCCGGAGCCAGGGAGCCGGCGCCGATCTGGTGCAGCCAACGATAGCCCTGACCGATGGCGTCGGACTCCGCGATGATCGAGCCGTCGAGCCCATAGGCCCGCAGGCGAGCGCCGTGGGCCGCATCGCTGACGGTCACGAGTAGCTCCGGCCCGAGCTCGTTCGAGGCCAGCTCCACGACCATGGCCGAGGTGCTCTCGACGACCTCGTCGAGCTCGACGGCGACGCGTGCGAGCGGACCGGCCTGGTCGCGCACCTCGATGGCCGCGGCCTCGAACGCATCGCCCAGCACCCCGTGCTCGTAGCGCTCGGTAGGGCCGACCGGCGCGACGAGAGCGGCGCCCGGGATCTCGGTCACGCGTGCATCGGGCAGCGCATCGGAGAACCAGCCGCGTGCGCCAAGGGCCGAGCCGACCACGACCTCGTCCTCCCCGGTCTGGAGCGCCAGCGGGGGGTCGCCCGCGGGCAGCGGTGGTCGCTCGCTCTGGCTCACGAAGGCCCCGCCGCGGCCGTCATCGACGACGTGGTCGACCGTCCCGTCTTCGAGCACCACGAACCAGGAGCTCCCACGGTCGCTGGGATCGGGCAGCACCCAGATGGGCGTGCCCCCGAGCGCTACCTCGAGCTCGTCGCCCTCGAGCGGCCCGCAGCCGCCCGCGACCCGGTTGCCGGTGACCGCGTGGTCCGTCCGTGACAGGGAGGACGCGGGGTCGTCAAGGGACGGGGCCAGGCACTCGTCGGCGGCAGCGACGGGCACGGCAACGGCGAGGCAGAGTCCTAGAGCGGCAAGGGTCGGTGGGCGAAGCATGGAGCCATGCTAGGACAACCCGCGCGCGGGCTCGTCGACCGCGAGCGGCGCCTCTTCCAGCAGCCGGCGCTCGAGCGTGCGCATGGCGGCTTCCTCATCTGGTGCGGCATGGTCCCAGCCGCACACGTGCAGCCCGCCGTGGGTGATGAGCAGTCGCAGCTCCTCTGCGGGCGACCAGCGCACGTCGTTCGTCTGGCCACCGGCGCCGCCCTCGGCCTGGTCGATGGCCCGCTCGACCGAGACCACCACATCGCCCAGGCTCACCGGCTCGTCCGGTGGCAGCGGGAACGGGTCGATGGCCTCGCGGGCCGCGGGGTCTTGCCCGGGATGCTCGGGGAAGGCCGACGGCGGCAACAGCGGAAAGCTGAGCACGTCGGTCGGCCCCTCCACGCCCATGTGCTCGGCGTTGAGCGCGGCCAGCTCGGCGTCGTCGGTGAGCGTGAGCGTGATGGCGCTGCCGGGCGGCGCCCCACCTGCCGCCACGGCCGCGGCCAGGATCTGCCGGCACTCCTCGGTCGGCAGCAGCGTGGGCACGCCATGGCGGACGACGACCTCGACGGCCACCCCCGACAGGTCCGTGGTCTCGCTCAAGCGCCCTTGCGTTCCGCCGGCCGCCGCGACTCGAGCTCGACGATCTTGTTCGTGGGGTACGCGATGCGTCGGTGGTACATGGCCTGCAGCTGCTGGATGAAGGACTCGCGGATGTGGTCAAGGTCGCGCAGCGTGAGGTCGCATTCGTCGAACTGCCCGTCGATGAGGCGGTCGCTGATGATCTGGACGACCATCGATCGGATCGTCGGCTCGTCGTGGCTGGCGAGACTGCGCACCGAGGCCTCCACGCTGTCGGCCAGCATGAGGATGGCGGCTTCGCGCGTCTGCGGCTTCGGGCCCGCGTGGCGGTAGCGGCGCGGGTCCACCTTGTCGGCGGCCTCCTTGCCGGCCTTCGAGCTCAGCGGCGCGCCGGCTTCGTCTGCCGCGATCTGGCGCGCCTTGGCGTAGAAGTAGCCCATGAGGGCCGTGCCGTGGTGCTGGGGGATGTAGCCGATGAGCACCTTCGGCAGCTTGTACTGGTAGGCGATGTCGATGCCGCGGGCGACGTGGCCCACGATCATGGCGGCCGACTCATCGGGCGGGAGCTGGTCGTGCACGTTCTCGCCGCCGGCCTGGTTCTCGATGAAGACCAGGGGGTCGTAGAGCTTGCCGATGTCGTGGTAGTAGGCCGCGACCCGGGTGAGCAGCGCGTCCGCGCCGATGGCCTCTGCTGCCTGCTCTCCGAGGTTGCCCACCATCAGGGAGTGGTGGTAGGTCCCGGGCGCCTCGAGCAGCAGCCGTCGCAGGAGCGGCTGCGTGGGATTGGCCAGCTCCAGGAGCTGATAGGAGGTGGTGATGCCGAAGACGCTGCCCAGCACCGCGAACGTGCCTGCCGCCACGATGGCGGCGCCGAAGGCGGAGATGGCCGAGGCCGCGAGCAGCTGGAGGTAGACCTCGAGGTCCTGCGAGACGGTGATGATGGTGAACGCCGTGATCACCGCGACGTTGGCTGCGGTGATCGCCGCACCGGCCTGCACGAACTGCGTCAGGCGCTCCGCGCGGCCGATGACGATGGTGCCCACGAGTCCCCCGAGGAAGGTGTAGGCCGCGATGTCCATGGATTCGGTGATGACACCGGCCATGACCGCGACCATGGCCGTGGCCACGCTGGCCACACCCGAGTCGAGCAACACCGAGAGCAACAGCCCGACCGCGAAGGTCGGCACGAGGTAGGGCGCCACGGTGCTGTCGCCGGTCACGACCAGCATCGTCGTGGCGGCCAGCAGCGCCAGGGCCAGCAGCAGCATCGCGTTGTTGCGGTGCCACAGGCGCGAACGGAAGCGCCACATCCAGGCCATGAGCGTGGTCACGACCGCCATCGAGAGCAGCAACCACCCGAAGACCGCGAGGAAGTCGTCGGTGCCCGACATGGAGCGTAGGTGGTTGAAGGCCAGGACCGTGGTGAGCCCGGCCACGAGGAGCGTGGAGAGGAGGCCCAGGCGGACGGCGTCCCGCTTGGTGAAGGCGAGGATCTGGCTCCCCCGGCGTGCCAGCATCGGTGCAGCCTACGTGGCTTGAGCCGCCTTGGCTAGTTCCTCGCTCACGAGGCGGCTGACGAGCGCGCCGTCGGCGCGTCCCTTGACCCTGGGCATGAGCGCACCCATGACGCGGCCCATGTCCTTCGGGGAGCCCGCGCCGGTCGAGGCGATGGCCTCGAGCACGAGCCCGCGCACCTCATCCTCGCCCAGCTGCTCGGGCAGATAGGGCTGGAGCACGTCGATCTCGGCTTGCTCCTTGGCCGCGAGGTCGTCTCGACCCGCGTCGGCGTACGCCCTGATCGACTCGCGGCGTGACTTGACCTGCTTGGTGAGGACGGCGAGGGCCTCCTCGTTCGTGAGGTCATCGCGCTTGTCCTTGGCCGCGTTCTGGACAGCAGCGAGCGCCATGCGCAGCGTGTCGCGTCGGTGCGCGTCGCCGTCACGCATGGCCGTCTTCATGTCAGCCTGGAGCTGTTCGGTCAGGCTCACGGCGGACCTCCTCTCGATGGCAGGTGGAGGGGTCTCGGGGACCTTGGTTGGGTTCCTTGGGGGCGGGCTATTCGCCGCGCGCAGCCTTCTTGCGCTTCGCTTCCTTGCGCTTGCGCTTCACGCTGGGCTTCTCGAAATGCTCGCGTCGACGGGCCTCGGCGAGGATGCCGCTCTGCTGGATCTTCTTGTTGAAGCGTCGCAGGGCCGCCTCGAAGGACTCGTTCTCACCGACTCGGACTTCTGCCAACTAGGAAATCACCTCCCGCTGGTCGGTCTCGGGCCGCACTCGACCGTCGGGACCAGGACCGACGGGAGAGCCTCACGCGCGTAGGGCGACGCAAGGAGGCCGGCCCTGAGTGTAGGGACGCTCGCCGAGGCGGTCAAACACCCCGAAGGTCCGGTCGCGGCCGTGGGTGTCGAAGTCGGCTTCGCTGACCCCCGGGCGGCACGGTCATCCCTGAGCTTCACCCCTTCGAGCGGCCGCGGATGAGCGAGATGGCCTGAGCCGCGGCGATCGACATCACGTCGAGCGACACGAACGCCATCATGGCGCTCGCGCCCCGACCCGGATGCAGGGCCGCGCCGAGCGCGAGCAGGAACGCCACCACCGAGTTCGCGGTCATCGTTTGCCAGATGCCACGACGCCAGTCGATGCGCACGGTCTGGCCGATCACGACGTAGGCCCAGCCGATGACGGCCGCGCCCAGGGCCGCGATGACCACGGCCGGGAGCCCCACCAACCCGCCGATCGGTCGACGAAGAGCGATGGTCACCAGGCCGACGAACGCACAATAGATCGCGTCGAGCGCGAGGGTCACCCGCGCGAGTCGTTCACCACGCATCCCCTGAGTGTAGAGGCCTCCCGTCCGGGGACACGACTGAGCCGGGCTTGAGACCCGGTCGCCGGTCGGCCGAGGTGAAGGAAACCCTAGCCCTCGCGACGGCGCGGGGGGGTTGATTCGCGCGGCAAGGTCGGCCACGCTGTCGTGGTGCGCCGCCGTGGCGCATACGTCGTCGAGAGGGGTGTCGCTGCCGCATGGCCACCAAGGGACGGGCCGCGCTGGTGCCCGTGAGGAGTGCCTTCACCGCCGCCTTCCTCTCGTTCCTGCTGCCCGGCCTCGGCCACGCGTACCTGCGACGCTGGCTGCGGGCCGCGATGTGGGTGGCGCTGCCCATCGCCGCGCTCGTCGCCGGAGCCGGCCTGGTGGCCAGCACGGGCTTGAAGGCGACGGCCGCGTCCCTCCTTGACGCCGACGTGCTGACCACTGCCCTGCTGCTCATCGCCTTCGACGCCCTCTACCGGCTCGCCGCCGTCCTCGACGCCTGGCGGCTGGCGCGCGACCCGCTCATCGGCACCGGCCGTACGCGTACCGCATCCTCGCTCGGCGTCGTGCTCATCGTGGCCGTGATCGTCGGCAGCCACGCTGCGGCAGCCATGCCCATACGCTTCGCCCAGGACACGCTCGATGTCTTCGACGGCGGCGGTGACACCTCTGCGGTGCCCGACATCGGCGAGCTGCCGCGCCGGCTCCAGGACATCGTCTCGGCCACCCCGCCGCCCAGGGCAGACCGGTCCGCCCCGGCCAGCCGGTCGACCGACGCACCGTCGACGCCCGAACCCACCATCGAGCCGTGGAACCCGAACAAGCGCCTGGACATCCTGCTCGTCGGCATCGACAGTGGCCGGCCGGGCGAGACGACCTACCTGACCGACACGATGATGGTCGTGAGCATCCACCCCAAGTCCGGGCGCATGGCGCTCATCTCGCTGCCCCGTGACACCGTCGACGTGCCCCTGCCCCGGACCGCCGAGTTCGCCAAGGCCCGGCGCGTCTTCGGCAACGCGTACGGCAGCCGCATCAACTCGCTCTACATCACCGCGCGACTGCGCGACGACCTCTTTCCGGGCAACGACAGTCATCGCGGATACAAGGCGCTCATGGGTGCGCTCTCCGAGCTCTACGGGCTCGATATCGGGCACTACGTGGCGGTCGACCTCAACAGCTTCCGCGGTGCCGTCAACGCCTTCGGCGGGCTCACGCTCGACGTGCAGCTGCCGCTTTACGACCCCGGCTACTCGGCCTCCGATGGCCGCGGCCACATCAAGCTCTATATCCCGCCCGGGATCCAGGTCATGAACGGCCAGGACGCGCTGGCCTACGCCCGCTCGCGCAAGACCACCTCCGACTTCGACCGCGCCGCGCGCCAGCAGTTCGTGGTCGACCAGCTGCGCGATCAGCTCGACCTCGACTCGCTGCTGGAGCCCGGGACCATCGGCGCCCTGCGCCAGCAGTTCGAGGAGCACGTCACGACCAACATCCCGCGCAAGATGCTGCCGCAGCTGGCATTGCTGGCGACCGAGCTCGATACGAGCCAGCCGGTGTCACTGGTGCTTTCGCCGGAGAAGGGCTACGGCACCACCCAAGCGGACTACGACATCAAGCCCAACGTGTCGAAGATCCGCCGAGCCGTGCGCAACGTCTTCAGGAACGCGTCGAAGAGCTCGACCCCGATCCCGGCAGCGAGCCCGGAGCCGCTCCCGACTGCGTCGGCGTCGTCGGCGTCGAGCCCTCCAACGGAGCCGTAGCCCGCGGGTCGTCGACGTCGCCCGGCCAGGCCTCGTAGTGGTGCCGGAAGTACATCAGCGGCCGCGACCCGGTCGGCGGGGCCACACCATGCTCGACCGCGGCGATGAGCACGACGTGATCGCCCGACTCGACGACCTGCTCGATGCGGCACTCGAGCCAGGAGAGGCTGTCTTGGTGGAGGATGGGCACCCCCGTGGAGCCGAGACGCCACTCGATCCCGGTGAACCGGTCCTCCAACGGCTTGGAGAAGCGGCGGGACACCTCCGCCCGGTCGCCGCGCAGGTAGTTGACCGCGAAGCGGCGAGCGGCCAACAGGTGCTGCAGCGTGCGTGAACGACGGTCGAGGCTGATGAGCAGCGACGGCGGATCGGCCGAGACGCTGGTCACCGCACCCACGGTCAGTCCCCGAGGCGCTCCGCCGGCATCCATCGTGGTCACGACGGTGACCGTGGCGGGAGCTGTGCCCATGATGTCGAAGAAGGTGCGCTTGTCCATCAGCGCTATCTTGCCCGAGCCCGGCGCGCGAGCGAGTCGCGTGCCGTTGCCGCTGGCTTCGGCCCGCGACCGGTGGCCGCTAGACTTGCGCGCCATGACGGACTTCCCCCACGCCTCGGATTTCGACAATCTCGTGGAGGTGCTCGATGACGCCGCCGAGCGGTGGCCGGCCGAGCGCGTGATGTATGGCCTGCGCACCGACGCGGGCATGGCCGTGGCCTGGTCGGCGAAGGAGATGCAGCGGCGCTCGAGGTTCGCGGCCTGGCGGCTGCGGGCGGCCGGGCTCCAGCCAGGCGACCGGATGATGACCTGGGCTCCGTCGACGCCCCACCTGCCGGCGGTGTACTGGGGCGCCATGCGCGCCGGCGTCGTGCTCGTACCCATCGACCTGCGCATGACTGCGTCGGTCATCGAGCGCATCGCCCGGCTCACCGAGGCCGAGACGGTGGTCGTGGACGAAGGCTACGACGCGCCCGATCCGGCCGGGCTCGGGCTCGACGGCTTGCGTGTCCACCAGCTCGCCGACCTGACGGCTGAAGCGAACGACGACTGGCCCGAGGACTGGGAAGCGCAGGTCGCGTCGTGGCCGCAGCCGGACCGGGACTCCCTCTTCGAGATCCACTTCACCTCCGGGACGACCGCCGCGCCCAAGGGCGTCCTGCTCACGCACGGCAACTTCCTCGTCTCGATCGGCATGTTCGCCAACCTCTTCGAGCTGCGCCACCTGCGCGCGGTCTCGATCCTGCCGCTGTCCCACCTGCTCGAGCAGATCTCGACGCTGTTCTACGGCACGATGCTTGGGGCCGAGGTCGTGTACTACCGCTCTCGCAACCCGCGCCTCATCCTCGAGGCCATGCAGGAGCTGCCGGCGACCGTCATGGTCCTCACCCCGCAGCTGATGGAGGTCATCTGGAACGGCCTCATGCGTGGGGTCCGGCAGCGCGGCCGCGAGTCGCTCGTGCAACGGGCTCGCGGCGTGTCGCGTCGGCTGCCCTATCGCCTGCGCCGGCTGCTCTTTCGCCCCATCCTCGCGCAGTTCGGCGGCGAGCTCCAGCTGGTCATCTCGGCCGGCGCCTACCTGCCGCCGGAGCTGCAGCAGGCCTGGGAGGACCTGGGCATCGTGGTCCTGCAGGGCTATGGCTCGACCGAGTGCGGCTTCGCCGTGGCCAACGACGAGTGGCACCACCCGCTGGGCCTGGTCGGGCGCGTCCACGAGGGCACGGAGGTGCGCATCGACCCCGATACCGGCGAGATCCAGGTCCGCGGCGGCACCGTCTCGCCGGGCTACTGGCGCGACGAGACCGCCACCCGCGAGTCGCGCACCGAGGACGGCTGGTACAGGACCGGCGACACCGGCGAGTTCACCGCCGACGGGGACCTGCGCCTGTCGGGTCGGCTCAAGAACATGATCGTGCTACCCAACGGGCTCAACGTCTATCCCGAGGACATCGAGTCCGCGCTGGCCGATCACGGCATCTCGCAGGCGGTCGTGCTCGAGACCGACCCGGGCCGCATCGAGGCCGTGGTGCTGCCGCCGGGCTCGGTGCCCATCCTGCGCGCGGACCAGGAGGCTGCCAACGACCGCGAGCTCGACGACGAGCTCCGGGCCGAGATCGATGCGCGCGTCAAGGCCGCGAACGGTGACCTCTCGATGCACCAGCGCATCGCCGGCTGGCGCCTCTGGCCCGAGCGGGACTTCCCGCGCACGCACACGATGAAGATCAAGCGCAACGCCGTGCGCGAGTGGGCCGGCGGCGACGTCGCGCTCCGGGTCCGCGAGGCCGAGTAGGGGCT
>JBFLKP010000188.1:0-3670 GCA_040883225.1 Candidatus Limnocylindrales bacterium | reverse complement strand
GTGCCACGGGAGATGGCCCAGCGCGAGACGCGCGGGCTCGGTGCAGCCGGGGCGAGGGGCTCAGCCATCGCCCGCAGCCTAGGGTGCCGACGACCGCTCGCGACCGGACCCGAAGGTACCGCTCCGACCCTGACCCGACGCTCGCGGGTCCCGACCAGCGCTAGCCCGCCGGACGGAAGATCAGGCGCAGCACGAAGAGCGAGAACCAGGCCACGAGACCCCAGAAGAGCATGGCCGCGATGATGGCCGGCTCGAACTCCTCGGGGCCGCTGATGCTGGCATCGCCGACCTCGGCGATGCTCTCTGCCACACCGGTGATCTCGAAGCGCTCGGCGATGACGTCGATGGGCAGCAGCCACAGGTCGGTGAGGTCCAGCAAGGCCGGCACGTATTCGGCCAGTCCCACGGGCACCTCCACGAACGGCAACGCCAAGCGCAGCACCAACGTGATCTGGACGACGGCGAAGAAGATCCCGGCGAGTCGGATGATGAGCACGCCGACAGTCTACGAGGACGTAGAGTGCGCTGATGCCGGATCACAGCCTCCCGACCCTCGTGCTGCTGGGCATGATGGGCTCGGGCAAGTCCACGGTCGGACGCGAGCTCGCGAGCCGGACCGGATGGCGCTACATGGACAACGACGAGCTCGTGCACGCGGTGACCGGGCGCGCGCCCGAGGAGATCGACGCATCCGAGGGTGAAGATGCCCTCCACGAGGCCGAGGCGGAGGCGTTGCGGCACGCGCTCTCGGTGCCGCCGCCGCTCATCGCCGGAGCGGCCGCCTGGGTCGTGACGGACCCCGCCTCGGTGGAGCGGCTGCGACGCGCGCCGGCCGTGGTCTATCTGCGGGCCCGGCCGGAGACCCTGCGAGCGCGCATCGGGGCGGGCGAGGGACGCCGTGACGATGCCACCGACCTGGCCTGGCTGCGGGCGCGTCACGCTGAGCGCGACGAGATCTACCGCGGGCTGGCTTCGGTCACGGTCGACACCGATGCGCTCGATCCGGAGACGGTCGCCGATCGGATCATCGAGGCGCTCACCGGCTAGCCGTCCGCTCCGTCTCGAGGAATGCTGCGAGGCGATCGAGCGCGACCGCGAGGTTGGCCTGGGAGCTGGCGTAGGAGATGCGGACGTTGCCGAGGGCGACGTCACCGAAGTCGGTCCCGGCGACGGTGCTCACCCCGGCCTCCTCGAGCAGGCGGCGGGCGAACGTCGCACCGTCGAGGCCCGTGCCGCTGACATCAGGGAAGACGTAGAACGCCCCCGGGGACGCGACGACCTCGACACCCGGGAGCGCAGCCAGGCTCTCGACCATGAGCCGACGGCGGGCCCCGAGCGCCGCCAGCATCGGCCTCACCGGCCCCTGCGGGCCGGTGAGGGCCGCCACTCCCGCGATCTGCGCATAGGTCGCGGTGCTGGTGACCGAGTTGATGATCTGCCGCTCGAAGGGCTCGACGAGCGCGGCCGGCACGATACCCCAGCCCAGGCGCCAGCCGGTCATGGCATAGGTCTTCGACAGCCCGTCGAGCACGATGGTGTGCTCGGCCATGCCCTCGACCTGCAGCATGGAGTGGTGCTCGCCCTCGTGCACCAGGCGCGAGTAGATCTCGTCGGTGAGGACGATGAGGTCGTGCGCGAGGGCCACGGAGGCCACGCCCTCGAGGTCGCCACGGGTGAGGATCCCGCCGGTGGGGTTGCCGGGGCTGTTGATCACGATCATGCGGGTGCGCGATGAGACGAGCGAACGCAGCTCGTCGAGATCGAGACGGTACGAGAGCTCGGGCCGGAGCGTGACGGGCACCGGGATCCCGCCGAGGAAGCGCACCATCGAGGCGTAGATGGGAAAGCCCGGGTCGGGCACGATGACCTCGTCGCCAGGGTCGACGAGGGCGTTGAGCGCGAACGTCAGCACCGGCTTGGCGCCGGGCGTGACCACGACACGATGCGGCTCCACGCGGACACCGAGGCGCTCGACGGCATCGGCGGCGATGACTTCACGGAAGGCCGGCACACCCAGCGGTGGCGCGTAGTGGGTATGGCCATCGGTCATGGCGCGGTGGGCGGCCTCGACCACGTGCGCCGGCGTGTCGAAGTCGGGCTCGCCGATGTGGAGGGGGATGATGTCTCGCCCATCCGCCATCAGCTCCCGGACGCGCGCACCCAGGGACAGAGCTGCCTCGGTGCCCAGTCGCTGCATGCGCGCCGCGGTTCGCATCCCGTGATGCTAGCTGGGCACCGTCACCCGCGTCCTGCCGGGCGCCGTGCGAGAATCGGCGGCGTGACCGGCTACTACGACATCGACACCGCCAACGCCCGGCTCAAGGAGCTCGAGCCACTCCTGTCCGCGCTTCGCGATGCCCGCGACGAGATCGCTGCCGGGCAGCGCAGGCTGGCCCAGCTGCAGTCCGCCGACGGCGCCGATCCGGCGCTCGTCGCTCGTGAGCAGGAGGGCATGACCCTCACGGTCAAACGCATGGAGCAGGCCGTCCGCCAGATCGACGCCTGGGGCGTTACCCTGCGCGACATCGGCACCGGCCTGGTCGACTTCCCGGCGCTCGTCAACGGTCGACCCGTCTGGCTCTGCTGGAAGTTGGGCGAGGACGATATCGCCTACTGGCACGAGCTCGAGGCCGGCATCGCCGGCCGCAAGCCACTCATCGAACTGGAGTAGACATGTCCTTCCTTCGCAACCTCATGGGCCCCGGCGTACCGGCGGTCGACGTCAAGCAGGCGGCCGAGATGCAGGGCGATGACGGCGGCGCGCTGATCATCGACGTGCGCGAGCCCAACGAGTACACGCAGCTGCGGGCCAGGGGCGCGGTGTTGCTGCCGCTCGGCCGGCTCAACAACCGCGTCAAGGACCTGCCCCGGGATCGCGAGATCCTGCTGATGTGCCGGACCGGCGGCCGCAGCGCCAACGCCACCCAGTTCCTCGCGGCCAACGGCTTCGAGAACGTGACCAACGTCAACGGCGGCATCGTGGCCTGGTACAACGCCGGTCTACCCACGTCCAGCGGGGCGCCCGAGCCGGGCGAGGGCGACTTCTAGGCGAAACCCTCATGACCGACCGCGTGCTCCTCCTGGCCGGCTCGGTCGGTGTCGAGCGCGTCCCAGCGAGGCCGCATCCCGACGACGCCGACTGGTTTCTGCCGCTGCACGTGCGTGACGAGGCGGGCGCTCGCGAGCGGCTGGCCGCACAGGTCGCTGCCGGCGCCGACGTCGTCGTCGCGCCGACGTGGCTGACCCATCGCCGCGCCCTACTCCCGCTGGGTGAGACGCGCCGGGCCGGCACCTGGACGGCCGCCGCCGTGAACGTCGCGCGGCAGGCACTGGAGATCGGCCTGGAGCGCCGCGAGTCAGCGCTCGCAGAGGTGCCCGATGATGACGTTCGCCACGGCCGCCCGACCCCACGCGTGGCGGCCGTCCTGCCTGCGCTCGACGATGAGCGCGAGACCGCCACGGGCCGGCTCTTGCCCCACGAGGCCGCGACCGAGCGCGACTACCGCGACCAGGCCGGCGCCATCACGGACGCCGAGCCGGACCTCATCCTCGTGGAGGGCCAGCGCGTCGCCGCGGACGCTCGCACAGCCATGGCCGAGGCCGCCCAGACTGGCCTGCCGGTATGGGCGGCCCTGGCGCCCGAGGCCCTCGCCAGCACCGAGCTGGAGAC
>JBFLKP010000187.1:0-6721 GCA_040883225.1 Candidatus Limnocylindrales bacterium | reverse complement strand
GGCGTGGGGGTGGGTGCGGGCGTGGGCGTGGGCGTGGGTGTCGGGGCGCACGTCTCCAGTAGCGCGCCGATGTCCAGGCGGTCGCCGGTGGTGGTGATGCCGGAGAGCGAGCTGGTGGCCTTCGCGCTGCTCAGGAGGCGGCTGCGAAGCTGCCGGGCCGTTTGCGTGGGATCGGCGCTGTAGCAGAGCGCGATGGCGCCGGTGACGTGAGGCGCGGCCATGCTCGTGCCGGTGTACGAGTCGTAGCCGTTGCCGTAGGGGACGGTGCTGATGATGCCGGTGCCGGGCGCGCCGAGGTGGACCTCGTTGTCGCTGTAGTTGGAGCTCGTGTTGAGCTTCCCGTCGGACCTGAGGTTGGCGACCGCGACAAGGCAGTCCCAGCCGCGGACGCTGCCGTCCGCCTTGCGGTCGCAGTCGTAGGCGGCCGGGTAGCGAGGGCTGCTGTCGAGGTCGAGCCCGTTGTTCCCGGCTGCGGCCACGAAGAGGATGCCGGCATCGCCCGCGCGCTCGATGGCATCGAGCATGGGTGGGCTGGAGCCGGCTCCGCCGTAGCTGTTGTTGGTCGCCACGATGTCCAGGCCATGGCGCAGCTTCAGGTCCGTCATGTAGTCGAGGGCCCTGATGGCATCGCTCGTGAGGCCGCCGTCGACGGGATCGAGGAACTTGCCCGAGATGAGCTGCACGTTCCAGTTCACGCCGGCGACGCCCAGTCCGTTGCCGCCACGCGCGCCGACAGTGCCGGCAACGTGGGTGCCGTGGGCATCGCTGGGGCCGTCATACACGCTCGAGTCGTCGTTCACGAAGTCCCATCCGTGAACGTCGTCGACATAGCCGTTGCCATCGTTGTCGATGCCGTCGACGGGATCGAAGGGGTTGGTCCACGCGTTCTGCGCAAGGTCCGGATGGTCGACCTGGAGACCCTCGTCGATGATGCCCACGTAGACGGTGTCTGAGCCGGTGTGCCCGGCGGTCCAGGCCTCGGCGGCGCCACTGCCGAACACGGCTTGCGGAGAGCTCGCGTCGCCATACATGCCCCAGTGGCTGCCGTTGGTGAAGTACGGGTCGTTCGAAGTGGCGGCGGCTTGAAGCCAGTAGTCAGGTCCGGCATAGGCCACCGCGGGCTGGGACTCGAGCTCGGCGATGGCCTGGGCCACGGTCTGTCCGGCCTCCAGCTCCAGCACCACCGTGCGAGGGGCTCGCGGTGAGATCGGATCGACCGAGGCGAGGCCGAGCGAGCGCAGGCTGCGGACCCGCTGCTGACCCGTTGCGCCCGGCTCGTAGACCACGATGACACGGTCCTGCGCGTGTGGTGGTGCCAAACGCGCGGCCATGTCGGGCGGGCGCTCGGCCGCGACCGTGGCCAGTGGCAACGAGGCCAGGATGAGCGTGGCCGAGGCGGCCACAGCCACGAGCGAGCGCGGCGAGCGGAACGTCTGCTGAAAGGTCATCACGCTGCCAGCGTAGCCGCCCGCGCTTATCTGGCACACGTGACGTCTGGCGATACCGCATGGCTGGATGGGGCCACCTGTGGACGAGCGCGTGCAGGCCGCACCGAGTTGCCGTAGCGTCAGGCTGTGACGAGCATGAGCCACCCGACCCACGACGGCCTGTTCACTCGCGTCGCGACCGCTGCGGTTCGACGGGTGAAGCAGGTCCTGCTGCGTCGGCTCCTGCTCCCGACCTGGCGCCTCGAAGAGCAGCTCGCAGCGCGGCCGGACGGCGTCCACGCCAACGAGGAGTCCCCCCAACGCATCGAGATCGTGACCGAGTCGATGGCCGTGGAGGGGCTCCACCGGCCGATGCCCGGCTTCCCGCGCTCGCTGCCGCACGTCATCTCGAGCGC
Source organism: Candidatus Limnocylindrales bacterium (assembly GCA_040883225.1). Taxonomy (GTDB): domain Bacteria; phylum Chloroflexota; class Limnocylindria; order Limnocylindrales; family CSP1-4; genus JAFMJV01. The sequence continues at coordinate 4,878 of JBFLKP010000187.1, read as the reverse complement.
CCGCAACATCAGGGCCTCGCTGCGGGAGGTCGACATGAACCCCCCTCGTCCGCGAACGACCATGAGCGAGGCCGAGCGCGCAGAACTCGAGACCTTCATCCGCTCCACCGCCGTCGACATCTTCGGCTACACCACGGTGCCGCCGAAGCTCGTGTTCCAGGGCAAGGCGGTGCTCCACCCGAACGCCATCGTGCTGGCCATGGAGATGGACCGGGAGCGGCTCGACACCTCGCCCAGCCCGGATGCTGCGGTCATGGTGCACGAGACGTACGACCGGCTGGGCATCGCGGCCAACGAGATCGCCCGGCACCTGCGAGGTCTGGGCTACTCGGCGCAGGCCGGCCACCCGCTGGGGGGCCTCACGCTCTATCCACCGCTGGCACAGGCCGCCGGGCTCGGCTGGCAGGGCATGCACGGCCTGCTCATCACGCCCGAGTTCGGGCCGCGCGTGCGCCTCGCAGCCGTCTTCACCAGCATCAGCGACCTGCCCGATACAAGCACTGGCGAGCACGCCTGGATCGAGGACTTCTGTCGCGAGTGCGTCAAGTGCGTGCGCCGGTGCCCACCGCAGGCCATCAACACCGAGCCCATCCGCCACGAGAGCGGCCGCCTGACCTGGATCGATCCCGATCGCTGCCTGCCCTACTTCGTACGCAACAACGGCTGCTCGATCTGCATCGCGGTCTGCCCCTTCCACCAGCGCGACTATGGTCGGCTGCGCGAACGCTGGGAGCGCCACGGTGAGCGCGCGGCGCGACTGCGAGCCGACCCGCCACAGGGCTTCCCGCAGCACCTTCGCACCCCGCCGATGGCGTAGGCTGCACCGATGGCGAGCTACCGGGTGATGACCTGGCGCGGCATCCCGTCACAGGTCAAGGCCACCGACGAGACCGGCGCCAGCGTGTCGCGGATGATGCCTCCGTTCTTCCTGCAGGAGATCGACCGCGTGGCCATGGCCGAGGGGCTCTTCGGCTCGGACGAGTACCTCGAGGCGTGGGCCTGGTCCGACCAGGCCCAGCGCGCCGGCTCGGCCGAGGCGGTGGCGAAGGCTGTCGCCGACGAGGTCGGCGAGGCCTGGCGCCGGGAGAACGACCGGAGCTAGTCGCGCTGGAGCCGTCCGGAGACGACCAGGGCATCCTCGGCCACGACCACGTCCCGGACCACGAACCGAAGCTCGCTGCCGTCGGCCAGGGCCACGGACTCGGGCAGCAACGAGACCGTCTGTTCGCCCGCGCCCCCGTCGGGCAGGTAGCTGAAGAAGCGGTCACAGACGACGCTCCCGAACGGGCTCGTGTCAAGGTCGCGTGCGCGGCTCGTGCCCACCGCACCCGTCGCGTCGTCGACCGTGAGCACGTCGTCGACCCAGCAGGCGCCGTTGGGGATGCCCAGAGGTCCGGAGAACTGCAGCCTCGTTCGCAGCCGGTTCTCCTCGGGATACCACTCGATCGTCCCTGACGATGAGAACCCGGGCGTCTTGGGCGCCTCCTCGAACAGCTGGTCGGCTCCCGCCACGATGAACTCACGCTCGAAGCGCGACGTCCACTCGAACCCGGGCACCAGGCAGGAGCCATGACCACGCTCCTCGGTCAGGTGCCCGCTGTCGATGTCCAATCGCGTCGGCGTCCGGGCGATGCGTGGGGACGGGAACAGCGCTGGTCGCTGGGCCACCGATCGGTCGACCGCCGAACCCACGGTCTCCCAGTCGCCGGGGCCCAGGAGCTCGGGTGCGATCTCGAAGCAGACGTCAGCCGGGTGCTCGTCAGCGAGCGCGGCGCCGCCCGACATCGCAAGCACGACAGCCATGGCGAGGCCCGCGACGCAGGCCCTCACTCGGGCAGGTCGACCCACAGGGTCCCACCGCCGTAGCCGTTGACCAGGTCTCGCCCCTCGACCGTGATGCGGCTCACGTCCGCGGGCACCTCGAGCCCCCGTTGGGTCCGCGTGAAGGGCTGCTCGTTGGCGTGGTGGTGGAGCAGCGTGTGGGTGCCCAACACGTTGCCTGCCTCGTCGAGCACACGCCAGCCATCGGCGTAACGTTCCGGGGAGTCGTAGGGTGAGGAGATGCTCACGACCACGTCGTAGATCCGCTCACCGGTCGGCACCACCTGCACCCCGATGACATCGGGGAAGCGGTCGTCGACCTCGGTCGGCACGGTGTCACCGGGGCCGAGCGTGATGAAGGGCAGCGCGCTGCAGCCGCCGATCGCGAGCAGGGCCAGGAGCGCGAGCGACGTTCGAAGCAGGATGTGCATCAGGGACTCATCCTACGGATGGGCGCAAGCCCACGACAGCAGCGGAGGTATCCATGAGCGACATCCCAGCCGGCGTCAAGGTCGAATCCGTCTTCCTCGTCGAGGCACAGTACGCCCCTGACGCGGCCGAGAAGCGTCCCGCCGTACGCGCCGAGCACCTGGCCCGGGTCGCCCGGCTGCGCGAGGAGGGCGTGATCATCGAGGCCGGCGCTTACAGCGACGAGCTGACCTCCTCGCTGCTGCTCGTGCGAACGGCGGATGCCGAGGCGGCCCTGGCGGTCGCCCGCGAGGACGTCTACGTGCGCGCCGGCGTGTGGGCCGACATCAGCGCCCGCCCGTTCGGGCGCGTGACCTCCGCGTAGCTCAGGCCGCCCGCTCGAAGGCCTCGGACACGAGCGGATAGTGCGACAGCCGATGGGCCTGGGGCGCCTTGCTCGGCACGACGCGCATCCGACTCTCGACCGGTCGCCCGGCAACGTCACGGTTGGGCACCGCGTCTGCAGCCATACCCGCCGCCAGCTCCCTGAAGAACGGGTCCCCGGTCATGCGGCTCAGCAGCCTCAGCTGCCAGATGTGGACCTGGTGATACTTGAAGTGATTGGTCCGGCTGTGGAGGCCGTAGAGGCTGACCTTGCCCTCGCGACGATAGAGGTGAGCCCGGTCGCGCACCGTCGTGAGCGCGCCCTCGAGCAGCGCCCGTGCCTCCGCTGAACGGGTGTGCTGCCAGTACTCGTAGAGACCGATGAGCGAGTGTAGATGGGCGTTGAGCACGTGATCGGGCCGCCTGCTGGGGTAGTGCTCCAGCCACAGATAGCCGCCTTCCGCGACGTAAGAGATCCAAGGCCGTCCCCCTCCCCCCTTCACGCGACCAAGGCGCCGATAGCTGTCGAAGAGCCGCTCGGCAGCCTCGAGGTGCGCATCGTCCCCGGTGACCCGGTGCAGCCGCACGAAGAAGGAGAGCCCGAGGCCTTGGGACATGGCGTTGTACCAGGGAGCGGTCAGCCCCTCCGGCAGATAGTCGAACCAGAAGGGCAGCCACCAGGCGTCGTCCTCCTCGATGGCCATCTCTCGCAGGTGGTCCGCCTGCACGAGGGCCTGCTCGAGCTGGTGGATGTCTCCGGTGTCGCGAAAGGCATCGATGCGCTTCATGCCGTTGATGGCCACCGAGCCAGGGCGGTAGTAGAGGGCGTCGTCGATCCAGCGAAAGAGCGCGATGCCCTTCCCGTCGACCGGCCGTGGCACGTCGAGCCTGGGCGGCTTATCACTGGTCCAGGGCAGGCGGTCGAAGGGCAGATCGACCAGGTCGAAGTGCCGGCGGTGGTACGGCGCGGGCTCGTCGGGCTCGATGGCCCAGGCGGGGCCCGCCAGCGAGACCCAGCCGATGCTGGCGATCAGCAGCGCCAGGAGGAGCGCCGGCGGTCGCACGCGTCGAGGCATCACATCTCCGTCGTGCGGCACGGCGCCACACGTTTCGGCGTGAGCCTACCGCGGGCTCCGGAATCGCGCGGCGGGCGCCATCGGATCGCGTGCCGCCCGCCAGGGCCGGGCATCCCATCGCGTCGGATCGGCGCGGGACAAGGGAACGCACCGAGGGCCAGGAGGAGGAGAGAATGGCCCTCGGTGCGGCTCCGAGAGGAGGGAGAGTGGCCGGAGCGCCCTCATGAGCGCCGGAACGTGCCCGGCCGCGTTGCCTCTTACTGGTATAGAGGCGCCGCGTCGCCGATTCGTTCCATCTCCGCGCGAAGTCGGTCCTTCGCTCTCAGCGCCCGCCGAGGTCTCGCCCTGGGTCGTGCGCCATGGGCTCGGTGGCGAGGACCACCAGCACCGGTGGTGACACGGACAGGATGAGCAGGCCGCCCCCTCCGCGACGTACGTCGTTCGTTTCGCTCGCGGGAATGGGGCGGCAGGAGGTGGACCGGCCTCAGGCGCGGCGTCGCAGCGTGAGGTAGCTGAGCCCCAGGGCCACCACGCACCAGCCGGTCAGGAGGACGAAGGGCCCGGCCGTGAGTGAGAAGGTGTCAGCAGCGAGCGAGCCACGGATGACCTCACCCATGGCCTCCACCGGCAGCACATCGTGGACGTCCTGCATCCACGCGGGCAGCCGCTCGGCCGGGTAGTTGAGGGGGCTGAAGATGAGCACACCCACCACCAGCACCTGCGTCAGCAGCATGGCCACCATCGGCGGCAGGACCGAGGCCATGGCATAGCCGATGGCCGCCGAGGTGGTGGCCACCAGGAGCACGGCAGGGATGATGGTCCAGCTGACCGTCAGCGCCAGGTCGAGCGCCCATGAGCCGACGGCCACGGCGAAGATGACGCCGGGCAGCACGATGGCCAGCACGACCGTCAGGTCGGCCAGGAGGAACACCATCCTCGGCACCGGCAGACTGCGCATGTAGTCGAGCGAGCCCTCCATCCTCGACTGGGCCACCACTTGCGGTAGCGCCACGAGGCCCATCGTGATGAGCGTGATGGCTGGTGCGCCGGTCGCCAGGAACAGGAGCGTCATCTCGTCGATCTCGGCGAAGAGCAGTGGATAGCCCACGACGATGCCGAACGCGAACGCGACCTGGACCACGATGGCCAGAACCAGGAAGGACTGGAGGCGCAGTACCTGCCATCGGAT
>JBFLKP010000026.1:0-2605 GCA_040883225.1 Candidatus Limnocylindrales bacterium | reverse complement strand
CTGAGCAGCTTCTCGATGGCCGCCATGAGCTCCTGCTCCTCGACGCCCACGAGTGAGGTGGCGGTGCCCGCCATGCCGGCACGGCCGGTGCGGCCGATGCGGTGGACGTAGTCCTCGGGCACGTTCGGGAGCTCGTAGTTGACGACGTGGGGGAGGGCCTCGATGTCCAGGCCGCGGGCCGCGATATCCGTGGCCACGAGCACCTGCGATCGACCCTGCTTGAAGGCCGTCAGGGCCCGCATGCGCTGTGACTGGCTCTTGTTGCCGTGGATGGCGGCGGCGTTGATGCCGTCCTTGCCCAGCTGCTCGGCGAGCCGGTTGGCGCCGCGCTTGGTGCGCGTGAACACGAGCGCCTGCTCTGAGCTGCGGGTGCGCAGCATGTGCGCGAGCAGGTGCCGCTTCTGGCCCTTGTCGACGGGATGGACGACCTGTCGGATGGGCGTGGCCGTGGCGTTGCGCGGGGCCACGTCGATGGATAGGGGCTCGCGCAAGAGGTCCTCGGCCAGCCGCCGGATCCTGGGCTCGAAGGTGGCGCTGAAGAGCAGGCTCTGTCGCTCGCTCGGCAGCTCGTGGAGGATCTTGCGGATGTCGTGGATGAAACCCATGTCGAGCATGCGGTCGGCCTCGTCGAGCACGAGGATCTCGACCTGACGCAGGTCGATGGTGCGCTGACGGACGTGATCGAGCAGGCGGCCGGGCGTGGCCACCACGACCTCGACGCCGCTGCGTAGCGCACGCACCTGGCGATCCATGCTCATGCCGCCGAAGACCGCTGCGGAGCGTACGGGCCGGTGGGCGCCATAGGTGCGGATCGAGGCTTCCACCTGGAGGGCGAGCTCGCGGGTGGGCACGACCACGAGGCCGCGGACCCGGCGTGGGCCCTGGGCGCGGGTGGCGTGCAGCGTCTGCAGCATGGGTAGCACGAAGGCGGCGGTCTTGCCGGTGCCGGTCTGGGCGCCGGCAAGGAGGTCCCGGCCGGTGAGGATGGCCGGGATGGCCTGCTCCTGGACGGGTGTCGGGTGGGTGTAGCCCTGGTCCGCGATGGCACGCAGGGACTCGGGCCGCAGCCCAAGGGTATCGAAGGTCAAGGTGACTCCTGACGGGGCCCTCCCGCAGCGATGCGGGGCCCGGTCAGGGCATGAGAACTCGGGGGATGGTCTGTCGGAGAACCAGGGCGCGGACCGGAGGCGCCCGTCGAGGTAAGGCCTGACTATAGCGTAGTCGGCGGCGTTCCCTTCGATAGCGCCACGCGCCACGGCAGCGGCCAGCGCTGCTGCGGCGGCCACGGGCCACCGTCGAGCAGGATGTGGTCGCCCACGGGCTGGTCCGACAGCAGCGCAGGTGCGTCCACGGGCTGCTCGGTCCGATGGTGCCGCAGCCCCGGCGGTCAGTCGGGCTGGATGCCGGCCTCGATGAGCATCTGCGGGATCTGGGTGGGGGACTCGGCGACGCGGACGCCGGCGGCCTCGAGGGCCGCGATCTTGCCTTCCGCCGTCCCGCCCGAGCCCGAGATGATGGCGCCGGCGTGGCCCATGCGGCGACCGGGTGGCGCGGTGCGACCCGCGATGAACGAGACCATCGGCGTGTCCGGCATGTGCTCCGCCTTCCATGCGGCCGCGGCCTCCTCGGCGCCGCCGCCGATCTCACCGATGAGCACGACCGCGTCCGTCTCGGGATCGGCCTTGAACAGCTTCAGCATGGAGATGAAGTCGGAGCCGTTGACCGGGTCGCCGCCGATGCCCACGCATGTGGACTGGCCGATGCCCATATCGGTCATGGCTTGCACGACCTCGTAGGTCAGCGTGCCCGAGCGAGAGACGAGGCCCACCCGACCCGGCCGATGGATGGACCCGGGGATGATGCCGACCTTGGCCTCACCCGGCGTGGTCGCACCCGGGCAGTTGGGCCCGACCAGGCGCGCGCCGCGGGCCTCCACCTCGGCCACCACGGGGATCATGTCCAGCGCGGGGATGTGCTCGGTGATGGCGAAGATCGTCTCGATACCCGCATCGACCGCCTCCATGATCGCGTCTGGCGCAGCGAACGCGGGCACGAAGATGACCGATGCGTTGGCTCCCGTGGCCGCCACCGCCCCATGGCAGGAGTCGTACACCGGGACCGCCCCATCGAGCGCCGTTTGGCCGCCCTTCCCGGGCGTCACGCCCCCGACGACGTTCGTGCCGTAGGCCAGCATCTGCCCCGCGTGGAAGCCGCCCTCTCGCCCGGTGATGCCCTGGACGAGGAGGCGCGTGTCCTTGTTCACGAGGATGCTCATGCCGCGCTCCCGGCCAGCTCGACGGCCTTCTCCACGGCCTCGTCGAGGGTCTCGGCGGTGACGATGTCCGCGCCGGACTCGGCGAGGATGCGAGCGGCGATCTCGGCGTTGGTGCCGACGATGCGCACGACCATGGGCACCGTGCGCGTCTGCTTCTCGCGGGCCGCAACGAGGCCGCGGGCGACCTCGTCCCCGCGGGCGATACCGCCGAAGATGTTGACCAGGATGGCCTTCACGTTGCGGTCGCTGAGGATCAGGCGCATCGCTTCGGCGACCTTGTCAGAGCGAGCACCACCGCCGATGTCGAGGAAGTTGGCCGGCTCGCCGCCG
>JBFLKP010000186.1:0-2799 GCA_040883225.1 Candidatus Limnocylindrales bacterium | reverse complement strand
GCTTCGGCTTGAGCTTCGTATCGGTTGGGTCGGGCTTCGCCTCAGTGGGCTGGGGCTTCGCCTCGGGCGGCTGGGGCCCAGGCTCAGACGATACGTCAGCCGCTCGCGGATCGGTCTTGGCGCCGTGACCGCTAGCGGGTCTGCCACCCGTGGACGTGGCGCGAGCGGTCGCTGTGGGCAATGGATGCCGTTCGGCCGGGGAGACTGCCGCGCGCGGCTCCGACCCGGGGTGCTTGTCGTCAGCGGGCAGCCGGATCAGGGGATCGGCCTCCACCACTGGGACGCGGTCCACGACGGCGAGCTCCTGCGCCCGCCCTCGGTGCCCACGGTCCCGAACGTCGTCTGCCGGCGACACGGTGGCCTCGATCGATCGTGCGAGGAGAACCCGGTCGTCGTGGCCTGCGATCAGGCCCGGAGGGACGTCGACGCGGCCGAGCGCGAGCACGACGATGGCCGCGATCGCCCACACCACGGCGGCGATCCCGAGATCCCGCATGTCCTGCTTCATTTCAGGTGCCACCTCTCGCTTGCCGACCGGACCGGACCGAAGTGCACACTACCGATGCTGGACGGCCCTGCCCAAGGGTCAGAAGCGCCAGGGGCGTGCTCCATCGGTACCAGCGTCAGAGGGCTGCACGACCTGCCGACCTCGGCCGAGCGGACATCAGCATGAGGCCTGTCATCATGTCGGCCTCGTCCACTGTCGTGCTCCGTAGCAAGGATCCCCGATGTCCGTCACATGTCGTCACCTCCCAGCCGACCTGGCTCCGCCCCGCATCGAGCCCGACGGCTGCGAGGACTGCCTCGCCGCCGGTCGTCGCGACTGGGTGCATCTCCGGTTCTGCCAGGCGTGCGGGCACGTCGGCTGCTGTGACAACTCGCCGGGCCGGCACGCCACCGCGCACTTCCACGCCTCGCAGCACCCACTGATCCGGTCGTTCGAGCCGGGCGAGGATTGGTGGTACTGCTACGCCGACGACGCGGTGTTCATCGTCGACGACGCTCCCGCGGCGCCGTCGTACCCGATCGGAGACACCTGAGCTGACCACCCGCCAGACAGGCGCTCGTACGCGGCCGTCCACTCGGCGGTGTGGCGTTCGGAGTCGGACGGTGCACTGACCTCGCTCCCCCTCGGCGACATCGATTCTTGCCAGATCGTTGAGCTCGACGGCCTTGCGTTCTCCCTGGCCCGCGAACTGCTCGAGGCTGGCCGGGGGCGTGCCTCACGCTGGAAGCGCCCGACACTGGCCGACAGCCGGTGCCGGGCGTCTCTGCATCAGCGACCGACGGAGTCGCTCGGCCTGTTGTCCTTCACCTGACTGTGGCGAGGATGTCTCCTAGGCCTCCCGCCTACAGGCAGGAAGTGGTGTGGTTCTTGTACCACTTCGCGTACTGCTCGTACGCCTTGCTCGACTGCTTCAGGAGGCTGCTGGCCTTCCGCCAGTTGCGGGACTGGACGGCGTTGGCCTCTCGAGCGTTCAGGTTGCGCAGGCGCTGTGCGAACTTCTTGGACTTGGCCCAGTCGTCGGCGTAGCACCCCTCAGGCTGGTTCGCGTTCATCCACGCAAGGTACTGGTCGTACTGCTTCACGACGGTGCGCAAGTTCTTGACGACCTTGCCCATGTTGTCCTTACGAGCCCACTTGCCGACGGCACGCCAGGCGTTGACGACCTTGGAGTTGGTCTTCAAGGTCCTGTTGTCGAAGACCTTGTATGGGACCGGGGCCGCGACGGCGGTCACATTGCCGATGGGCTCGCTCCGCACCGCGTCGATAGCTGGCTCGGGCTGGTGCAGGATGCGGAAGTTGCCGTCCTCCTTGACGTAGTAGTAGACGTCGGTGTTCGTCCAGCCTTCCGGCAGGTTGTGTGTCGGGACGGCGATGGCGACGACCGTCTCGTCAGGGTACGCGCCCGACGTGTCGATGGAGTCCTGAGCGACAGCGATGCTGCTGGTGCCGATGACCGCGACAGCGGCAAGCAGGAGCACGAATCGCCTGATCAGGAGGACGGTGCCTTTCATGTAGGTTCTCCATGGAGCGAGTGTGGGTGGCCGGTAGTGGTGCTATCGAACCTGGCACGCAGTACCGATTTCCCACCACCGTGCCGATGGGACTTCGCGCGGGGGCCGCGTGGCACGGAACCGCACCGCAGGCATCCGAACTGGCTAGCCACCCGTACCTCGCCCTATCGCCATTGGTACGCCGAGACTCCCCCGGGTTGCCGCTCGCTACCCTCCACGCACGACTGACACTGACGTTGCCGCCGCCTGAAACGCCGTCTACGAGGCCACGCCCGAAAGTTGGTGCGTCGGCCGGCTGATCGAGCTCCCGAAGCACGATGAGTGGTCGATGCACGCCTTCGATCCCCCTGAAGCGCCGGTCGTCAGATTCGAGGCGTTCGTCGCGGGTCTCAAGGCGTCCTCCGGAAGAACTGGACGGTTGAGATAGGCGTTACGTGATGAGGCCCGCCCCACCGCGGGACGGGCCTTCGTGGTCAGCGCGGCAGACGACCGCTCACTTGTCGCCGACGTCGTAGGCACCCTGGGCGACCATCTCCCGTGCCTGCTCCTCGGTCAGACCGAGAGCGCCGTGGTACTCGGCGATGTGCGCCTTCGCCTGCTCCACGATCGCATCGTCGGTCTCGGCTTCGAAGTGGGTCGGCTCCTCGTGGCTGCCATCGGGGGCGACACAGTCGAATCCACGCATCTACAGGTCTCCTTCGCTCGCTTCGGGTCGTCCCAACCCGCAGGTTGCGGCACCACCTGGCCGCCGGAACGACCCCTGGCAGGAACGTACAGCGT
>JBFLKP010000185.1:0-4757 GCA_040883225.1 Candidatus Limnocylindrales bacterium | reverse complement strand
CCCATTCCTGGCCGAAGTAGAGCGCGCGCCCCAAGCGCTCGGCGCGCTGGGCGCGGTCCATGGCCGCGGTCTCGAGCGCGAGCTTGAGGCGCGGCCAGCTGGAGTGGCCCTGCTCGCGCGCAATGACGTGCAGGGCCTGTGCGTGCTGGGGCAGTCCTGCATCCCCCAGCACGGCGCGCACGCGGCGCACGGCGTCGGCGTCGCCGGCGGCGAAGGCGCGGCGGAGTCGCTTGGCTTCCTGGCGGTGGCGGTCGAGGTCGTTCTTCGGCACGGTCGTCTCCCCTGGGATGCGCCCGATGGTCCGCTGGGAGGGCGCGGTGGGTCGACGCCGCGAGAGCGACGGTGCGTGTGGCGAGGTGCCCGAAGGCTGTCCGCGGACCCGGGTGCCGCCTCGGTCGGCTCCCCGAATGTACGGGTCGCCCTCCGAGACCGTCAAGCCGGGACAGGGCCAGGCATCGACGCGCCGCCGCGGCGCGTCGTCCGGGCCTGACACACTCCTGCCACAGTGCGTCGCTAGCCTCGAAACCGGATGAGCCCCATCCGGACCCACACAAGAGCGCGGATCGACCCGCCGAAAGGAAGTGCCATGCGCCGTATCGGTCATCACCTCACCATCCTCGTCGCCCTCCTTGCCCTCACCCTCCCCGCCGCCTTGGCTGCCGGTCAAGTCGAAGTCGACGTCAGCGCGGTGCCGTTCGTGGACCTCGACGCCAACGATGACCTCGTCGGTGTCGACCTCGTCGCGTCGGACGGGGGCCTGACGCTCGTGTTCGTGCCTGGTGGGGAGGGCGCGCTCGGCGACGCCATCGCATCGCGGCCGAACGCCGACGCCTACACCACCAACGCCCTCGGAGACGTCATCGCGGACGCGGCTGCCTTCACCTCCGGCCTGCTCGAGGCGTACCCCGGCGGCTTCCTGTTCGTGCTCGACACTGCGGACGCGCGTGCTGCCGCCTCCGCCTTCGCCGAGCGGCTCGCCGACCTCGGCTTCGCCGTGGCCCCGGGGACCGGCCCACGCGTCGTCGACGTCGAGGGCGCGGGCGCTGCCTACCGGGCCAGCTTCCACCGCGTCGACGAGGGGGTACGTGTCTACCTCGGCGTCCGCTGATCGACGCGAACCCGGCGCGCGGGATGGGCCACTGGACGCCCGTCCCGCGCGCCCGCCGGGGGCCCAGGCTCAGGGCAAGCACGCGAGCTCGATCCTGACCGGCGCCGCGACCGGACGGGTTCGCCGACCGGGACAGCGGCGCCAGCTGTCGGTCCTCGCCTTCGTGCTGGTCGTCACGGCGACGGCGGTCATCGTCACCGCGATGATCGTGCTGCGGCAGGATGGAACCTACCGGCTGGCGAACTACCAGGCCAGCCCGGTCACCCGTCGCACGATCGTCGACGGCATCCAGCTGGGCGGAACCGTTCGCGTACGCAGCGAGTCGGTCGTGCGGGCACCGACCCCCGGTCTCCTCAGCGCCGTCCTGGTGGGCGTGGGCGACGGCGTGGCCGCGGGTCAGGTCGTGGCGCGCATCGACGCGAAGCAGCTCGCGGAGGCCGTCGCCCAGACCGAGCAGCAACTCGCCTCCGCCGAGCGGGCGCTGCAGAGCCTCGGGCTGGCGTGGTCGCAACAGCTGTTGTCCGCACGGCAGCAGCGAGCGGCCCTGGCGGCCGTCGTGGGCGACGCCGAGGACGCGCTCATCGTGGCCGAGGCCCTGTTCGCAGCCGGCTCGGTCAGCGCAGCGGCGCTCGCGGACGCGCGCGGGGCGCTCGGCGCCGCGAGCCTCGCCGTGACCAACCACGACGAGAGCCGCGGCACCGCGGCCCGCCTGCACGAGCTCGACGTCGCGGAGCAGGAGGCGACGATCCTGCAGCTGCGAACCCAGCTCGCCGACCTGCGGGAGCAGTACGCCGCCACCGACGTCCGTTCGCCCATCGCCGGACGGGTGATCTGGACGGTCGACACGGTCACGACGATCGGCGAGCCGCTGGCTGAACTCGCCGAGATCGTCCGAGTCGCCGACACGCGCGACCCCTTCGTCGAGTCCAGCGTGGAGGAGCAGTACGTAGCGGACCTCGAGATCGGTCAGCCGGTCGAGCTGACCATCGGCGAGCGGAGCTACCCGGGAACCGTGGAGCGGATCGGCCTCCTGGCGCAAGCCCCGCCGGAGGGCGGCGTCCCCAAAGTCGACCTGGACATCGCGGTGGAGGCCGGCGGCGACGAGGTCCTGCCCGGGAGCACGGCGCTGGCCTCGCTGGTGATCGGCGAGGTCTCCGACGCCCTCGTGTTGCCTCGCGGCCCGTTCCTCGTCACGGGCAACCGGAGCTACCTCTACGTCGTGCAGGACGGCACCGCCCGGCGCACCACCGCGACCTTCGGCGCGGTCACGCCGGAGTACGTCGAGGTCACCTCCGGCGTCGCCGAGGGCGCCATCGTGATCACCAGCAGCTACCAGGACTACGTCGATCTCGAGACCATCGTACTCGGAGGGGCGCGTGATTGAACTCGACGGCGTGGGCAAGACGTACGCGCTCGGGGGCGGGACGAGCGTAACGGCCCTGCGCGACATCGACCTGAACATCACCCGGGGGGAGTTCATCACGGTCATGGGGCCGTCCGGCTCCGGCAAGTCGACGCTGCTGCACATCCTGGGCATCCTCGAGGAGCCGAGCGCGGGGACCTACGCACTCGAAGGCAACGAACTGACGCGCCTACCGGACAAGCAGCTGTCCCGCATTCGCAACCAGTACTTCGGGTTCATCTTCCAGAGCTTCAACCTGTTCAACGAGTACGACGCGCTCGAGAACGTCATGTTCCCCATGGTGACCGCCGGCATCGGGCGCAGCGAGCGCAAGGAGCGCGCCGTCGAGCTCCTCGACCGGGTCGGCCTGGCGCACCGCCTCCACCACTACCCGAACATGCTCTCGGGCGGCGAGCAGCAACGGGTCGCCATCGCGCGATCCCTGGCGAACGACCCCACGTTCATCCTCGCCGACGAGCCCACCGGCAACCTCCCGAGCGATCAGGGCGCCGAGATCCTGGCGATGCTCGACGAGCTGAACGCTCAGGGTGTCACCGTCATCATGGTGACCCACGACGCCGTCCTCGGGGCCCGCGGAAGCCGCGGCGTGCGTCTCCGCGACGGCATGATCGAGAGCGACCTGCGGAGGACGGGGTGAACCTCGGCGACCGCCTCTGGATCGTCCTGCGGCACGCCCGCTCCGGGGCCGTCGGCGTGCTCCTCGTCGTCCTCGCGACCGCCGTGGGCGTGGCGCTCGCCGCCTCGACCGCCGCCTTCGTCGCCGCATACACCCTGCAGACGCAGCGGATGCTGAACGATCCCGCCTACCGCGAGGTGGAGGTGCAGGTCGTCCAGCCGGGGTCGGACGCGACCCTCGACCTGCCGATGGTGGAGATGACCGACGCTCCGGCGACGTCGCTGTCCTTCACCTTGGCGGACGTCCAGGACGCGGTGGCGGCCGTCCCCGCGACCCGATACGGCTACCTGCTGCAACCCATGGCATTGACCTTCACCGAGGCGGTCCCGGACCGCGGAAAGCCCGCGAGCGGCGCAGCGGACCCCGGCAAGCCCGCGGGCGGGGCACCCGACGGTACCGCCGTCGGCACGGTGCAGGGCTTCCGCACGACCGCCGACTTCTTCCCGGCGTACGGCCTCACGGTCGCCGCAGGGACCTTCTTGGTCGAGGACGACCTCGCGGCCGGGAACGCGCAGGTCTTGGTGCTCGGGAGCGACCTGGCCGCCAGGGCGTTCCCACAGGGCGACGCGGTGGGCGCGCGCATCGGGGTCGCCGGCCGAACCGCGACGATCGTGGGCGTCCTCGAGCCGTCCGGCCTGTCCCTCCAGGCCACCCCGTTGGACGCGGCCGCCTTCCGACCGGAGGAGGCGATCATCGCCATGGGACGCGGAACGATCAGCGACGCGCGCTTCTCCGTCCCCGACTCCGGACTGCTCACGGCCGCCGCCGATCAGCTCGGGGCCTACTTCGCGACAGCCCGACCGGACCTCCTCGTCCAGGTGGAGACCGCGGCAGACCGGCTCGACGAAGAGCGGCGGGTGCTGCTGCGGACGCTGGCGGTGCTGGCGTTCCTCACTGCCGTTGGCCTGCTGATCGCGGCGATCAACCTGATGAACCTCATGCTCATGCGCGTCGTGCGCAGGACCAAGTCCATCGGCATCATGCGCGCGCTCGGCTGGTCGCGGGCATCCGTGTTCGGGCAGGTCTTCACCGAATCGGCCCTGATCTGCTTCGTGGGTGCGGTCGTGGGCGCGGCGGTATCTCCGCTCGCGTACCGGCTCCTCGGATCGACGTTGAACGTCGGCGGCACGACCGCGTCCTCGGGAGGCGACCTGGCGATCGGCGCGCTCGTAGGCTTCGCGTTCACCCTGGCCTTCGCGGCATACCCGGCGATGGTCGCCGGCACCACCGATACCGCATCGGCGCTGCGCGCCGAGTAGGGGGGCTCCCGTGAACGCGCTCAAGAGCTTCTTCCACACCCTGCGCATGAACCCGCTCCGCGGCACCCTGGTGCTCGTCACCGTCACCGTCGGCGTCGCGACGACGATCACGACGACCAGCCTCGGGTTGAGTCTAGGCGGCGTAATCGGCGTAGGCCGCGAGCGCCCGGTGGTCATCGCCAACGGCGTGATCGACGCGAGCGGCGCGCTGCAGCCGAACCTCGCCAACCCGCAGTTCGACGCATCCGCCATCGCCATCCTCCGGGCCGAGTACCAGGGATTGACCGACGT
>JBFLKP010000184.1:0-5646 GCA_040883225.1 Candidatus Limnocylindrales bacterium | reverse complement strand
GGCAGCTCGACCGAGACCTGGTCCCCGACGGCCAGGATGTCACGCCGGTCGGCCTCCAGGTCGAGCGTCACGACGAGGTCGGTGCCGCTGGTGTAGGCCAGCACCTGTCCGGCCTGGGCGCGTGAGCCCAGCTCCGGCAGGACCTGCGTGATGCGGACGTCTCCAGGCATGAACGTGACCTCGCCCAGCTCGATGCGGCCGTCTTTCTCCTGGTTCGTTCGCTTCTGCCACTTGATGACGGCGTCCTCCGTCTTCTGGCGGAAATCCCAGTCCGGCTTGAAATCCTTGCCCAGGACGCTGGGAAACCCGATCAGTGCCAGGCTCTCCTCGAGCTGCTTGACATCGGGCCCGTTCTCACTGTCGTTGTCGAGCGCACGATAGGCGGGTCGCTTGCCGTACATGAGGTACGAGGTCCTCGTGCCGTCGACCTCGTAGATCTCGTCCCCGAGCGTGAGGATATCCCCGGCCTCTGGCAGGTCCGTGTAGGTGCCGTTGAGCCCGGAGATGATGACGCCCTCGCCGGCGTATCCGAGCGTGCCGGTGAACTCCTCGGTCGCCACCATCGTGCGCTGCGTGACGGTCGCCGTGGACACGGGCACGATCGGCGTGGCCGCGGTGGTGGCTGAGTCATCGAACCCGCCGAGGGGCAGACTGGCGGCCACCAGGACAGCTCCGCCCGTCAGGGCGACGACCCCGGCGAGGGCGACGACGATCGGTGTGGCGCCGACGGGTGTTCGGAGGATGGGGTTCATCGGTGTGGCCTCCTCGCGGACGGGCAGTCGTGTCGTTGGGGACCACAACCTGGCCGCCCGCGGTGCGCCGATCGTGCGATGGGTGTGACGACGGTGTAGCCGTCTAGTCGCCGATGGCGGCTGGACCGCCTCCGACTTCGCCGACGGGCAGCACGTCGCGACAGGCCTGTTCCGCGGAGCGGTACGCCTCCGAGAAGGGGTCGTAGTCGAGGTCCGTGGTTCCGTCAGGGCCGATGGATCCGCCGATGCTGATCGCGCCGCCGCTCATGACCGGATCGGGCATGTCGATACCCTGGTCGCGCATGCACCTGGCGTGGGCCATCAACTGTTCCATGATGCTCGCTTCCTGGGCCGGGTCGCGGGTGGAGTCCATGGCTCCGAGGTTGTGCGAGCAGGCTTCGTTGGCGGAGATGAACTGGCTACCGAGCACGTCCTCGCGGTTCCCCTCACCGCCTGCGTCCGCCGGCGCCTCGACATCCATCACGAGGCGGCCATCGACGAACCGCGGGTCGGGCATCTCGATCCCGTGGTCGCGCATGCAGGCAGCGTAGTCGAGCACTCCGTCCATGGGATCCTCGACGGCACCCGTGCCGGCGCCGTGGTCCTCCTCGGGCGGCGGCGAACCAAGGGTGGCGACGCCGTCGGAGCCGAGCGCGGTCCCGGCGGCCAGGGCGACCAGCATGAGGGCAAGAGCAGCTGAACGCGATGAGATGCGAGACCTGATGAGTTCCATGTCGTTCTCCTGTAGCGATGGTGTGTGGTCCATGTGGGGATAGCGTGGCGAACGACTCTCAAAGGACTCTGAAAGGGCCGCAGATTCAGGAGCGGATCGGCAACCGGACCGTGAACCGAGCGCCGCCGGTGGGCCGCGCGTCGAGCTCGATCTGGCCACCGTGCGCACCGACGATCCAGCGGGCGATCGACAGCCCCAAGCCGTTGCCACCTGGGTGCGCATCCGGGCCGCGCCAGAAGCGTTCGAAGACCAGCTCCCGGTCGGCCGGGGCGACGCCGGGTCCGTCATCGGCCACGATCAGCGTGGCGCCGTCCTTCGCCGGCCGAACGGTCACCCACACGTGACCGCCTTGAGGGGCGTATCGCGTGGCGTTGTCCACGAGGATGACCAGCAGTTGGCGCAGGCGTTCTGCGTCGCCATGCATGGGTGTCGGCTCTGCCTCAAGGACGAGCTCCACCCCCCGAGCACCAGCCTGGGCAGCCAGGCTCGCGACCGCGTCGGTGGTCTCGTCCGACAAGTCCATCGGGGCCAGCTCGATGGGCAGGGCTTCGGCGTCGCTGCGCGCGAGCATCAGCAGCGCGTCGAGCAACTCCGCCATTCGTTCGGCCTCGGCGGTGGCATCGGTGATGGCTTCATCGTCGGGTGCGATCGGTCCCTCCGAACGGGCCATCGCCTGGAGGTTGCCCGAGAGGATGGTCAGGGGTGTTCGCAGCTCGTGACTGGCGTCCGCGGCGAACCGTCGCTGTCGCTCGATGGCGAGGCGGATGGGTACCAGTGCCCTTCCCGAGTAGACCCAGCCGGCGAGCCCGGCCGCGATAGCCACCAGCGGCACGCCGATCACCAGGATGAGCAGCAGCGAACGCAGTGTCGCCACCTCGGCGGAGCGATCGCTCAGCACCCGCACCAGGAGGGTGCCCTGGTCGGTCACGACAGGTGTGGTCAGCACCCGCACGGGAGCACCGTCCAGCTCGGACGTGGTGAGGTGCTCCGCGGTCGGGTCCACCGCTGCGTCGATGGCCGTCAGGTCGATGATATCGGCCATACCCGAAGGGGCCGTCACGACGCCGGGTTGCAGTGTCCCGTCGAGCGTCTCCACGTCCTGAACCGTGACATCCCTGATGGCGACAGGGTCCAGGACGCCGGCCAGTGTGCCAGAGAGCGGACCGCCCAGGACGAGGCCAGGCATGGCGGCGCTGTCGGCGACAGCGATGAAGCCTTCCTCCGGGGCCGTGCCCAAGCTGGGCACGGGTAGGCCGGAGGCCATCGCTTCAGCGCGCGCACGAAGCTGTCCTTCACTGTCGGCGGCGAGCTGGCGTGCGACCACGAGGTACAGGGTGCTTCCCAGGAGCAGCAGCACGACCAGGGTGATGGCGCCGCTCCAGGCCGCGAGACGGAACCGGGTGCGCCGAAGGGCGTACTCGTCGCCGGCGTAGTGTGGCCCGCGACGAGCCGCATCTGCGCTCATCGGCTCGAAAGCCGGTAGCCCACCCCGCGTACCGTTTGGAGCCGGGTGGCCTCCGAGCCGAGCTTGCGCCGCAGCATGCTGACGTAGGCGTCGACACTATTGGGCGTGACGGCGACCGCAACCGGCCAGGCGAGGTCGAGGAGCTGATCGCGTGAGAGCACCTGATCGGGATGTCGGAGCAAGGCCTCGAGCAGGCCGAACTCGCGACGCGACAGCTCGACCGGGTCATCGGCGACCGTCACCTCGCGGTTCCGTTCGTGGAGAACGATCTCACCGATCCTGAGGAGCGCAGGCTCGCCGTCGCGCGCCGAGCCGCGCCTCGTCAGCGCCCGCAACCGCGCCGAGAGCTCGGGATAGGCAAAGGGCTTGACGAGGTAGTCGTCGGCTCCTGCGTCGAGACCGTCCACGCGATCGGTCACAGTGTCGCGAGCCGTGAGCATGAGCACCGGTGTGACCAGACCGGCCTGGCGAATCCGGCGGCAGACCTCGAGGCCATCGAGATCCGGCAGCCCGACATCCAGCACCACCGCCTCGATACCAGCATCGGCCAGCGCCAGGTCGAGGCCGTCATGGCCGGTGCCAGCCGCATCGACCACGTGCTGGTCGGCCACGAGCAAGCGGGTCAACGTGCGAGAGAGGCGAGGGTCATCCTCGATGATCAGGAGGTGCATCGCTTCGATGCTACGTCCGCATCCTGAAAGGCTCCTGAAAGCCGGGCGCTAGCCCGATGGGCCGCTTCCAGCCGTCCTCGCGGGCCATCCGCTCCGACATGCCGCCACGCCCGCGACGGCTGCTCGCGCTCCGTCGCGGGGCCACGATCGCCGGCCGCTGCCCGCGTTGCTCGGCGAACGCGACCGGAGGTGCCCCGCTGGCGCCTCGGCTCGGTGAGCTCGTCATGGCGCACGAGCGTTGGTGTCCGGTCGCCGACGACACCGTGGGGCCGTTGCTCGCCCACTACTGGCAGGCCCAGGCACGCCGGCGAGGTAGCGATGGTGAGGGAGCGACCCGCCAGTGAGCCATGCCTCGAAGCCCGCCCGTTGGAAGCTCATCGCGGATGCTCCCGCCACCCGCCACGACCCCCCGCCACCGACCGCCATGAACCCCGTCGTCCTGGCGCTCGTGGCCGCGCTCCGGGACGTCGAGCGACGCCGGGGTCGAGGTACAGTCCCCTGCCCCGCCGACAGGAGGACGGCCGCATGAAGAGGGTCCTGCCCCGAGAGCTCGACGATCTCAGCGGCATGCGGGCGGCCAGATGGTTCCGCGAGTCGACGGCCGGCCAGTGGGACAACTTCGGTCCCGACGCCCAGCGCGAGCAGCAAGACCGGGCCATCGAACGCTACGCCCTCGTCGATGCCGGCCTCGAGTGGTCGGTAGCCGCCTCGGGCTGGACCTCCGCCTGGCGCACCGCCACCTGGGAGGCGATGATCGGCTCGGCCACGTCCGGGGCCTTCGACGTCCTCGTCGTCGGCTACGTCTCCCGCTTCCTGCGCAACCTCAAGCAGACGCTCATCGCGGTCGAGGACCATCTCCATACCGCGGGTGTCGTCGTCCTCTTCGCGGATGAACGCCTGCTCTCCTCGGACCCCGGCTCCTGGGACCAGTTCATCCGGGAAGCCCACGAGGCGGAGGCCTACAGCCGGAAGCTGTCCAAGCGCGTGAGCGAGGGCTATGCCGCGAAGCGCCGACGGCTCGGCGTCCCCGGTGGCAACAAGATGCCCTACGGCCTCATCCGGGAAGGCAAGCCCTCGGTCCTGCGCGTCGACGAGGAGCAGGCCGCGGTCGTCATCCGGGCGTACCAGCTCGCCGCCGCCGGCTCGACCGACTGGGAGGTGGCCGCCCAGACCGGGCTCGCCAAGACGCACGTGTCGGAGGTCCTCACCAACCCCATCTACGCCGGGAGGCTGCGGACGGGTGAGCCTGCCGCCATCGCGCCGATCGTCGACCCGTCGCTGTGGTCGACCGTGCAGACCCGGCGGGAGCGCAGGCGGACCCGGACCCCGGGGCGCATCGTGAAAGGCCGGTATGCCCTGCGCCTGTCCTGTGCCGGCTGCGGGAAGTACCTCTTCGGGGACGTCGGCCGCTATCGCCATCCGCCACCCACGTGCGAGGGCTTCCTGGCGGCCAAGCCGGTGGTCCGCTGTCGGCGTGCTCGCAACCGCCAGGGCATCGACACGCGCATCAAGGGCCACAGCTACCCGCAGGAGTGGTACGAGGACGCCGTGGGAGAGCTCCTCGCCAAGGTCGGCGAGCTGGACGACAAGGCCATGACCGAGATCGTCCGCCTCTACGGCGAGGGACTCGCGAAGCCCGATGAGCTGACGCTGGCGCGCATCGAGCGGGAACGGGAAGAGGCCTCGCAGCGGCTGGCCAAGACCCGGGATGTCGCCGCTTGGCAGGCGACGATGGCGCGGCTCGATGCGGAGCAGCAGGTGGCCAAGCAGCCCCGCCAGCAGCAGCGCATGGCACCCGACGAGGTCGTCGCCTACCTGCGCTCGCTGCCCAGCCTGTGGAACGACTCGGGACCCGAAGGACGCCAGGCACTCGCCGCGGCGCTGTTCACGAAGCTCGAAGTGGAGGGCTATACGAAGATGCGATATCAGCTCACACCCGATGCCGTTACCCTCGGTCTCGGCGCAGCCCTACCGGCGCAGACGGAGACCGGTGGTCACACAGGTGGGTTTGGTCGGGGCGAGAGG
>JBFLKP010000183.1:0-8812 GCA_040883225.1 Candidatus Limnocylindrales bacterium | reverse complement strand
GCGCAGCTCGAACTCGCCGTCGCCGCCACGCTCCTGCCCGCCGATGATGTTGGGGTGGCCGCCGCCGAGTCGGGCGCGGGCCGCCACCACGGCCGCCTCGAAGGCGGCGTGCAGCTCCTCGTTGTCCGCGCGCAGGGTGGCATAGGTGATCTTGGTCCGCGGTGCGTCGGTCATGTCCCTCGGTCTACCTCGTGGCGTCGATCTGCGTTCGATCCGGGCGCGCGGGGATCGCGTCCAGGCCTCGAGTCTACTCCCGGCCGGGCCCGGAATCGGAGCGGCCGCCCCGTCCTGCGGGCGGCCGCGGCGCGTCCTTGAAGGCAGCTCGCGCTAGGCCGTTTCGGCCTGCTCGGCGCTGCGGGTCTGGACCGTGCGGAAGCAGTCGGAGCAGTAGACCGGCTTGTCCATGCGCGGCTTGAAGGGCACCTGCGCAGCGTTGCCGCACTCGGAGCAGATGACCGCGAAGTACTCGCGTGGGGCGCGGTTGTCGCCGCGCTCGTAGCCGCGCGGGCCGCCGATGTCCCGGCTGTCATAGCCGCCCGAGTCACGCATCGCACGACGGGCTGCCCGACAGCTCGGACAGCGCTTGGGATCGGACACGAACCCCTTCTCTGCGTAGAACTCCTGGTCGGCGGCGGAGTGGATGAACTCCACGCTGCAGTCGACACATGTAAGGGTTCGATCCGTGTACGACACGTAGATGACCTCCTGGGGCGCGGGTGCTTGCATCGTCGGTCCGGCGAGCCCCGCTCGGGCAGCCTGAAACAGGAGGGCGTTGGCGTCTGTCGTGCCGGGCGCCGCATGTCCCAGTTCTGTCCCGAGGTCCCGTTCTGGTGGGGCGCACCGGAATGCAGGAGCGAGGGTACACCGGTCCCGGAGAACCGGCAACGACCCCCGGTTCGCGCTCGGGACGGACCGTCCGGTGAGGAGGGCGACCCCGGCCCCGTCCGTACCGGCCGATGCGGTGACCGTCGTAGCGGCGTCGAGCGAGGGGCGCGATGGCACAATGGGACGGTCGTCGAAGCGTCGCTCCGCCTGCTGCGGAGCGAGCCGGAGGGAAAGGGGATCCCCGAACCAGGCCCATGCCGTCACTGCTCCATCTCGCCGATGTCCATCTCGGTGCGCGCCACGCCGACATGGGTGCTGCCGCGGCCGCGCAGCGCGAGCGCCAGGCCCAGGCCTTTGCCCGTGCCATCGACGCGGGCCTCGAGGCCAACGTCGACGCGGCCCTGATCTGCGGCGACCTCTTCGACTCCAACGCGCAGCCACGGCGCTCGGTGGAGTCGGCCGTGGCCCAGCTGCGACGCTTCACCCATCGCGGCACCCGCGTGATCATCATCCCCGGGACCCACGATGTCTACGACAAGCGCTCGATCTACCGCGCCTTCGACCTCGCCACCATGGCCGGCCTGCCCCCCGGCAGCGAGCTGCTCACGGTGCTCACGCCCGAGCGGCCGGAGCTCCTGCTCGAGGACCTCGACCTCATCATCTACGGCCGCGTCTTCGCCACCAAGCGCGCACCGCGCAGCCCGCTCGCCGGCTTCGATGTCCGTGCCGACGATCGCGCCGGCTGGAAGGTGGGCATGATCCACGGCTCGCGTCGCATTCCCGGGCGGGTCGAGAACGACGACGTCATCTTCACCGACGAGGAGGTCGTCGCATCGGGCCTCGACTACCTCGCGCTGGGCCATTGGCACAGCTACTCGAGCGGTCGGCTGGGCGGTACCACCTGGGCCTACGCCGGCGCGCCAGAGCCGGTGGCCGTGGACCAGGACGGCGCCGGCTCGGTGTGCCTCGTGCGCCTCGAGGGCGGGGCCGGCGACAAGGCGGTGCAGGTGGAGCGGCTGCGCGTGGGCCGGACCGTGTTCCGAGCCGAGACGGTCGACGCCGCCGAGGTCGACAGCCAGGCCGCGCTCGAGGCTCGACTGCGCGAGCTGGCCGACCCCGACCTCGTGCTCTCGGTCTCTATCGAGGGCATCGCGCCGGATACGCTGGAGGTCGACGCCGATGAGCTGGAGCGCGCGCTCTCGGCCGACTTCCTCCACGTGCGTGTGCGCGATCGCTCGGCCACCGAGCTGGCCGACGGGCCCGACCTGCCCGAGGACACGGTGGCCGGACGCTTCGTGCTCGATGTCGAAGCGCGCGTCGCTGCCGCCGTGGCCGAGGGCGACGAGGAGGCGGCCGAGCGGGAACGCCAGATCCTGCGTCTCGGCCGACGCCTGCTGCTCGACGATCCCGACCACGTGACGCTGCCCTAGCCATGCGCATCACCCGGCTGCGGCTCACCGACTTCAAGACCCACGAGGACCTCGAGCTCCGGCCCGCCGACGGCCTGACGGTCGTCCGTGGCCCCAACGAGGCCGGGAAGTCGACGGTCCAGCAGGCGCTCGAGCTGGCGCTCTACCGCAAGGCCGACACGAACCGGGAGGACGTCCGTCGGGCCTGGTCGTGGGGCGCGTCGGAGCCGCCCACGGTCGAGCTGGACTTCGAGGTCGACGGTGCTGCCGGCACGCTGCGCAAGCGCTTCGCCGGCTCTCGCTCCGAGGCGGAGCTCACGTTCGACGGGCAGACCATCACCGACTACACGCTCATCGGTGACCGGGTCGCGGACCTGACGGGGGTACCGACCGAAGCCTTCTTCCGAGCCACCGCCAGCGTCGGCCACGCCGAGCTCGACGCGGTCAGCGGCAAGGAGCCGGCCATCGGCGATCGCCTGCAGAAGGCCATCAGCGGGGCCGATCGGGGCACGGCCAGGGCCAAGAAGAAGCTGGAGGCGGCCATCCATCGCTACCGCACGCAGGGTCACAAGAACCCCGGCCTGCTGAAGGTGGCTCGGGCTGAGGCCGAGCGGCTCGAGCGCGAGCTGGCCGAGGGCGAGTCCGCGCTCTCCCAGCTGCAGGCCGACCGGGCGGCCTGGGTCGAGGCCTCGGACCGGCGCGACGAGCTCGAGCGCAAGCTCACGCGCGTGCAGGCCGACCTGTCCGAGGCCAAGCGGGCCGAGGAGCTGGCCCGGCGACGCGACGCCGCGCAGGACCGCTACGACCGCCTGAAGCGTGCGGCCGAGCTGACCGAGGAGCAGGGCGAGCTGCGACGCGGGCTGCCGACCTCGATGTCGCCCGAGCAGCTGCGCGCGAGCGTGGCGCACGCCCAGGGGCTCGAGCTCGAGCTCTCCGAGCTGCAGGCCGAGATCGACTCGGCGGTCGAGGCCGCCGCGGGCGCGGGCCCGGAGATCGTTCCGCCTCGCCCCATGCGCTGGCTCGCCGCGGGAGCGGCGCTGGTGCTCGTCGGTTGGTTGGCCATGTTCCTGCTGCGAGACGCGGGCGTGCTCGCCTTCGTCATCGTGGCCGCGCTCGCGGCCGGCGTGGTGCTGACCTTGGTACAGGCCTTCCGCATGGCCCGCAAGCGTCGGCTGTACGGCCTGGCCATGCAGCTGGCCGAAGCGGAGATCAGGGCCCACCAGGAGCACGCCCGCGACCGCGAGGAGGCCTACCGCCGCAAGCGGCGAGAGCTCGACAACGTCCTCGAGGCCATCGGCGCCGACGATGTCCGCGGCGCCGAGGGCCTGCTCCAGAGCACCGAGCAGCAGGCGGAGGCACTGGCTCGCATCGAGGGCGAGCTGGCTGGCCTCGGTGTCGACGAGCGAAACATCCGGCGCCTCGAGGAAGCTCGCGACCAGGCCGCGGGGGAGGCCGCGCAGGCAGCGCATGCTCTCGCCGCGATGGGCAGCCTCGGCGAGGACCCCGCCAGCGCACGTGCCGAAGCCGAGCGCGAGCTGGCCATGACCGCGCCCGCGCGCGACGCCGCGCGCTCGGAGGCCGATCAGGCCGAGGGCCGCGTCGGGGCCAACGTCGTCGATGCCGAGCTCGTGGCCAGCCTGGCCGAGCGCCTTGCCGCTGCCCGCGAGCGTCTCTCCGAGCTCGAGCGCCGTGCTCGGGTCTACCAGGGCACGCTGGCCGCCATCGACGCCGCCGAGACGGCCACGCTCAAGACCGCCGCGCGCTATCTCGAGGAGCGCATGGGCCCGGCCATCGCGGAGATCACCGACGGTCGCTACGACGACATCGAGGTCGACGAGAAGAGCCTGGCCTTCAGGGTCCGTGCGCCGGAGACCGGC
The DNA here is from genome assembly GCA_040883225.1 of Candidatus Limnocylindrales bacterium. GTDB lineage: Bacteria > Chloroflexota > Limnocylindria > Limnocylindrales > CSP1-4 > JAFMJV01. The sequence goes on along the minus strand of JBFLKP010000183.1, from coordinate 4,701 downwards.
GAGCTCGTGGACGTGGCCGAGCTCTCGCAGGGCACGGCCGACCAGCTGTTCCTCGCGGCGCGGCTGGGCCTTGTGCGCCTGGTGACGCTCGATCGGCAGCCACCGCTCATCCTCGATGACCCCTTCGTGACCTTCGACCCCGCACGCGGGGAACGCGCCCTGCGCCTGGTCAAGCAGCTCTCGCACAGCCACGGCTTCCAGGTGCTCTACCTGACCTGCTCGGACCGGTTCGACGCCGTGGCCGACAAGGTCGTGCGGCTGCCCGGACCGTCGGCCGAGCGCGTGCTCGCCCATCCGCGTCGGGCCAGCCAGTCGCCCCCGCGGGGCGCCCCCGCGGCCGAGCCTGCACCTGCGCTCCCTGCCGAGGAACACGCCCCGGCGGCCGAGGCCTCCGAGTCGAGGCTGCGCTTCGCGCCGGACCCGCGCCCGAACCCCGATCCCGTCGCGCCCCGGCGCGACCAGCCCGAGGAGCCCGCGACCGTCCCGCTCTTCGGCGACGCCGCAGCCGCGGCGCAGGAGCGGGCTTCGCGGCTGGCCCAGCTGCGCGCAGCTCGTGCCGCGGCCACGACCGACGACGATGCCCCCGATCCGCTCGAGTCGCTACGGCGCAGCGCCGGGGCGGCCACGGAGGCTGAGGCGGCCGAGCCCGGACCCGACGGCGACGGAGAACGCGCCTGAACCTCCTGGCCCCGCTCCTCTCGCTCGCGGCCGCCGCCTCGTGGGGCGTGGGGGACTTCTCGGGCGGCATCGCGACCCGTCTCTCCAACAACTTCGTGGCCGTGTTCCTGGCCCAGGCCGTGGGTCTGGCGGTGGCGGGAGCGCTGCTGCTCGTCAGCGGGGAGCCGAGGCCCGCGACCGAGGCGCTGGCCTGGGGCGCCGCGGCCGGCGTCTCGGGCACCTTCGGGTTGGGCTCGTTCTACCTCGCCTTGAGCCGGGGCACGATGGGGCTGGTGGCGCCGGCGGCAGCGCTGCTGTCCGCGGCCTGGCCGGCGGCCTTCGCGCTGCTCACCGGCGACAGCGTGGGCACGCTCGCGCTGGCGGGCATGGTCGTGGCCCTCGTGGCCATCGTGCTCATCTCGCTACCGGACCGGCGGCTGGGGACGCCGGCGATACCGACCTACCACGGGTCGCGCCGGAGCGAGTGGCTGCTCATCCTCGGGGCGGCGCTCGGGTTCGGCGGCTTCTTCCTGCTCATCGACGCCTCCCACGAGGCCGGCGGCGCAGTGTGGTGGCCCCTGCTCATGGTCAAGGTCGCGGGCGTCAGCGCGGTCATCGTGGCGGCCGTGGTCCTCACGCCGCTGGGCCGCTTCCCGGGGATCCGCCTGGGGACCGCCGCGCTGCTCGTGGGCACCGTGGCGGGGGTCGGCGACCTCGGCGGCAACCTCTTCTTCGTGCTCGCGAGCGGCGAAGGCGAGCTGGCCGTGGTCATCGTCCTGACCTCCCTGTACCCGGTGGTCACGGCGATCCTCGCGCGGGTCTTCCTGCACGAGCGCCTGAGCCCCCTGCGCCTGCTCGGCGTGGCCCTGGCCATCGGCGGCGTGGTCCTCATCGGACTGCCCGGCGACCTGCTCAGCTGAACGGGCTCGCGCCAGCGGGCCAGCGCATGAGGCGCACGGCGATGAGCACCCCCAGCGCGGCCACGACGAGGATGGTGGCCGCGGCGATGGCGGCGTCCACGCTCTCCTGGAACTCGCTGTAGACCAGCAGCGGCAAGGTCTGCGTGCGGCTCTCGATGTTGCCGGCGAAGAGGATGGTGGCCCCGAACTCGCCCAGCGCCCGGGCCCATGCCAGCACGAGGCCGGCGCCGATGGCGGGGAAGGCCAGCGGCAGCGTGATCCGCCCCAGGACCGTGTTCTCCGAGGCGCCGTCGACGCGTGCGGCCTCCTCGACCTCCGGCTCGACCCCGCGGAAGCCGGCCCGGGTGGCGCGGATGTAGAAGGGGCTGGCCACGAAGACCTGGGCCACGATGACCGCCAGCGTGGTGAAGGGCAGGTTGAGCCCGAGGACATCGAGCGCGCCGCCGGCGAGGCCGTTGCGCCCGAAGGCGAAGAGCAGCGCCAGTCCGGCCACCGACGGCGGCAGCACGATGGGCAGGTCCACGAGGGCCTCGGCGAGGGCCTTGCCGCGGAAGGCCGTCCGCGCCAGGACGAAGGCCAGGGGGGTGCCCAGGACGATGACGATGAGCAGGCTCACCCCGGTGCTGGTGAGGCTGAGCACGAGCGCATCGAGCACGGCCCGGCCGCTGAGCGCATCCACAAGCGCGCCCGATCCGAGGGCACGAACCACGAGGGCCACGACGGGCAGGGCTAGGAAGACCAGGGCCAGCGCCGCGAGCACGATGAGCCACCAGCCGGGGCGAGAGGACCACGAGCGGCGGCGGGCGCCCGAGCCGGAGGCGAGCGGTGGGCTGCTCACCCGGGCACCACGAAGCCGGCTGCGGCCAGGACCGCGCGGGCCTCCGGACCACGCAGCCACGCGACGAAGTCGGCCGCGTCGTCAGTGGAGCTCAGCTGGACGACGCTGTAGGCCGCGTCCACGCGCGCGGACGCCGGCAGCTCGATGGGCACGGTGGCCGCGCTGCCGAGCGCGTCGGTGCGGTAGACGAAGGCGGCGTCACCCTCGCCCAGTTCGACCTTGGCCAGAGCGGCGCGCACGTTGTCCTCGCGCGAGGCGATGTTGGCCTCGACGGCTGCGGCGAAGGCCTCAGGGTCGGACGTCGTCTGCGCCAGCCGACCCAGGGCCAGCGCCGTATAGCGGCCGATCGGCGTGGACGGACCGCCGACCACGATGCGCGTGCCGGGCTCGGCCAGGTCGTTCACATCCGACACGGGGCCATCGCGACGCGCCACCAGCGCGAGCTCGTTGCGTGCGAACTCCACTGGCGCGGCGGCCGTCCACCCTTCTTCGGCGAGGCGCTGCGGATGGGCCGCGTCGGCGGAGATGAAGACATCGCCGCGCGCGCCCTCCGCGATCCGGGCCGCGAGCACGTTGGAAGCTTCCGTGGCAACGGTCAGGGCGACCTCTGGGCGGGCCTCGGACCAGGCCGCCTCGAGCTCGTCGGTGACGGCCCGCAGTGACGCGGCGGCGAAGAGCGTGAGGTCCTGCTCGGGCTCGTCGGCTGCCGTGCAGGCCGCCACCAGCAACGCGAGCGCGCCGAGCGCGGCGAGCCACCACCGGACGCCGCCGTCTCGCCGTCCGGTGGCCCTCAGCGCGATGGCACCTCCACCATCACGTCGGTGGCCTTGACCGTGCACACGACCTCGTCCCCCGGTTCCAGCCCCAGCTCGTCCGAGGCCTCGCGGGTGATGAGGCTGAGCAGGCGATGGGGGCCGGCCTGGACCTCCACGACCGCGGCCACGCCATCCCGCTCGACGCGCGTGACGAGGCCGGGGAAGCGGTTGCGCGCGGACTGCGCCACGATGGGCCGGTCGGCGCCTTCGCGCCGCCGCTCCGCCGCGAGGCGGGTCACGTCGGCCTGGCTGACGGTGCGCTGACCGCCCGGGGTCAGCTCCACCTCGACCCGCCCGGCCTCGGCCCAGCGACGCAGCGTGTCGGGGCTCACGCCCAGCTGTGAGGCGGCTTCTCCGAGCCGGAGTCTGGCCCCTCGGTTTCCTTGCTTAGCGGTTCCCATGCACGGCATTATCTCGCATGACGCGTGACGTGCAAGTTACAGGTCGGCGGCACTCCCGGGTTCCAGGAGCCACACCGCGGTGGGCCGAACGGCCGCCTGCGCCGGCAGCCCGACAGGCTCGGCCGGCGAGGCCAGCACCTCGCGCACGGTGGCGGCCTTGCCCGCGCCGGGAACCATGACCACGATGCTGAGGGCACCACGCAGGATGAAGGGTGAGAGCGTCACCCGCGGCAGGTGCGGCTCGATGTGCGTCGGTGCCGCGACGGGCATGACCGTCCGCACGGTCTCGTGTGCCGCTGGGGTGTTCGGGAAGCTCGAGAGGATATGCCCATCTCCGCCCACCCCCAGGAGCAGCACGTCGAACGAGGGCACACCTTCACGCGTCGGGAGCGCGGCCTCCAGCTCTTCCGCGTAGCGCTCGGCCGCCCAGCCCGCTTCGTGGCCGCCGGCGAGGGCCTCGTCCACGGGGATGGGATGGAGCCTGGCGCCGGGTCCGCCATCGACCGCCAGCCAGCCCTCGAGCGCCCCGGCCCAGTTGCGATCGGGGTGGTCGAGGGGCACGAAGCGCTCGTCACCCTGCCACACGTGGGCACGGGACCAGTCGACACGCCGGGCGCGGTCGTCCTCGCGCAGCAGCTCGAACAACGCCGCGGCGGACGAGCCGCCGGTGAGCGCCAGGTGGGCCGCGCCATGCCGGGCGATGCCGGCGCGAAGGCCCTCGACCACGAGGTCCAGGGCGCGAAGGGCGATACCTTTCGTGTCGTCGCAGACGACGACCGCTGGCCCCCGCATCATCGTGCGTCTCCCACTAGCGCCACGGCCTGCTCCAGCGCCTGTGCGAAGAGCCGGTCGTGCGCGGTGCGGTCGAGCGACTCAGCGAGATAGGGCGCCTCGTCGAAGGCCTCGAGCTTGCTCGCCCGGCGGGTCACCGAAGCCCCGTTCCAGACGGCCGTGGCCAGCAGGTGGTCGGCCTGGCGGGTGACGTTGACGTGGGTGCGCGCGTCGCTGTGGGCGGCCTCGAGCTCCGCGCGCACGATCGACCCGGCCCCGCGTGCGGCCCCGCTGAACTC
>JBFLKP010000182.1:0-4814 GCA_040883225.1 Candidatus Limnocylindrales bacterium | reverse complement strand
TGGCAGGAGGAAGCCATGACGGATGGCGAGTCGATGGAAGAGGGCGAGTCGATGGAAGAGGACGAGTAGGACCTATCCGTCGGCATGTCCGACGCCTGGAGATAGCAACTCCCCCGAGGTGAGCCCGGTCCTCCCACCCGGGCTCACCTTCCACCCGCACGAGGCCCGGAAGCGGCGATCTGCGGCCAGATCCGAAAGTGAGCAGCCATGCGTGTAATCCATCGCTTCCCATCGTCGATCGCAGTGCTGATCGGTCTGCTGATCCTCGCCCTGCTCGCCCTGCCCGGCCTGGCCATCGCCCAGGCAGGAGGCGACCCAACCACGGACGATGCCACCGCCGCGACGGTTCAGCCGGGCGGCACGCTCCCGGGCGAGCCATCCATCGAGCTCGTCCAGGTCGCCGGCGGCCTGGTCGACCCCGTCAACGTGGCAGCCGATGGATCAGGCCGGCTCTTCGTGGTCGAACGGATCGGTCGCATCCGCATCGTCGACGTCGAGGGTGTGCTGCTCGACGAGCCCTTCCTGGATATCGCCGGCCGCGTGAAGACCGACTTCCTCGAGCAGGGCCTGCTGGGCCTGGCCTTCGCGCCCGACTACGACGAGAGCGGGCTCTTCTACGTCTATTACACCGACTACCGGACCAACGGTGACCAGCGCATCGTGCGCTACCGCGTCTCGGAGGATGACCCCGACGTTGCCGACCCCGAAAGCGCCCGCCTCATCCTGAACATCGACTCCGATCCCTTCTTCAATCACAACGGCGGCAACCTCGTGTTCGGGCCCGACGGCTACCTCTACTGGTCGACCGGGGACGGTGGCAGCGCGGGCGATCCCTACGACAACGCCCAGGACATCCGCGACCTGTACGGCATCATCGGTCGCATCGACGTCTCGACGCGCGAGAGCGATCGCCCCTATGCCATCCCCGAGGACAACCCGTTCGCCCGCAGCTCACAGGTGCAGCTCGCACCCGCGGAACCGGCCTTCTACCATCCCGGCGCCCGCGCGGAGATCTGGGCCTACGGGCTGCGCAACCCATGGCAGTTCTCGTTCGACGCCGACACCGGTGAGCTCTACATCGCCGATGTCGGCCAGAACGCGTGGGAGGAGATCGATGTCGAGCCCGCCGACAGTGCCGGCGGACTGAACTACGGCTGGGACTTCCTGGAGGCCAGCCACTGTTACCCGTCCTCCATCGAGGATTGCCCGCGAAGCCAGGTCGGGGTCCTGCCGGTGGCCGAATACAGCCACGACGATGGCGATTGCTCGATCACCGGGCTCGGCGTCCATCGCGGCGAGGGCTCGGCCGCCCTCGACGGTGTGTACTTCGTGGCCGACTATTGCTCCGGCCGAGTCTGGGGGCTGGCTCGCGACAACGATGGCGCCTGGGTGTTCGAGCAGCTGCTCGACACCGAGCTGCTCCCCTCGGGCGGTGGCAACGACTCCGAGGGCAACGTCTACCTGACCAGCTGTGGCTGCAGCTTCGGGCGCGACTACGACCCCTTCGCCGATCCATCCGGCTCCGTGTGGCGGATCGTCGCGGCCGACGAGGTCCCCGACGGTGCGGTCACGACGCCGATCGAGGCCGAGCCCACCCCTCAGTCGACGCCCGAGCCGACCGAGAGTGCCACGGCGGAGCCGAACGTCGAGCCCACGGCGGAGCCGAGCGCCGAGACCACGTCGGAGCCCAGCGCCCTGCCCGAGGCGTCGGTTCCCGCCAGCCCGGAAGCATCGCCGAGCGATCCCGCAGGCGAAGCCGATGTGGTCCAGTTGGAGCTGCGAGCGGAGGACCTCTCCTTCGACCAGGAGTCACTGACCGTCGCCGCCGGCGCCATGGTAGAACTGACGCTCATCAACGAGGACGTGGCGCAGCACAACTTCGCGCTCTACGAGACCGACGCTGCTGAGGAGTCCCTCTTCGAGGGCGAGATCTTCGGTGGCCCCGGAGAGCAGCGCGTGTACGAGTTCGAGGCACCCATGGAGCCGGGCGAGTACTACTTCCGCTGCGAAGTCCACTCCGGACAGATGAACGGTGCATTCGTCGTCGAATGACGCCGGCGCAGTGGCCAGCATCGACGTTTCGGCCAGGAACGGCGTGGGGATGTATCTCCTCGGACCATCCCCGCGCCGGAGACGCAGCCCGGACGTAGCCTGCCGGTAGCCGCCTGCCCGATGTGGGCCCCGGCGAACCACGTTCGAGGGTCTCCCAGCGCTAGATGGACTCAGGTCGGCGAGCCGCCTGTCGTCCGCGTCTGTCCCAGTGGGTCGATCCAGCGCAGGCCGGGGAAGCGCGCGAAGTCGGTGTCGTTGGAGCAGAGCTCTGCATCCTGTTCGATGGCGTATGTCGCCAGTTGGGCATCGGTGGTCAGGTTCGCCCCGGCCCCGATGGTCTCGAGGAGGTCGAAGGCGATCTCGAGATGCCTGGGACCGGGCACCAGGTACCTGACGTTCGGTTGTGCCAGCCACAGCCGCACTCGATCGGTCGCTTCGGCGACGGACATGGCCGAGGTGAACACTCGCCCGCTCGTCGCGATCCGGATGTAGCCGAACAGGGCTGGTGATGTCAGGCCGACCAGGGCCGACCCGCTGAGCACATCCTCGAGCCACTCCCGTGCGGGACCATGCTTCGGGAACCCGGTGACGGTCGCGTAGAGCAGCAGGTTGACGTCGGGGATGATCAATCTGCGCGTCGAGTGGCGTCCAGGATGGCTTCGTCATCCAGCTCGTCTGCGAGCTGGTTCAGCCTGGCCACGTCGAACCCTGGACGGACATCCGACTCGTGGGGCGTCAGCGTGACCCGTTCCCGCTGCGTCTCTGGGGTCAGCGCACGTCGGAGCGCATCGTTGACGACCTGTTTCATGGGCCGCCGCTCCCGGTGCACGGCTTCGTCGATGAGGCGTGCGACATCACTGTCGAGCGTCAAGGTGGTGCGCATGCATGACATCATGATGCGCTCTTGGTGACCGGTCAAGATGCTGGAGGCGGTCGGTAGCTTGAGATTGAGACGGCGTCCAGAGTCGGGTGGCTTCCACCCTGGGTTGTCGCTGGCTCAGGTCGAGCTGGTCCCCGACGGCGTGATGTCGAGCGCCCAGGCGAGCGCGAGCGCGGCGGCCACGGTCGGGCGCCCGCGGCGCAGGTGTCGCACCGTCGCGACCGGCACGCCGGCCCGCCGCGCGACGTCGGCCGGGGACAGGCGGCGGGCGTGCATCTCGCCCTCGATGGCCCCGAGCAGTGCATCGAGCGCGTCACCGCGCGGCACGGTCGTTCCTGTCATCGTCCTGTCCTCCGGGCAGCTGGTCGGTGGGCCACCCGGGATGGACGGCCCACCGCAGCGGATGCTCCACCCGCCGGCGCGCCGCGTCATCCGGACCGCCACGGACGCGTACACGGAACCCATGGCTCCGTATCCGGAGGCCCCTGGGTCTCCGTCACCGGCGGCACTCCGGGTGATACCCCGGTTCGCGCTGCCGCTTCGCAGGGTCGGCGGCTTCCGCACGGCCCGAGTGCGTGAGCATCACGAGGTCAGCGGTATCGAGAACCCCCGAAGCGCTACGGACACGGAAGGACCGGTTCCGTACCGAGGTCCGTGGCGACCCGGATGACCCCAGCCCGATGGGCACGCAGCATCCCATCCAAGGTAGGCCCCCCGCTGGGACGGGTGGGCCTACCGACCAGTCGTCACGTCCGGAGCGCATCGGCCGTCGGACGGGACCAGGACTGCAGCTGGCCGTGGTCCGCCGTCGCCGGACAGCGTCGAAGCCGAACCCCGAGGTCACCGCGGGGTGTCTCGGCGCCAGATGCGTGCGAGCTCGACCGGGCCCGGGATGCCCTGGAGCGAGACGCGACCGACCGGCTCGTAGCCGAGGCCCTCGCCGGACACAGCGGAAGCCAGTGTCGAGGTGGACAGCAATTGGCCCGGCTGCGCCCGGTCGGAGATGCGGGCGGCGAGGTTCACCGTGCGCCCGAACACGTCGCCCTCGCGCACGATGACGGGACCGCTCGCGATCCCGGCATGGCCCGTGGGCAGGCCCGCCGGTCCCAGTCGCTCGAGCACCTCGAGGGCGGCCTCTGCCGCGGCTCGAGCGGTCGCGAACCGGAGCAGGACGCCGTCGCCGAGCGGCTTGACCAGGCGGCCGCCTCCGTCCTCGGCGACCTTAGCGGCGAGGCTCGAGAACGTCATCGCCACCGTTGCCGCTTCGCGATCGCCGCTCTCCTCGGTCAGAAGGGTGAAACCGGTGAGGTCGATGAAGGCGATGGCGGGAGGCTCCACCTGGCGCTCGGGTACGATCCCTGACGCGGCCAGTTGCCGTTCGGTCTCGGCCACGCTCCAGGTGTCGATGGCGGCGCTCAGATGTCGAGCGTGCAGCCAGGCACCCAGCTCGGGGACGAGCCGAGCGAAGCGCGCCCAGGGCTCGAGGAACCGCTGATAGGTCTCCGTCGGCGGAAGTCCGGCGATGTCGGCGGCCGCGCGCTCGACGGCTTCGGAGTACACGGACATGGCGGCTTCGCTTCCCCGACGAGCTGCGTCACCGAGTACGTGGAGTGCGCGCAGGGCGAGATCCGGGTCGCGATTTGCCTCCAGCGCCTCGAGGACTGCGAGGAGGAGATACTGCTCGCCCTCGTCGAGCCGATCGTCGGCCGCGGGTTCTGCGATGCCGCAGGATTCGAAGATGTGCCGAAGGTCCCCGGCGCGGTCACCCAGGTCAGCCAGCAGCTGGCCGTAGCTCCGGGCTGACGGTGTACCCGGGACCTGGTGCAACTGATCGTAGTAGGCGAGCGTGGCCGTGCCTTGCGCGCTGGCGCGCGCGAGCGCC
>JBFLKP010000025.1:0-3086 GCA_040883225.1 Candidatus Limnocylindrales bacterium | reverse complement strand
GTAGATAGTCGGTACTTGCCAAACACTCTATGTGGTATTGACTTATTGGTCAAGGGGCTGGCAGGCGAGGCGGAGATGCGCCAACATGCAGCCGGTCGGCCACAGAGCACGGGAGGGCAGAGATGCGCTTCGATGGCCCGGGGATCGTGGCCTTGGCGGTGGGCCTGGCCGCGGCCTGCGCCCTCGTGATCGGGGTGGCCGTGGCCGCGCAGGACGTGCCGCCGGAAGACGATCGCGGGGACTGGGTCCGCATCGGAGAGCTCGATCTGGGGCGAGCGGATCACACGTCCACCCTGCTTCCGGACGGAACCATCCTCGTCGCCGGCGGCACCTCGGCCGCCGGCCGGCCCGTGCTCACCGCCGAGCTGGTCTACCCCCAGAGCGGCGCCACGCGCCCGGCGGGCACCTTGCCCTGGGGCCTCGCTGGCCATCAGGCGGTGGCGCTGCCGGACGGTCGCGTCGTGCTCAGCGGCAGCGACGGCTACGCGGCCGGGGAGCGCCTCGCTGACGAGGACATCTGCGCGATCTACCCGCCGCTGCTGTGGGATCCTGCCACGTCCGACTTCCGCCCCATCCTGACCGTGGGCGACTCCAACGGATCCAGCGCGACCGCCCTGCCCGATGGCCGGGTGCTGTTCGCCGGCGGCGAGACCGCCTGCATCTGGGGCCAGTCGCTGGCCGGTCTCAACGGCGCCCGGACATGGGATCCGCTGACCGGCGAGGTCGTCGGGGCGGGGTCGCTCAACGCCCCGCGGGCCTTCGGACCCTCGGTCCTGCTCGACGATGGCCGGGTGCTCGTCGGGGGCGGCGTTCGGCTGGCCGACCTGCCCGCCGGCGCGTCCGTCCAGCACTCGGGCTCCCTCGAGGCCTGGGATCCCGATACGGACACGTGGTCGGACTACGGGCGCGTCGGCCTGGGCATCGACCGGCTGTTCGTGCTCGACGACGGGGTCGTGGGCGTCGTGGGCGAGCTCGACGACGGCTATGGCATGCGCCTGTTCGACCCAGGCAGAGGCGAGTTGCTCCCGATCAGCGAGGCCCAGGCGCGCCCGCTGCGGGGCGCCGCGGTCGCAGGGCTGGACGGACGGATCGTCTTCGTCGGCGGGCTCAACAAGAGCGACCGGCCGGTACCGCAGGCATTGCTCTGGCAGCCTGCCACCGGCGATCGCGAGCGGCTCCGCTATCCCCGCTCCGGCGCCGACACGGGCCACACCGCGACCGCCCTCGGCGACGGCGTCATCGTGGTCATCGGCGGACGGGACGCCCATGATGACGGTCGCGTGGTGTCGGCCGTGGAGGCCTTGCGCCCAGCGCCGCAACCCTCCTAGAGCGGCGGCTCGAGGGTGGCGTGCTGCGTGCGGTCGGCCTCGGGGGTCGTGGCCCGCACCTCGCCCCGGCGCACCGGTCCGGTCCACCAGAACCAGACGGCCACGGTCACGGTCATGGCCCCGAGCATGACGTAGAGGGTGGGGAGCGGGCCGATGACACCGGCCAGCCAGCCGGCGGTGAGGGTCGAGATCGAGGAGATGGCCAGGGCCAGGCCGAAATCGACGGCGAAGACCCGCCCCCGGATCCGGTCGGGTGTGGTCCGTTGCAGGCCGAACGACGAGAGCGTCCACTGCGCGCCGCCGCCCAGATGGCCGATGAAGACGAACACGGCGGCGGCCCAGATGACCGGCGAGAGCGGCAGGATCGCGTACCCCGCGAGGTAGATGACGAAGGAGATGCTGATGCCGCGCAGCAGTCGGCGCATGTCGTCGACCGCGAAGGTGCGCGCCGCGAACGGCCCGACGAGCGCGCCAAGGCCACGAGCGGCAAAGAGGATACCCACGCCCAGCTGGCCCGAGCCCCAGATGTCGTCGCTGCTGATGGCCAGCATGTGCACGATGCCGGTGGTCACCCCGAAGGTCGGCTTGGTCAGCAGCAGCGAGGCGACCGCGTGGTCCCGTCGGGCCAACGAGACCGTCTCGGTGACCGTCGAGACGAGGCCGCCGATCCCGCGTGGAGCATCGCCGGTGCCCATCTCGTGAGCCGCGCGCATCGTGCGCTTGACCGACCACACGAGCGCGCCCGAGGTGAAGAAGAGCAGCGGATAGAGCAGGAACGTGATCTCGCGCCCGACGGTGGCGGTCACGACCCCGCCGATGGCGGCACCGAGCGCGACCATCGTGCCCCACGCCGAGCCGATGAGCGCGTTGGCCGTGGGCAGATCCTCACGCTCGACGAGGTTGGGCAGCGAGGCGCTGACGGTGGGCTCGAAGAAGGCCGCTCCGAACGCCAGCAGGCCGACCACGGCGAAGGCGATCCAGACGGTCTCGGCGTCGACCGCGAAGAGCAGCCCGATGCAGATGACGCCGCGCGCGACGTTGGCCGCGGCGAGCATGATCCGTCGGTCGTAGCGATCCGCGAGCATGCCCGCGATGGGCGTGGCCACGAGGAACGGCGCCATCTGCAGCACGAGGATGACCGAGGCTGCGGCCGTCGAGTCGGTGGCCTCGAGCACGAGGTCGATGAGCGCGACGGTGGCGAACCAGTCAGCCGCGAAGGCGATGAGCAGCGCGAGGTAGAGGCGGGCGAAGTCCGGGTTGCGATGAAGCAGCCCGGTGATGGGGTGGATGCGGTGCATTCGCGGTCCAGTCTAGGCACCGGCGCGGCGGGCGTCGGTCGTGGCACACTCGCGAGCGATGAACATCAAGCGACGCGTGCAGCGCCTGCTCCGGCCGCGGGCGCCGAAGGATGTGCCCAACAGGTCCGGCAAGCGCCGCTCGGGCAGCGGCGCTCCGCCCCCTCCGCTCAAAGAGGGCTGGGCCGTCGGTCCGCCGGACTACATCGGCATCGGCGTGCAGAAGGCCGGCACCACGCGCTGGTGGAAGCTCATCGTCAAGCACCCCGATGTGGTCGGCTGGCAGCTCAAGGAGACGCACCAGCTGAGCCGCTTCGGCTGGCGCCCGCTCTTCGATGCCGACCGCGAGGAGTACTACCGCTACTTCCCCCGGCCCGAGGGCAAGATCGTGGGGGAGTGGACGCCGCGCTACATGAACGTGCCCGGCGTGGTCGAGGCCATGAAGGCGCTCGCGCCGGATGCG
>JBFLKP010000181.1:0-2854 GCA_040883225.1 Candidatus Limnocylindrales bacterium | reverse complement strand
CGGCTCCTGGGTGGGTGCCGGCGCCGATGGGGCTTCCGCCGTGCCGGCTGTGACGAAGGTCATGTCACGCGAGACCTTGCGGTTGCCGGCGGCATCCTCGCTCACGACGGCGAAGTGATAAGTCGTACCGGGCTTCAGGGCCGAGAGCTTGCGGACGTGGACGTGGTAGAGGTCCTTCTGCTCGGTCGTCTTGCGCGGGTAGCTTCGGTTCTGGCCGTACTTGACCAGTCCCGTCGCCGGCTCATCGAGCTTCCAGCGCACGACCGCCGACGTCTCGGTGATGTCCTCCACGCCCATCTCCAGGATCACGGGCTTGGCATTGTCGCCCACAGGCTTCTTCTGGGACTTGGACGGCGTCACCGAGGCGCGACTCGCGTCGGCAGCCCGGTTCACCGTGATGTTGTCGTATCGGACGACCGCGCGCGGGTTCGTGGCACGAGGAGTGATATGTGCCCGCAGACCGACCCGGCCCTGGAGCCCGACGTCCCGACCGTAGTCGTTCCGCACCAGCTGCCAGCTCGAGGGTCGCTCCTTGCCAGTTGGCCACACCATCATCCGGACCTGTGTCGGGTCCTTCTTGATGGCTTGGACCCGAACGGTCATGGATCGTCCTGCCTGGTAGCGCGAGCTCGGCATCGAGACCACGTCCCCGAGGCGCCGCACGCGCTCGTTGGCGTAGACGCGCACGACCGACAGCCAGATCCGGCCCGCCTGGTCGACGCGCACCCGGGCATGGTAGGCACCCACGGCGGACTTGCGCAGGACCGCCACGACCTTCACACCCGGTCCGCCGACCAGGCTGTCAAGGCTGAAGTCGAACTGCACCGTCACGTCGCGGACGTCCGTGTTGAGCATGTTCTGCACGGCACGACCGCGTCCGGTGACGCCCATCACGCCGCGGCCGCTGATGGTGGCAGCGTTCGCGCGACCCGTCGGGTACATCCAGCGCTCGCCCGAGTCGGACGTGCCCCAGTCGGCCGCGTTCGAGCGGTCGAAGGAATCGTGGACCAGCAGCTCCCGCGGCTCATTGGATAGTGCCAGCGAGGCGCCCATCACGACCATCAGCACGATCGTCATGATCGTGGCGAACGTCGTTCGGAGCGTGCGTGCGCGGGCGTCAAGCCGTGCGCGGGCGTCAAGCGCCGGGCGAGTGCCTCGCGGCTCGGGTGTCGGTTCTGGCGTCTCGGGTTCGGGGAGGGCGTACGGCCCCGGCTGGTTGCCGTGGTCGTAGACGTTCTCCGGTCCGTGGCGCCCTGGCTCGTAGTGCTGGGACGACATACTGCTCCTGCTCCTTCGGTAGAAGCGGGAGGTCTTGGTGGCAGGCGACACGTCCCCGCGTGCACGGCGACTCAGGGCGCGTTCCACCGGCTGGGGCCGGTGAGCGTGTCTCTTCGGTAGCCCGGCCACCTGGCCTCTCGCCAGGTCCTCGGCTTTGCGGCCCCGCCTCGCGACGGGTGTGCCTTTGTCGGATCACGGGTGAACGTGACCCGTGCAATCTATGCGCGAGCCTGCAGCGGCAACGACCGGACCAACCAGCGCCCGGGGTAGGGGCAAAGGTCCCATCGGCCGAACGAGCGCACCGGTCGGCTGACGCTGGGTGCGGTGGGGCCGGGAGTATCGGACGTCGCCTCGCCGGTACCTGGGTACCGGTTCCGCGGGCGCCTCAGCTCGGCTCGGACCCGGTCGCGACCGGCAGGCCGGCACCCACCCAGTCGCTGTAGGAGCCCGGGTAGAGGATGGGGTCGGGCAGCCCGGCCACTCGCGCCGCAAGCATCCCGAAGCAGGCGGTCACGCCGCTGCCGCACGAGATGACCAACGGGCGCTCGGATCGCTCACCTTCACCACGGATGAGCGGTAGCACCTCGGCCGCCGGCAGCATGCGCCCGTCCTCGGCCAGCATCGAGCCGCACGGCCGGTTACGTGCTCCCGGGATGTGCCCCGCCACGCGCTCCATCGGTTCGACTTCACCGCGGTAGCGCTCGGGCGTCCGCACGTCCACCAGGTCGATGGCGTCCCTCGAGCTGGCCACTTCCTCGCGATCGGTGATGGACGGCCAGGCGGAGGCGAGCGTCAGGGTGGCTCGCATCGGCGTGGAGCGCTCGGCCGTCCAGGGTCCGCCGACCGCCCTCCACGCGTCGATGCCGCCATCGAGCGTGTACACCTCCTCGTGACCGAGGCGGTCGAGCATCCACCACAGTCGCGCGCCGTACTGGCCCTGCGCTGCGTCGTAGACGACGACGGTGTGCTCGTCGCCGAACCCCAGCTGGCCCATGCGGTCGGCGAAGGCGGTGGGGTCGGGCAGGGGGTGGCGGCCTTCGCCGGGCGGTGCCGCCAGGTCGCGGTCGAGGTCGACGAAGATCGCGCCTGGGATGTGGCCCTGCGCGTACTCGGCCTGGCCGCGCTCGGGCTGTCCCAGGAACCAGCGAACGTCCGCGACCCGCAGGCTCGGGTCGTCGAGTGCTTCGAGGAGCTCCTCGGCGGAGACGAGTGGGGAGCGGTCGTTGGGTGTCATGGCGCCACGGTAGCGCACCCTGCGGGCGCGTCAGCGGCGGGCCGTGTGGTCGTTGGCGGCGGACGCGTGGAGCCCCTCGCGCTCTGTGCCTAACTCGTCGATGTAGGGAGCCGACTTTGGGTCGGCATCGCATCAGCGCCGGCGGCGCGTCCCCAGGCTGCCGATGGTCGGCACGTCGTTGAACAGGAAGTAGCCGCTGAGCACGATGAGCGCGGCCACGCCGATGATCAGGAACGTCAGCAGATCCAATTCTCCCTCCAGTGCACGGTGTCGACACGGATCGACGTCGCAGTCATCGCGCCTCGAGTCGAGCAGGAGAAGTGGTCGATGCGGTCACGGCCG
>JBFLKP010000180.1:0-2979 GCA_040883225.1 Candidatus Limnocylindrales bacterium | reverse complement strand
GCCCGTCAGACCACCGAGCGTCAGACGTCCGGCGAGTCAACCACCTGACACCGTGGGGCTAGACGGCGTAGCCCTCGCGCGCGTCGTCGGGGTCGTAGTCGGCGTTCGCTGGTCGGGCGATCTGCGACTGGGCCACGATGGCGTCACGGCGCAGGCCGCGGAAGTCTTCGAGCGTCGTCCAGCCACGGTCGGCGTGCTTCTCGAGGAACGCTTCCATGCCCTCGATGAGGCCGCGCACGACGTTGGGGCCGATGGCCTTGTCTAGCATCGCCGCGGTGGCCACCTGCACGGTGCCGCAGCCGAGCAGGAAGTAGGACAGCGCGTCGGCCCAGGTCGAGATGCCGCCGACGCCGGAGAACGCGCCATCGGGGTAGGCCTGTGTCATCTGGGCCATCTTGGCCAGCGACTGCATCAGGATGGCCGGCCCGCCCAGGCCGCCCGAGGAGGTGTAGCCATCGACGTTGACCTCGAACTCCAGCGTCTCGGGGTCGATCGGCGGGATCGAGGGGAAGGTGTTCGAGGAGGTGATGGCGTCGGCCCCACCGCGGAAGGTGGCCCCGGCCTCCTGCGCGATGTCCGCCGTAGCCGGCGTGAGCTTGGCCCAAACCGGGATCTTGGCGACTTCCTTCACCGCCTGCGTGGTGGTGGAGACGAGCCCGGCATCCTTGCCCAGACCGGAGCCCATATCGTCGCGATCCATGTGCGGGCAGCTATAGTTCAGCTCCACCGCGTCGACGCCTTCGTCCTGCACGCCCTGCACCAGCGTCTGCCAGGCTCGCATCTCCGCGTCCGACCCGGAGCCCGCCATGACCGAGGCCACGAGCACGTGATCGGGGTAGTCGCGCTTGATGGCGCTGAGCTTGCCGATCCACCAGTCGAGCGGCTTGTCGCTGATGAGCTCCCAGTTCCACGAAGCCATCACGGTCGAGCGCTCGAGCTTGGCCATCGACTTGCGCGAGCCCTCTTGGTCGAGGCGCAGGAACTTCGTCTTGGGGCCGCGCACGTTGGTCACCTGGTGCAGGCCGATGGTCTTGGTCACCACGCCACCCCAGCCCGCGTCGTAGGCCCGTCGGATGTTCGACTCCGACTCGGTCGGGGGTGCGGAGGCCAGCATGAAGGGGTTGGGGAAGCGGATGCCGGTGAAGGTGGTCGATAGGTCGGCCATCGGTCGATCTCCTCAGGGTCGCGGAGCCGGCATCGTAGACCAGGTCGTCGGCACGGCCAATACCGCTCGTGACTTCGAAGACCCACCACGACGCGCCAGGCAGACGCTGGTGGCCTGACACCGGCGTCGCGAAAGCCGGGCGGCGTACCGCCTGAGGTTACGCGCCCTCGGCGACTCCGCAGAGCAATGACCGACCGGACTCGGCGTCGAAGAGATGGAGGCTCTCGACAGGCAGGCTGCAAGCGATCTCGTCGCCGACACCGATGACACCGCCGGCCTCGTCGTGCGCGACGATCTCCGCGTCGCCGACCCGGAGGTGGACGAGTCGTTCCGCGCCGAGGAACTCGACCAGCTCGCAGCACCCCTGGAAGGCGACCTCGCCAGGCCTCGCCTCCGGCGACAGGCGGACCGCTTCTGGTCGGAACCCCGCCGTCAGCCAGCGATGGGCCTCGTCGACCGCGTATGGCGCCGGTGTCGTGATGCCAGCGGCCGTGAGGAGGGTGACACCTCCGCTCCGCCGCACGGCCATCCGCAGCAGGTTCATCGGGGGGCTGCCGATGAACGAGGCCACGAAGGTGTTGGCTGGGTACTCGTAGAGCGCGCGCGGTGTCCCCACCTGCTGGAGTCGGCCCTCGTCCATGACGGCAACCCGCGTGCCGACCGCGAGCGCCTCTGCCTGGTCGTGCGTGACCGAGATGACGGTGTAGCCGTGCTCCTGCTGGATGCGCCTGAACTCCGCACGTGCCTCCAGTCGCTGCACCGCGTCGAGGTGGGCCAGGGCGTCGTCGAGCAGTACCGCCGACGGCTCGTCTCGCACGACCGCGCGGCCCACGGCCACTGACTGGGCCTGGCCGGCGGCCAGCGCTTCGGGCCGACGTCGCAGCAGCCTACCTAGATCCATGGCCTTGGCGACCTCAGATACCCTCCGCTCGATCTCGTCCGTGGGCGTCTTGCGCAGGCGCAGTGCGAAGCTCAGGTTGTCACGCACCGCGAAGTGCGGGTACAGCGCGTAGCCCTCGAACACCATGGCCACGTTCCGCTCCCCGGGGGGCACGCCGGCCATGTTTCTGCCATCGAAGCGGATGACACCGTCGTCGGGCTGCTCGAGGCCCGCGATGAGCCGGATGGTGGTGGTCTTGCCACAGCCGGACGGCCCCACGAGCATGAAGAGCTGGCCGTTGCCGATCTCCAGATCGAGGTCTTCGACACCGACCGCGTGGGGGTACCGCTTGGTGACTCCCTCCAGCGTGATCGTGGCCACGCCCGCCTCCCTGCTGCGACCCAGGTCCGATGGTGGGCAGTTGGCGCCCGATGCGCAAGGGCGTGTCGAACTGCCTGCCACACGAGCACGCGAGCAGCGCGCCCATGCGTCCACTGAAGCGTGTGACCATCAGGGACATGGACCGACTCGAACCCTTCCGACTACAGCCCGTGCTCGTGGAGCGCCCCTGGGGCGGTCGAAGGCTGGAAGCCTACGGCAAGGACCTGCCGACCGACCTGCCCATCGGTGAGAGCTGGGAGCTCTGTGACCTGCCGCAGTCCGTCGCACCGCACGTCGACGACCCCAGCAGCACCGTGCTCGACGGGCCCTATGCGGGCGCCAGGCTGCACACGCTGGTGGCTGAGCGCGCGCACGACCTGCTGGGCCCGGTGCCACCCACGGAGGACGGCCGCTTCCCACTGCTGTTCAAGCTGCTCGATGCGCGTGAGCACCTCTCGGTCCAGGTCCACCCCCACGAGGCCTACGTGGCCGAGCATCCCGGGGCCCGCCTCAAGACGGAGTCGTGGTACATCGTCGATGCCGACCCCGGTGC
>JBFLKP010000179.1:0-13502 GCA_040883225.1 Candidatus Limnocylindrales bacterium | reverse complement strand
TGACAGAAAAAAGGGGGCGTCGGGCAGGGGACTAGTCGAAGCGGATCTCGTCCATGCATCCCTCCTGGATCAGCCTGGCCCAGCCGGAAGGGTCATCGAGCGCACCCATCGAGCTGGTCACGTTGAGCAGCATGCCCCGGCCCACGAAGACAGCCAGCTGCTGTGGTGTGCCCCTGGTCTGCCGCTGGATCTCCATGATCATCTCTCCAAAGCCGTCGTTGACGAGCTCGCGGATGTCCGGGTCAGACGTCGAGGCGTAGGCCTGGAGCTGGATCTCCAGGAAGCGGCGATCGCTGATGAGCTCCTGGTAGGCGAAGCCGATCCGGCGGAATGCATCGTGCTGGTCCGCCGCATCCTCGCCCGCCTGCCGGAAGCGCTCGACGGTATGGTCGAAGGACCAGCGGACCGCCGCCATGAACAGCTCCTTCTTGGTGCCGAACAGGCGGAAGAGGTAGGGCTGGCTGACGCCCACGTCTCGAGCGATGAGCTCTGTCGAGGTGCCGTGCAGCCCGGTCTGGCCGAAGCGCGTGATGGCCGCGCGGAGGATCTCCTCGCGGCGCTCCTCGGCGGTCGATCGGGGTGTCGTGGCGGTGGTCATGCGCCTAGGTTAGTGACCACTCACAAACCTGTCAACCCCGAGAGGCCGATGGTGTCAACAGCCAGCGAGATCCGGGGCTAGATGTCATCGATGCGCCGGGCCGCGAGGCGTGGCCCGAAGCGGGGCGCCGCGACCCCGGCTCGCTCCAGCAGGCGCACGACCCTCGCCCGCTGCCCCCGGTAGGGTTCCAGCAGCTCGAGCATGCGCGCGTCGTCGCCGCGCGGCTCGCGTGCGAAGAACCAGCACACCATGTGGGGCACGTGGAAGTCACCGATGCTGACCGCATCCGGGTCCCCGAAGGCCACCCGGGCGACCTCCGCTGCGGTCCACACGCCGATGCCGGGGACCGCGCGCAGCCGCGCCAGCGCCGCCGCCGGCGACATCGCCACGGCTTCTTCCAGCCGGTCCGCGCGTTCGGCCGCACGCAGGAGCGTCAGTGCCCGCCGCTGCTCGAGACCCAGTGGATGGAAGGCGTGATAGGGCAGGGAGGCGATGACCTCTGGTGTCGGCGGCAGGCGCAGACCTGCCGGGCCGGGCGCGTCCTCGCCCCAGCGCCGGATGAGGCCGAAGTAGGCTCGGTGCGCCTGCTGTGAGGTCACCTTCTGGCCGCAGATCGCCGGCAGCAGCGCCGGCCACACCGCGTCCGTACGCCCGAAGCGCAGCCCGAGCGAGCGCCTCGCCACATCGCGCAGGCGGTCCTCCCGCAGCACCAGCGCCGTCGGATCGTCTTCTGAACCCAGCAGTCTCGGCACCGTCGCCGCCGCCGCCCGTGCCCCCGGCCCCCAGGCCGAGACACGCCAGCCCTCGCGCGCCCGTGCGATGCGCGTGGTGGCCGGCCCCTCGTCGGTGCGGGACGCGCGCCAGACGATCCCGCGATCGAAGCGGATCGTGGGGTCGTGGCGACCGTGGCGCAGCTCGTCGAGACTGGCGGCCGGGTCGACCTCGAAGTCGAGCCCGATCAGCTCATCCACGTCCGGCGCGGCATCGGGTCCGGCGGCGTTCACATCGCGAGCGCGGTCTCGGCCACGAAGACGAGGTTCTGGCCCAGCGACCACAGCGCCACCACGGTCAGTCCGATCATCAGCGCCGCCAGCGGCCACTGGCTGGTGGCCTCGCCGGTCCGGCGACGCTCGCGCACCGCGGCGTGGCCCAGCCAGGCGCCGACGACGTGGCCCAGGACGACGGCGATGACCTGCATGGTCCACACCACCGATGCCGAGAGGAAGTCTCCGGACGGTTCATAGGTCACCGTGCCGAAGAGGTCCCAGCCCTGCTGGAAGGGGTCGGACAGCGCGACCACGATGCGTTGACCCTCGACGAGCAGGAAGGTCAGGTAGTGGGCCACGAGGTAGCCGACCGCCACGGGCACGAGACCGGCCCCCATGGCCACGTAGCCAACGCGCCGCCCGACCCCGATGAAGAGGACGGCCATGAGCACCAGGAAGCCCAGCAGCATCATCGTGTCCAGCACCGGATGTGGCTCGCCGAAGACGTCGTAGAAGGGCTGCGTCTGGGAGACGCCGTCCCAGATGACCGAGGCGACCGCGACGGCCACCACGGCCAGCAGCGAGGCCGACCACGGCTCGTGGGTGAGGGCATGCCCGAACGGCCGCCGCTGCACCTGTCCGTCCCGGCGGCGGCCGAGGAGGCCGTACGGTGCGAGCCGCCCCAGCAGCCCGAACCAGACGCTGTAGACCTCGCCGTGCGTGCGCCAGCGGTGCTTGCCGTACCAGGCCATGCCCACGAGCGTGATGACGGTGTAGCCGATGAGCACGAAGCCCAGCTCGCGCCCGTCATCGAAGGGAGAGGACAGCTCCAGCCACACGAAGAAGCCCATGAAGATGGCTGCCGGCCACGCCTGCGTGCGCGGGTGCCACGGGGCGCGGCCAGGAAGGTGCAGGCCGGTCGGGCGCATGATCGCGGCGATGAGGTCGTACAGCGTGGTGAAGGGGTCCAGCCAGGCCCACACCGGCCCCAGCAGCGCGCTCACGAGGGCCAGGCCGATCCAGCCGTAGACCCACAGGATGAGCGAGGCCACTTCGGCATCGCTGGTGCCACCCGCGATCGCCTGGGCCACCACCCAGGCCCAGGCCAGCAGGCCCAGCAGGCGCAGGGTCCAGCGCAGCGGGCGCCAGATCGTCCGCACGCGGCCGGGTCGGGGCTCGGGGGCGGGGCGGTCGTCGCCGAAGGCCACGAACACGAACGACAGCGCCACCGCGATCGCGGCCCCCGCGAGGTAGGCCGCAAAGGGCAGTGGCGCATCGACGTCGCCGCTGAGCGTGTGGGCACTCGCGGGGGCTGCCGCCAACAGCAGCAGCACGACCGCGGACAGCGCCACGCGCAGTGTTCGTGTCCTCCCCATCGGTGTCGTTGAGCCTAGCGGATGCGCGCGCGACTACACTTGCGGCCATGCCCAAGTACAGGAAGGTCGACGCCCAGCTCATGGATGACCCGCCCAAGCCTAAGCCACGCGGGCGGCCCATCAGCCCCGAGCAGCAGGCGTTGATCGACCGCATCAAGAAGATCACCGACGAGTCCGTGGTCTACGAGGCCGTACTGGGTCCCGACGACAAGCCGGCCACGGTCCGCGCCCAGATCATGCGCGCGGCCAAGCTGGCCGGCGTGGACGTGGCGGTCAAGAAGTCGCCAGCCGGGTTCTACTTCGGCCTCATGACGCCCAAGCGCCGGTCCAAGCGCGGTCGGCCGCGCAAGGACGCGGAGGCGGGCTAGCATCGCCGGCGAGGGCGGCGGGCCGGTCATCCAGGTCTTCGGCCGCAACGACTCGCGGGAGACGCGTCGGGCGCAGCGCTTCTTCAAGGAGCGCCGCATGCCCATCGCCTTCGTCGACCTCAAGAAGCGTCCGCCGGCGCCAGGGGAGCTCAAGCGTTTCGCCCAGAAGTTCGGCGCACGGGCACTGCTCGACGAGGGCTCCAAGGCCTACCAGCAGGCCAACCTCGGCTATCTCACGATGGGCGACCAGGAGATCATCGAGCGGCTCATCGCCGACCCGAAGCTGCTGCGACTGCCGCTCGTGCGCTTCGGCAGCGCGCTCACCATCGGTGTCGACGAGGCGTCCTGGAAGGCCTGGCAGTCGGAGGTCTAGTCCGCCTCCCTAGAGTGGCCGGATGTCGGTCCAGGGGACGTAGACCTTCCAGTCGGGGCCGGCGATGACCTTGTCGTAGCGGGCCTCGAGGATGCGGATGCGGGTGCCACTGCCGCGCTTCGTGAAGAGCACCCAGTCCTCGCGGCCGTCATAGTCGAAGTCCGACGCAGCCAGGCGCGTCTTCTCCACCGGGATGGGATCGCTCTTGGGCGCGGTCCACAGCCGGACCCGCTTGAAGCCACCGAGCAGGCCGCCCTGCAGCCGCTCGACGACGGCGCGTCCGCCACCGCCCACGAGCATCATCACGTCGTCGCGTCCGTCGCGATTGGCATCGCCCACGGCCATCTTCACCTTCGAGGGGATGAGCGTCTTGTCCTCCCAGCGACGCTTGTAGGTGCCCATCCGCGGCATGCCCTTGGGCAGGGGGCTCTTGGTCACGGCCGTCTTGATGCGCACGCCTCCGCCGTCACCGTTCTGGCGCACCACGAGGTCGCTGCGCCCGTCACCGCTGACATCGGCCAGCCACACGCTGGCCACCTTGTCGAACGCCTGGCCGGCCTCCCACCACAGGACCGGGTCGTTGAAGTACTTGGCGTTGGTGTACTTGGCGCGGCGGAGCACGACCATGCGCGACGAGCCCTCGCTGGTGCCACGGCCGAAGATGGCCACGTCGTTCCGGCCGTCGGCATGGAAGTCGCCGACCAGCAGCTCGGCCCCGTTGACCGGCACGATCGTGTCGCCCGACCACCAGTCCTGCGCGCCGCCGAAGTCGGCACCGTCGCTCAAGGCGACCTTCACCCGGCCGGCCGACGGACCGGTCTTCTTGAGCCACACGAGGTCGTCCCTGCCGTCACCGTTCAGGTCACCGCTGGCGTAGTCGATGAGCGAGTCGGTCGCCAGCGAGATGCCCATATGCGGGTTGCTATCCGGTGGCGTCCGGCCCGGCGTCCACACCCGCGGCGTGCGTTGCCCGCTGGTGTGTCGCATGAGCGCGGCGTCGCCGTGCTTGGTGCCGATGACGTCGCTCGCGCCGGGAGTCACGATCTCGAGCCTCGGGTTGAGGTAGAGCCGTAGGATCTCCTGATACTTCAGCCCGTCATAGCCGCACTTGCGCGTGCTGTTGTGGAAGAGCTTGAAGCCGTTCCGATCCGAGCCGCAGGTGGCCGAGCCCGAGCCGGCCCGGTAGCCGGTCAGGAAGAAGCGACTCGACTGCCTGGTGAACTGGAACTTGCGCAGTGACTGGTCCCAGGTCAGGTCCATCGCCTGACGGATCTTCGAGCCCTCGGCGGGCCACAGGTCCGTGCCCGGCCCGAACTTCTCCGGGCGATACCACTGGTCCACGGTGGAGTCCACGACGTCGTAGCAGTGCTTCTCCCCATCCTTCCACTTGGTCCCGCCGCGGGGGTACTTGATGTAGAACCAGGCGAACTGCTTCGTGGCCATGGCGCCGGCCTTGATCGTCTCGATGGGGTAGCGCTCGGGCCACTCCGCAGCCATGACCGTGGCCACGTACTCGTAGAAATCGACGGTCTGGACCGTACCCTTCACCTTCGTGCCCGGGCTCGTCGCGGCGGTGCGCAGGACCCGCACGGTCCTGGGTGGGGTCAACGTGCTGGCCCACTTCGTACACGTCTTCGACGAAGCATCGAAGGCAGGGCTGGCCTCGGGCGCAGCCGGCTGGATGGCGGCGCTGGCGGGTACGGCGAAGGCGGTGACGACGAGCAGGCTCGAGAGCACGGCAACGAGCCCACGCACCGGCTGGGGACGGCGCATGTGCCCGACGGTAGCGCACTTGCCCCGTTCGCACCGTCGCTTGTGGTGCCGGCACGCACCACGCGCCGCGAGATCGGCGGCCGTTGCGCTACGCTCCGGCACATGCACATCTCTATCGTCGGCGCCGGCTACGTCGGCCTCGTTACCGCCGCCTGTCTGGCGCACATCGGCCATGAGATCGTCTCCCTGGACGTCGATGCCGCGCGGATCGCGCGGTTGCAGGACGGCGAGCTCCCGTTCCACGAGTTGGGCCTGGGCGAACTCGTCGCCGAGGGTCTGGCCAACGGCCGACTGCGCTTCACCACCGACCATGCCGAGACCCGCGGCACCGATCTCATCGTCGTGGCCGTCGGGACGCTCGACGCCGCTGAGGAATGGGATGGCGCGACCGTGCGCGCGGCGGTCCTGGGCATCGTCGCGGACCGCACCCTCCCGCGCGACATCGTCATCCGCTCCACGCTCATGCCCGGCACTGCCGCGGCCCTGGCCGACGAGGTCCGGGCGCTCGATCCCGAGGTGCGTCTGGCCCACAATCCCGAGTTCACCCGCGAGGCCGTCGCGGTCCAGGACTTCCTCACGCCCGACCGCGTGGTCATCGGCGTGGACGGCCACGACGACGGTGGCCGCGGCACCGCCCTGGCCGAGGCCCTGCGGGAGGTCTACGCACCGCTCGAGGCCCCCATCGTGGTCACCGACCTCACCAGCGCCGAGACCATCAAGGTCGCGTCCAACGTCTTCCTCGCGGCCAAGATCACCTTCGCCAACGAGATCAGCCGCCTCACCGCCGCCACCGGCGCCGACGCCCACGCGGTCGTCGAGGGCATGGGCCTGGACAAGCGCATCGTGCGTCACTTCCTTTCGCCCGGACCCGGGTTCGGCGGCTCGTGCTTCCCCAGCCAGGCGCGCGCGCTGCCGCAGCTCGCCGCCAGCTACGGCGTGCAGACGCCGCTGATGGACGCCATCTGGCCCAGCAACGTGAGCCAGGCCGAGTGGCTGCTCGATGGCCTCGAGCGCACGGCCGGGCGCCCGGTCGAGGGCATGCACGTGGCCCTGCTGGGCCTCTCCTTCAAGGCCGGCACCGACGACCTGCGCGAGTCGCCCGCCATGCGCCTGGCCCGGACCCTCGCTGAGCGCGGCGCCGCGGTCGTGGCCTATGACCCGCTCTCGGGGGCCGCCGGCGTGGACGAGCTCCACCGCCAGGCCCCCGATGCGTCGATCTCGTTGGCCTCATCCTCCGCCGAGGCCTGCGCCGACGCCGACGCGGTCGTGGTCGCCACCGAGTGGCCACAGTTCGGCACGCTCGACTGGTCGACCATCGCGCCGACCATGCGCGGCGCGGTCGTGGTGGACGGGCGGCGCATCGTCGATGCCGCCGCGGCTGCCGAAGCGGGCCTGCGCGTGATCGCCCTCGGCGTGGAGGTCAAGGGCGCGGTCCTCCAGCCGGCGGACTAGGCGTCCTTCACACGTCCACGGCACGGCGTGGCCTCCGGCCCCCGGCGTCCCGGATCCTGTGCTCGCGCGCGCGTCATGTCACTCACGGGGCCCCGCCCGCTCGACGTTCGCGTCGGAGCGCTGCCAGCGCCAGCGCCAGCCAGCCAACGACCAGGCCCACGAGCGCTCCCAGGGCGTCGACGACGACATCGTCGAGCCGGCCCGCGCGGTCGGGCACGAACGACTGATGCAGCTCGTCGCTGAGGGCGTACACGAGGCTGATGCCGAAGGCGATCGCGGCATCCCGCAGCCGTGGCCGCCGGCCCCAGCTGAGCGCCACCAGCGCCAGCGCCGCCAGCGTCGCATAGGCCAGCAGATGCCCGGTGATGCGGAAGGGCTGGTCGACGGCCACGTCGTCCGAGACGCGCAGCCCAGGTTGCGCCGAGAGCGCGAAGATCGCGCCCATGACCACCAGCACTGGCAGCCAGGCGAGCCAGCGTCGAGACCGCTCCGGGGCCCGGCTCATGCCGGCCAGGCCACCTCGATGAGGCCGTTGCGCACCCGCAGCGGGTAGTAGCGCAGGCGGCGCACCCGGGTCCTGGCCCGAGCGCGGGCCTTGGGATCCTCGGGCCTGAGCGGCGGCTTGGTCCCTGCTCCCTCCGGCGTCCAGGTCGGCTCGTACTCACCGTCCGCGGTGAGCCCGCCGGTGGTGGGGAAGGTCACGACCTCGCCATCGCGCGCGTCGAAGGATCCACGGTGCAGCGGGCAGTGCAGCACGCAACCGTCGAGCCGTCCCTCGGAGAACGGCGCCGACATGTGCGGACAGCGGTCCTCGGTCGCGACCAGACCCTCGTCGGTGTGGGCCAGCAGCAGGTCCAGATCGCCACGGCTGACGCGGGCCATGACCCCCGGCGGCAGGTCGGCCAGGGGAAGTGCCGGGCTGAAGTCGGCCTCGGCCGTGCCGGGGGCCTGGAGCTCGGCGGGGAAGGGCAGGAGTCGGGGAGGCGTCATGAGCGCATCGTAGCGGCGCTCGCTATCGGGGGAACCTGCGGCATCATGCGGAGTCCCAGCCGAGCCTCCAGGAGACCGCATGCGCTACGCACTCATGACCGAGCCCCAGCAGGGCTACAGCTATCGCGACATCGTCGACGCCGCCAACGCCGCCAAGGCCGCGGGCTTCGAGACCTACTTCCGCTCCGACCACTACTCCAGCTTCCCGGGCGAGGAGGGGCTGCCCGCCACGGACTGCTGGACCACGCTGGCCGGGCTGGCGCGCGACACCGAGGGCATCGGCCTGGGCTCGATGGTCTCGCCTGTCACCTTCCGCATCCCCGGGTCGTACGCGAAGGTCGTGGCCACGGTCATCGAGATGGCCGAGGGCACGACCATCGAGATGGGCATCGGCGCGGGCTGGAACGAGGAGGAGCACGCGGCCCTGGGCATCCCCTATCCCGACACCGTCGAGCGCGTCGACCGCATGGAGGAGCAACTGGCCATCGTCAAGGGCCTGTGGGACGAGCCTGACGGCTGGTCGTACGAGGGCGAGCACTGGCAGGTGCGCAACACGCTCTTCCGCCCCCGAGGTCCCCGGCCCAACATCATCGTCGGTGGCGTGGGCCGACCCCGTTCCTGCCGGCTGGGGGCGCAGTACGCCGACGAGTACAACATCAGCTCCTCGAACCCGGCCGAGGTGCGCGAGATCAATGCCCGCCTCGATGCCGCCTGCGAGAAGCTGGGTCGGGATCCCGGGACGCTCACGCGATCGGTCATGGCCGGCGTGCTCGTGGGCCGGGACGCGGCCGAAGCGGCTGAGCGCCGCGCGCGCCAGGTGGCCATCTTCGGCGGTGACGACGACGGGGCCGAGGCCTGGCTGGACGAGCGGGCGGACCGCTGGGTGGCCGGCACACCCGACCAGGCCAGGGCCATGATCGCGGCCTACGCCGACACGGGCGTCGACCGACTGCTGCTGCAGGACTTCCTGCCCCGGGACCTCGACCACATCGCGGTCATGGGCCAGATCATCGGCTGATCCGGCGCACGCTCCGCAGTTGACACGGGGCGTACCGTTCGCGCATGGCGAACGCAGCTCCCCCCGCTGTCGACTCCGCGCCGCGCCAGTACGGCCGTGGCGCGGCGGCGTTCCACTGGGTCAGCGCCATCCTCATCATCTTCCTGCTCCTGCAGGGCTTCTCCATGACGAAGCTCGAGCTGGGCGGCTTGAAGACGTCGATCTACCAGTTCCACGTCACGCTGGGCTGGCTCGTGCTGCTCCTCTCGGTCCTGCGCGTGTGGTGGGCCCGGCGCGACCGCCGTCCCGGTGCGCTGGAGATGCCGGCTGTGGAGGCCGCGGCCTTCAAGGGGGTGCACTACCTGCTGGTGCTGGGCGCGGCCGTGACGGCCACCAGCGGCATCCTGCTGCTGGTCGGCAGCGGCATCGTGCCCGTCGGGCCGCTGGTGGACGCCGCCGATGTCGACGGTTCGCTCATCTTCCGCAACGCCCACTTCGTCTTCGCCCTGGGCATGGTCGTGCTGCTGCTGGCGCACCTCGCGGGCGGGATCATGTACCAGCGTCGCGCCGGACAGACCTTCGGCCGCATGCGCTGGCCGCGCCAGTCGCCCGATCCCCCGGGCGCGTAGGGGCGTCCTAGCCGACCCGGCCGATCCGGTTCGGCGGCCAGTAGCGGAACCAGGGACGGCCCTCGACCGTCGAAGCGCTGACCGACCCGAACGTGCGCGAGTCGCTCGATCCGTCGTGCGCGTCACCGGTGAGCCACAGCTCGCGGCCGCCGTCGAGGACCTCGGCCACGCGCTTGACCAGCATGCGCGAGGCGCTCCGCGGGTCGGGCACGAGCACGAGGTCGCCGGCGGCCGGCGGCGCGTGGGCATAGGCGTCGGGATCGGCCAGCAGCCAATCGCCTGCTTCGAGCGTCGGGCGCATGGAATCGCCCTCCACCGCCACGCGGGCACCCCACGAGCGACGCACTCGGCGCATCATCGGTGGCTCATCCTCCCCTGAATCGGAACGACCCACCCAGGTGTCCCGGGCGGGTCGTCGTTCGGCGTGCTGGCCGAGGCTACATGCGGGTCTTGTCGGGGCCGCCGGTGCCCTTCCACATCTCGTCGACCTGGTCGATGAGCGCGAGCAGGTTCTTGGCGGCCTCGAGGTCGACGCCCTGCTTCACCGCGGAGGCCGCCTTGGAGGCCTTCCAGCAGGTGTCGTGCAGGTCGGGGTACTTCTCGACGTGCTCGGGCTTGAAGTAGTCGTGCCAGAGGACGTCGATGTGGTGCTTCACGAGGTCCGCGCGCTCTTCCTTCACGACGATGCAGCGGGTCCGGAAGACCTCGTCGTCCGAGGCGTGGTAGCGCTCGATGATGCGATAGCAGGACTCGGCCTCGATGCGAGCCTGCTCGGGGTCATAGACGCCGCAGGGGATATCGCAGTGTGCGTGGGCGCTTCGCTTTGGGGCGATGAAACGCAGCAGATCCATCAGGGCTCTCCTTCTCCGATCGCGTGGCACGGGTCGGGTCGATGTGACCCCGCGCCGGGGCGTGGTCGGTTGATTCTGCCATGGCCGACGTTGCGCGCCCGGAACCACCGCTGCCGCCGACCTTGCGAATCGCATACGATTCAAGCGCAGCCGCGGTCGTGCCCACGGCGGGGGCTGCCCTCACGGAGCGCCCTTGAACACCGACCTCATCTTCTATCTCGTCGTCTTCGCCGTGATGTCGGCGGTCATCATCGGAGCCGGTGTGCTGCTGGCCAAGTCCGGCGACCGCATCGCTGACGTCACCGGCCTGGGTGGGTTGCTCATCGGCATGGTCCTGGTCGCGGCCGCGACGTCGCTGCCGGAGATCGCGGTGGCCATCAGCGCGGTCCTCGTGGAGGATTCGCCGGACCTGGCCATCGGTAACCTCTTCGGCAGCAACATGGCCAACATGGCGCTGCTGGCGATGGTCGACATCGCCTGGCGCGGCCGGGTCTGGCAACACGTGGGCAGTGGTCACGCGCGCACCGCTGCGGTCGCCACCGCGCTCACCTCCATCGCCGTGCTGGCGGTGCTGCAGCCGTTCGAGATCGTGCTCGGCTGGGTCGGCATCGAGTCGATCATCATCTTCGTTGGCTTCATCAGCCTCATCGCCTGGACGCACCGCTCGGCCGTGCCCGCCGTGCCCACCGGCGAGATCAGCCACGAGCAGGTCAGGCCGGAAGACGCCCAGCGACAGGAGCTGAGCGGCGCCCAGGTCGCCGGTCGCCGGGCCATCCTGCGCACCATCCGCTGGGACCTGTTCAAGTTCGGTGCGGCCGCCATCGTCATCCTCGTCTCGGCGCCCATCCTCGTGGATGCCGCTGACGGCATCGGGCGCGAGGCGGAGCTGAGCGATTCGTTCGTGGGCGCCTCCTTCCTGGCCTTCTCCACCTCGCTGCCCGAGCTGGCCACGGCCCTGGCCGCCGTGCGCATGGGCGCCTTCGACCTGGCCGTGGGCTCGCTGCTGGGCAGCAACGCCTTCAACATGGCCATCGTCTTCTTCACCGACCTGGCCTACACCGATGGCGCCATCCTGGCCGAGGTCAGCCTGGCCCAGGCCTTCGTCGGCGTGAGCGCCATCCTGCTGATGGCCATCGTGCTCGCCGGCATCGTCCACGGCGCCCGCACGCGCGCCTGGAAGCTGGAGCCCGGCTCGGGCATGACGCTCGTGGTCTACTTCATCCTGATGTACATGATCTTCAACTCGGGCGCGTGATCGAGGGCGGGGGATGACCACGAGCGAGCGCGCGGCCACGTCACCACGGGAACGGAGCATCGAGCCTTGGAAGCTCGAGGCCCAGCAGGTGGCCTCGGCGCTGGAGACCTCGGTCGAGTCCGGCCTGGACCCCGCCGTGGCCGAGGCCAGGTTGAGCGAGTACGGGCGCAATGAGCTGGTCGAGAAGGAGCAGCGACCGCTGTGGATGCTGTTCGTGGACCAGTTCACGAGCCCGATGATCCTCGTGCTCATCGGCGCCGGCATCGTCACCTTCCTCATCGGCCACTCCAAGGACACGGTGGTGATCCTGGCCATCGTCGTCTTCAACGGCGTCGTGGGCTTCGTGCAGGAATACCGCGCGGGCCAGGCCATGGATGCGCTCAAGCAGATGTCGTCGCCACAGGCCCGAGTGGTCCGTGGCGGCGAGACCGCGCTGGTGCCGGCAGCGGAGGTCGTGCCCGGCGACATCGTGCTGCTGGAGCAGGGCGACATCGTCACCGCCGGCATGCGCCTCCTCGAGGCGCCGGGCCTGAAGATCAACGAGGCCGCGCTGACGGGCGAATCCGAGCCGGTGACCAAGATCACCGAGCCGCTGCCGGACGTCGGCCCAGAGGCGCTGGCCGACCAGCGAAACATGGCCTTCTCGGGTACGGCTGTGACGCTCGGGCGTGCCCGTGGGCTGGTGGTGGCGACGGGGATGTCCACGGCCATCGGGCGCATCGCCGAGCTGCTGCAGGAGGGCGAAGACGACGACACGCCGCTGCAGCAACGCCTGGGACAGCTGGGCAAGTGGCTGGCCATCGCGGCCATCTTCATCTGCGCGGCCGTGTTCGGCCTGGGCGTCGCGCGCGGCGAGCCGGTCGAGGAGATGTTCCTGGTGGCCGTCTCGCTGGCGGTGGCGGCCATCCCTGAAGGCCTGCCCGCGGTGGTCACCATCTCGCTGGCGCTGGGAGCACGGCGCATGGCTGGTCGGCGGGCGCTTGTGCGACGGCTGCCAGCGGTGGAGACGCTGGGCTCGGTCTCGGTCATCTGCACCGACAAGACCGGCACGCTGACCGAGAACCGCATGCTGGTCGAGCGCCTGTGGACGCCGGTCGGCGAGTACCGCATCACCGGCGACGGCTATGCACCCGACGGGACCCTCACCCCGCCCGCGGACGACGACCCCCTGGCGCGCCGGGCCGCGAATGTCGCGGCCGCCTGCAACGACGCCACGCTGGTGTCGCCCGACGGTGGCGGTGACTGGGCCATCACCGGCGATCCCACCGAGGGCGCCCTGCTGGCCTTCGCGGCCAAGCTGGGGGTGGTCCAGAAGGACCTCAACGCCTACTGCCCCAGGGTGGCCGAGGTCTCCTTCGACGCCGAGCGGCGGCGCATGACCACCGTGCACGAGCACGGGCAGTGCGGCCTCGAGATCGAGGCACCCAACTGGGTCGCGGTCAAGGGTGCCCTCGAATCGATCGCCCCGCTCCTGGCCGGTGACCAGGGGTCGGCACTGGAGACAGCGCGAGAGGTGGCCGAGCGCTACGCCGCCGACGGCTACCGCGTGCTGGCGCTGGCCGACGCCGGCATCGACGTCGTGCCCGAGGAGCCCGAGGACGCCGAGCAGGGGCTTCGCCTCATCGGCATCGTGGCCATGGCCGACCCGCCGCGCGAGTCGGCGGCAGTGGCCATCGAGGCGGCGCGCTCGGCCGGCATCACGCCCGTGATGATCACCGGCGATCACCAGCTGACCGCCACGTCGATCGCCAAGCGGTTGGGCATGCTCGACGACGGTCGCGAGTCGATCACCGGCGAGGAGCTGGCCCGCATCCCGGACGAGGAGCTGGCCGAGCGGGTCGAGCACATCGGCGT
>JBFLKP010000178.1:0-37971 GCA_040883225.1 Candidatus Limnocylindrales bacterium | reverse complement strand
GGACGTCCTTCGAGCCGTCGCGGCCCCCGCTTCCACGAGCCAGGCGCTCGGGCTATGCCCACCCACGCGTGCGACGTGGGTCGCGGACGCGAAACCACGCCGCGAACGCACCTACGGTCGACCGCACCGACGCCTGTCTACAGGCATGTCCGTCCCACGGGTCCGTTCAGGTTCGGATCAGTTCGTCATCCAGTCGACCCGGACGGACCACTCCTCGCAGGTCGGATCGACCTGCTCGATGGTGTACATGCCCTCGGGCAGGTCGTTGATGGTGGCCGAGGCGAACGAGGACCTCGACGGCCAGGGGAAGACGAAGTCGCCGTCCTGCTGCGTGACCACGACCTCGATCTGCTCGCAATCGGTGGTCGACCACTGCATGCGGTAGCGGCCGCTGGTCAGGCCGAACGTCGTCGCCGGGTCGTCCTCGTTGGTGATGGCGGCCTTCTTGCCGAACTCGGGCTCGGCCACGGCTTCCTCAGCTGCTGACCCCTCGGGGGCTTCCTCCGCGGGCGCCTCCGTGGCCTCTTCCGCCGACTCCTCGGCCGGAGCTTCGGTGGCCTCCTCGGCCGGAGCTTCGGTGGCCTCCTCAGCCGGAGCTTCGGTGGCCTCCTCAGCCGGCTCTGCCGTGGCTTCCTCGGCTGGGGCCTCCGTGGCCTCTGCGGCGGCTTCCGTCGCGGCCGGGGTCGGCTCGTCGGTCGGCTCGGGCGTGGCCTCATCTCCGCCGCAGGCGGCGGCGATGAGGCCGATGGCGAGGATCGATGCAGCGGCTGCGGGTAGCCTCATGTCCCCCTCCTGTACGGATGATCGGTGGCGGCAGCCTAGCACGCCTCCCCGGAAGGCTCAGGCACCCGGGTCGCGTCCGGGCTGCAAGCCGGGGTTAGGTGACGACCTCCTCCACCTGGCTCGCCTTCTCCAGCTCGACCGCGCTGGTCTCGCGGAAGTGGCAGGCCACGAGCTGGTCCTCGCCGTCGTCAGGCACAGGGTCGATGAGCTGGGGGATCTCGGTCGCGCAGATCTCCGGCTGATCGAGGTGATGGCGCAGCCAGCAGCGCGGGTGGAAGTTGCAGCCCTCGGGCGGGTTGACCGGGGAGGGCACGTCGCCGGTGAGGATGATGCGCTTGCGCTCGAGTGTGGGGTCGGGCAGGGGGATCGCGCTCATCAGGGCCATCGTGTACGGATGGCGCGGGTCGCGGTAGAGCTGCTCGCGGTTGGTCAGCTCGGCCACGCGGCCCAGGTACATCACTGCCACGCGATCGCTGATGTGCTCGACCACCCCCAGGTTGTGGGCGATGAAGAGGTAGGTCAGCCCGAACTCCTTCTGGAGCGACTTGAGCAGGTTCAGCACCTGCGCCTGGATCGAGACGTCGAGCGCGGAGACGGGCTCGTCGCAGACGATGATGTCCGGCTCCATGACCAGCGCCCGCGCGATGCCGATGCGCTGGCGCTGGCCACCGGAGAACTCGTGCGGGTAGCGATCCGCGTGGTAGGGCTGGAGTCCCACGAGGTCCATCATGTCGGCGACCTTCTTGCGCCGCTCGGCCGCGGATCCGAGGTCGTGGATGCGCAGCCCCTCGCCGATGCTGTCGCCCACCAGCTGACGCGGGTCGAGCGAGGCGAACGGGTCCTGGAACACGATCTGCATGCGCTTGCGATAGGGCTGCAGCGCCTTGCCCGAGAGGTTCGTGATGTCCACCCCGTCGAAGATGATCTTGCCGCCGGTGGGGTCGATGAGCCGCAGCAGCAGCCGTCCGATGGTGGTCTTGCCACAGCCCGACTCGCCGACGAGGCCCAGCGTCTCGCCGCGGCCGATATCGAGGTCCACCCCATCCACGGCGCGCACCTCGGCGACCGTGCGCTGCAGCACGCCGGCCTTGATGGGGAAGGCCTTCTTCAGCCCCTCCAGCCGGACGAGCGGGTCATCCAGCCGGGTCGTGGCCCCTGCCGTCTGGGGCGTCGCCGTGGTCGTGTCGTTCATGCGCCGGCCTCCGGCCAGGTGTCAGGGTCCGGTCGTGGTGAGCCGTCCTCGTGGTGATACAGCCAGCAACGCACGAGGTGGTCGCCGCCGGCCGAGCGCAGCTCAGGGTGGACCTTCTCGGCGAGCACGTTGCCATGCTCCTCGCGTGCCGCACAGCGCGGGGCGAAGCGGCAGCCGTCGGGCAGCTCGATGAGGTTGGGCACCGAGCCCCGGATCGTGGCCAGCTCATCGAGGATCTCGCCGGGTACCGGCACCGCTCCGATGAGGCCGCGGGTGTAGGGGTGCTTGGGCTCGGAGAAGAGCGTGCGCACGTCGGTCTGCTCGACGATCTCACCGGCGTACATCACCGCTGCCCGGTCGCACATCTCGGCCACCACGCCGAGGTCGTGGGTGATGAGGATGATGGCCGTGCCGGTCTCCTCCTGGAGGGTCTTCATGAGGTCCAGGATCTGCGCCTGGATGGTCACGTCCAGCGCGGTCGTGGGCTCGTCCGCGATGAGCAGCTCGGGCTCGCAGGAGAGGGCGATGGCGATCATCACGCGCTGGGCCATGCCGCCCGACATCTCGTGGGGGTAGGCCTCGTAGCGCCGCGCCGCGTCGGGGATGCCGACCATGTCCATGAGCTCGAGGCTGCGTGCCCGGGCGCCCTTCTCGTCGAGGCCGCGGTGGATCATCAGCGACTCCGCGATCTGCGGGCCGACCTTCATGACCGGGTTGAGCGAGGACTGCGGCTGCTGGAAGATCATGGCGATGCGGTCGCCGCGGATCCTGCGCATCTCGTCGCTCGAGATCTTCAGCAGGTCCTGCCCGCCGAAGAGGACTTCGCCGCCCTCGACCTTGCCCGGCTCGCCCACGAGCCCGAGGATCGTCAGCGAGGTCACGGACTTGCCGCACCCTGACTCCCCGACGATGCCCAGGATCTCCCCCTTGTTGACGTGGAAGTCGAGGCCGGTGACGGCCTTGATGACACCAGCGCGCGTGTAGAAGGACGTGCGCAGGCCCTTGACCTCGAGCACGTGCTGCTGGGTCTCGTGGGCCGAGTCGGGGGTGGTCACGGTATCGGTCACCTGTTGAGCCTCGGGTCGAGGGCGTCACGGATGCCATCGCCGAGCAGGTTGAAGCCCAGCACCAGCACCGTCAGCATGAAGGCCGGCGACAGCACCAGCAGCGGCCGCGAGAAGATCGAGTTGAAGTCGCGGCCGATCATCGCGCCCCACTCCGGCCAGGGTTCGCTCAGGCCGAGGCCGAGGAACGACAGGGCGGCCACCTCCAGGACGGCCGTGGCGATGCCCAGCGAGCCGGCCACGATGAGTGGCGTCAGCGAGTTGGGCAGGATGCGCCGGCGCAGGATGCCGGTGCCCGACTCACCCAGCGCACGGGACGCCGTGACGTAGTCGTTCTCGCGAGTCGAGAGCACCGCGGACCGGGTCAGGCGCGCGTACAGGGGGATGGACACGATGACGACGGCGATGACCGGCCAGAGCAGGTTCCAGACCCCCGGCAGCGAGAGGTCGAGCGAGCGTAGGCCGGTCACGATGGCGATGGCGAGGACGAGCGCCGGGAACGAGAGGACGATGTCCATGATGCGCATGAGGCCCATGTCGGACCAGCCACCCGCGTAGCCCGCGATGGCGCCGATGATGGCCCCGATGAGGATGGCGACGCCGACCACGGCCGGGCCGATGGGCAGCGAGATACGGGCTCCGTAGACGACACGACTGAAGATGTCGCGGCTGTTGCCGTCGGTTCCGAGGTACGTCTGCGGCTGGTCTTCCGGGCAGCCCCACGCTCCCAGGACGGGTAGCTCATAGAAGGCGTGGATGCAGGGCTCGGCTCGGCGTCCCGGCTCACCTGGCCCATTGAGGTTGTCGAACGCGCCATAGGGCGCGATGACGTCGGCGAAGATGGCCGTGAAGGCCAGCGCGCCGAGCAGGATGAGGCCCACCACCGCGCTTCGCTGCGCGAGGATGTTGCGGACCGTCTCCATGATGCGCGCGGTGCGCGCGGAGCCGGCGGTCTGGGCGCTCTTGGGGCGGGCGGTCTCGGTCGCGCCGTTCTGGCTGCCGCTCGACGGCGCGGTCATCGTGCGCTCCTCACTTCAGCCGGATCCGCGGGTCGAGGAACGCGTACGAGATATCCACGATGAGGTTCACCGTCAGGTAGATGAGCGCGATGATCAGCGTGAAGGCCTGGACCACGATGTAGTCACGGCCCACGATGGAGTCGTACATCGTGCGGCCCACGCCGGTCAGGTTGAAGACGGTCTCGGTGAGCACGGCTCCGGCCAGCAGCAGGCCCAGCTGCAGGCCGATGATGGTGACCACTGGCAGCATGGCGTTGCGGAAGGCGTGCTTGCGCAGGACGCTCCGGTCGCTCACGCCCTTAGCCCGGGCCGTGCGGATGTAGTCCAGCCCCAGGACCTCCAGCAGCGACGAGCGCGTGATGCGCGCGATGATGGCGAGGCTGATCGTGCCCAGGGCGATGACCGGCAGGATGAGGTGCTTGACCGCGTCGAGCCACTGCTCGAACTGGAACGTCACCAGGAAGCTGAAGGTGTAGAGGCCGCTGACGAAGTCCAGCACCGCCCGTGGCAGGCCGCTGAGATCCTCCAGGCCCCAGGCTTCGACGAGCGTGTCGAACTGCAACCCCGGTGAGAGGCGGCCCGATGGGGGTAACCCGAGGCGCACGCCGAAGAGGTCCTCGGTCAGGCCCGGCAGCCACACCGCGAAGATGAACTGCAGCATGAGGGCCAGCACGAAGATGGGGATGGACACGCCGAGGATGGCCACGAACATCGTGGACACGTCGGTCTTGGAGTTGCGGCGGAGAGCGGCCAGCAGGCCCAGCAGCACGCCGGCGACCGAGGCGAAGAGGAGGGCGTAGACGGCCAGCTCGACGGTGGTGGGCAGGCGTTCGATGAGGATCTCGGTGACCGGGCGGCCGTAGCGGATCGATTCGCCGAGGTCGCCGCGCAGCAGCTGCCCGATGTAGAGGAAGAACTGGACGACGATCGGTTCGTTGAGCCCGAAGCGCTCGTTGAAGGCGTCGCAGATCTCCGCGGTCGCGCGCTCACCCAGGGCCGACAGGCAGGGGTCGCCGGGGAGCAGGCGGGCGATGACGAAGACGATGAAGATGATGCCGAGCAGCGTGGGGATGCTCAGCAGCAGCCGCCGGATGATGTACTGGGTCAAGAGGTGCTGCTAGTGCGAGTTCCGATGGCGGGGACGGAGAGATAGTAGGTGAGGGGCGCCACCTTCGCGGTGGCGCCCCTCACCCTTACGGTTCGAGGACTTCGGTTACTCGGACTCGGCCGGGACGTTGTTCAGGAAGCCACCCCAGAGACCGGGGAAGTACGTGAAGCTGCCGTCACGCCCGATGTGGAGCGGGTTCAGCAGGTCCCACTGGACCGCGTACGAGGTCACGATGTCCGCTGCCGTCAGGTCGGCGCCGTCGTGGAACTTGATGCCCTCGCGGAGGGTGCAGGTCCACTCGGTCAGCTCCTCGTTCGAGGTGCACTCCTCGGCCAGCCGCGGGTAGGCCTCCGCGCCGCCGATCTCGTAGCCGTAGAGCGACTCGTTGATCTGCTCGCAGGCGCGCAGGGACTCACCGTCGGTCTCGTCGGCGCAGTAGAGGCCGATCGGCTCGGCGTTCTGCATCCACACGAGGACGTCGTCGGCGCCCGGGGTCATGACCCGGAACTCCTCGTTGCCGAGCGGCGACGAGTGGGCACCCTCGATGTCAGCCGCCCAGGCGGTGGCGGAACCACCGGCTGCGATCGGCACCATCGGGATGTTGGCCTTGATGGCGTTGTTGGCCTCGGCGTAGGCCGCGGCTCGGACCTCGGGGTCCGAGTTGGTGGCGCCGACGTTGAGGGGGTCCCAGATGTCCTGGAAGCCCTCGCCGAACTGGGCGGAGGCGCCGGGACCGAAGTGGAAGTCGAGGAAGTTGGTCGGATCGGGATAGTCAGCGCCCCAACCCAGGAGGTGCAGACCGCTCAGCGCGCCGTTGTCGGCGTTGTCGATGAACGTGCCCGACTCCTGCACGTCGATGGTGGCGGTGATGCCGAGGTTCTCGGCCAGCTGGTCCTGGATGTCGACGGCGACCTGCTCCGGGAAGGGCAGGTAGGTGCGGTCGACGACACGCAGCGAGATGGGGATCTCGGGCATCTCGTCGAGGCCGACCTCGGCGAGGCCCTCGGCCAGCAGCGCCTGCGCGGCCTCGGGGTCGTACTCGTACCACGACTCGCCCTCACAGGCGAAGGGGATGGAGCACGGCGTGAAATGGCTGGCCACGTTCGAGCCATCCGGGTAGAAGTTGTTCAGGATGCGCTCACGGTCGATGCCCTGGGCGATCGCCTGGCGCACCTTCTGGTTGTTGAAGGGCTCGTAGGTGTTGTTCATGCCGACGTAGAAGACGTTCAGGCCTTCACGCGGGAGGACCTGGAAGTTCGGGTCCGCCTCGAGCGTCTCGATGTCGTCGACGCTGGGGTTGTCGATGCCGTCGACGGTGCCGGACTGCAGCTCGAGGAGCTTCTGGCCGGGCTCCGAGGACCAGCGCATCACGACGGTCTCGTTCAGCGGTGCGTCGCCCCAGTAGTCGGGGTTGGCCTCGAGGATGATCTCGGAGCCGCGGCGCCACTCGGCCAGCCGATAGGGGCCGGTGCCGTTGGGGTTGTCGACGATGGTGCCGTCGAGGCCAGCGGTAGCGAGATAGTCGGCATCCTGGGCGGCAAAGGCCGAGAAGGCGACCTTCGACAGGAACGCCGGGTCGGGGGCGCAGAGGCTGAAGTTAACGGTCAGGTCATCGACGGCTTCGATGCTGGCGAGGCTGCCGGTGTAGGGCAGGCCTGCGAACGTGCCGGCCTCACAGTCGACCGCTTCGGTCACGGGATACGACGTCCAGCCACCCTCGGGCATCTCGCCCTGCTCCGCCTGTGCGAAGACGGGAGCTGCAGAGGTGGCCAGGAGCGCCATCGCGCCGCCAACGGCGGCCGCGGACAACCAAGTAGGTCGTCGGGTCATCCGGTTCTCCTTCTTTCTTACCGCGACGGATTCGGGCGGCTGCTCTCTCATGAGGGACCGTGGGTCCGGGCTCCTCCTCAGCCGACCCGCGGGTGCGCAGCGCGGCACAGCGCTCACACCCTTCGCGGCGTCGCTACACCCTAGCACCGCGAACAAGCGGCCGTTCGTTCTGCGGGGTTTCGACGAGGCTCTGATATCGAGTGATGTGACGTGATATGCGGACAGGATCGAAGGCCAACGAGCGTGGCCGGCGACTGAGCCTGCCTGATGCGCTCATCGCTGCCACGGCCCATGACACGGGCGCCGCGGTGCTCATGCGCAATGCGAGGGACTTCGGTCTCACGCCGGTCCGCGTCGAGAACTACTGACCGGACACGGCCGGGTCGAGACCCGAGCGACACGCACGCAATACACTCAGCCCATGGCACCCATCCGCGTCGCGCTGGCCCAGATCGCCCCGCGCCTCGGCGCCCTCGAGCACAACCTGGCACGTCACCACGAGCTGATCGCAGAGGCCAGGGCGCACGAAGCCGACCTCGTCGTCTTCCCCGAGCTGGGTCTGACCGGCTACCTGCTGCAGGACCTCAACGCCGAGGTGGCCATGCGGCGCAACGACCCGCGCATCCTCGAGCTGGCGGCGGCCGCCGGGGACATGAGCGTCGTGGTCTCCTTCGTGGAGGAGTCGTCGGACCACAAGCTCTTCATCAGCGCGGCGCTGCTGGAGAACCAGGCCGTCCGCCACGTGCACCGCAAGGTCTTCCTGCCGACGTATGGGCTCTTCGATGAGCGTCGCTTCTTCGCGCCGGGCTCGACCATCCGCGCGGCCAACTCGGAGCACCTCGACCTGCGCCTGGGGATCAGCGTGTGCGAGGACTTCTGGCACCTGGCCACGCCACAGCTGCTCGCGCTCGACGGCGCGCAACTGCTCATCAACGTCTCGTCATCGCCGGGTCGCGATGTGGCCGCGATCAACGAGCAGGGCCTGGGCACGGCCGAGTCCTGGCGCTCGCTCAACCGCACCTTCGCCCAGCTCACGACGAGCTACGTCATCTTCGTCAATCGCGTGGGCGTCGACGAGTCGATCACCTTCTGGGGCGGCTCCGAGGTCGTGGCTCCCGATGGTGAGAGCGTCTTCCGGGCACCCACGCACGACGAGGGCCTGTACCTGACACAGATCCAGCCCGCCGAGCTGCGTCGCGAGCGCATCGCCTCGCCGCTGTTGCGCGACGAGCGGCCGGAGGTCGTCATCCGCCAGCTCGACCAGATCATCGGCGAGCGTCTCGAGCGCAACGCTCGCAGCGCGAAGCGACCATGACCATGACCGGCTCCGCGACCCCGGCTTTCGAGCTTCCTCCCGAGCTCACCATCGACACGGGTGCTGCCCGCCGCATCATCGGCGAGTTCATCCGCGCGCAGCTCGACCAGGCGGGCTTCGACAGGGTCCTGCTGGGCCTGTCGGGCGGCATCGACTCGGCCCTGGTGGCGTACCTCGCCGCGGAGGCCATCGGCCCTGCGAACGTGCTGGCCGTGCTGATGCCGTACAAGACGTCCTCGCCGGAGTCGCGTGGAGACGCGGAGACCATCGTCGAGGACCTGGGCCTGCCGCACGAGCTGGTCGACATCAGCGCCATCGTCGATGGCTATTTCGACGAGTCCCGTGCCGATGCTGCTCCGCTGCGGCGTGGCAACTTCATGGCCCGCGCGCGCATGTGCGTGCTCTACGACCACTCGGTCACGTGGGGCGGGCTGGTCATCGGCACCGGCAACAAGACCGAGACGCTCATCGGCTACTCCACGCTCTTCGGCGACAGCGCCAGCGCGTTCAACCCCATCGGCGACCTCTACAAGTCCCAGGTCCGGCAGGTCGCGGCCGCCATCGGCGTGCCCCTGGCGGTCATCACCAAGGCCCCCTCGGCCGACCTCTGGCCTGGCCAGACCGACGAGGACGAGGTCGGCTTCAGCTACGCCGAGGTCGACCGCATCCTCTTTCGCCTCGTCGACCGCCGCCTCAGCCTCGACGAGGTCGTGGCCGACGGCTTCGAGCGCGAGCTCGTCGAGCGGGTCGACCGCATGGTGGCCGGCTCGGAGTTCAAGCGGCAGGTGCCGCCCATCGCCAAGATCGGTCCACGCACCGCCGGCATCGACTACCTCTATCCGCGACGCCGGCCGCGCTCCGCGCGTGAGTGAGGCGGCCCCGGGGAGCGGCGGCACGCTCTACGTCGTGGCCACGCCCATCGGCAACCTGGGCGACATCACCCTGCGCGCGCTCGAGGTGCTGCGCACGGTGGCGGTCGTGGCGGCGGAGGACACGCGCGTGACCCACAGGCTGTGGTCGCGCTATGACATCGAGACGCCCCTCACCAGCTACCACGCCCACAGCGATGACCGGCGCACCGCGGAGCTCCTCGCGCGGCTGGCGACCGGCGACGATGTCGCGCTCGTGACCGATGCCGGCACGCCGCTGGTGAGCGATCCGGGGGCCGTGCTGGTCGAGCGCTGGATCGGGCAGGGTGGCGTGGTCGTGCCCGTGCCGGGGGCATCCGCGGTGCTGGCGGCGTTGGTCGTCAGCGGCCTGCCCGCCGCACGCTGGGGCTTCGAGGGCTTCCTGCCGCGAAAGGGCCGCGAGCGCAAGGAGCGACTGGCGCGCATCGCCGCGGACGACCGCGCGACCGTGCTCTACGAGGCTCATGGTCGCACGGCCGCGACGCTGCGCGACCTGGCCGACGCCTGCGGTGGCGAACGCCGAGCGGTCGTGGCACGGGAGCTGACCAAGCTGCACGAAGAGGTGCGGCGAGGCGACCTGGCCGGCCTGGCCGAGGAAGCCGCCGCGAGGCCGGTCAAGGGCGAGGTCGTCATCGTCATCGCCGGCGCCACCGCCGACGATGTCGCGCTCATCAGCCTCGAGGCCGGCCGCGCTCACGTCGAGCGGCTCGTGGCCGAGGGCGTGAAGCGCTCGAAGGCTGCCGCTCTGGTGGCCGAGGAGACGGGCCTGCCCCGGCGGGAGCTCTTCGCCACGGACAGCTGAACCGCCTCAGCGCGTGGGGTCAGCGTCCACCTGCGCCAGCAGCGTGCGACCACGCTCCATCGCGCCCGATACGTCGGCGTCCGGGTTGGCGCGCGCGATCCACATGCGGAACCACGGTCCGGGCTCATCGGACCAGCTGACGGTGGCCAGGCTCGGGAGCATCACGCCGTCGCTCGTCGTCCGCCACTCGGAGTACTCCACGAGCCACTCGACGGGCCGGCTGCCGACGCCCTTGTAGCGCTCGGCGCTGAAGGTCGCCGGGAAGCCATACCGGCGCTCGAACGTGACCCGGGCCGGGATTCGCTCCTCGCCCATGGGCAGGGCGATGTCCGTGGTCTCGTCGTCGACCGCCGACCAGCCGACATCGTCGCGTCCGCGCCAGGCCTCCGGGAAGAGGATCGCCTCGGCCCACATGAAGAGCGCGGCCGCCTGGTCGATCTCAGGCCCCATGTCCAGCGTGTGGCTGATGCGGCTGAAGCCACGCCCCTCGAGGTAGCCGTCCATGCCCCGGATGAACGTCACTGGCCCGAGCCCCACGCGCAGGTCGGCGAGGTGGTTCCGCCCCAGGTCGTGCCAGGTCACCGCCTCGATCGGCAGCCACAAACCCCGGCCTTGGCGCCGGAAGCGCGCGCGGCCCTCGATGACCGCCGAGGCCGCCGGCACGACGGTGCCCTCGAGGGCCTCGAGCCAGCGCTCGACCGGGCCGGGCAACGTCTCGCTCACGGCTTCATCCTCTCATCT
Organism: Candidatus Limnocylindrales bacterium; assembly: GCA_040883225.1. Lineage (GTDB taxonomy): Bacteria > Chloroflexota > Limnocylindria > Limnocylindrales > CSP1-4 > JAFMJV01. Next base: position 27,209 of record JBFLKP010000178.1, on the reverse strand, counting down.
CATCGGTGCTCGATGGCGTCGCGCCCGTGGGTCGGAAGCGGCCAGGCCGTCTCGTGCGCCAGTCGCCTCAGCGCCTCGGCTGCAGTCCGTGGCCGAAGGGGTACAGCGTGCCGCCACCGGGCCGCGGGACCCGTACCGGCAGCGTGCCCGTCGCCTGGGTCCGTCCGGCCAGGACTCGGGCCAGCCCGAACATCGACGCGGGGACCGTGCTGTACGTGGCGACCTGCGCCTGCGCGTTCGGGACCCAGCTCGCGTCGTACGGCGAACCGGCGAAGACGACGACCACGCGCGCTCCGCTCCGGAGCAGTCGCCCTACCAGCTTGCGCTGAGCCGGATAGACGCCGAGGTGCTTGGTGATGACGATGGTCACGTCATGCTCACGCGCGATCCTGACCGTGCGCTTGATCTTCCGCGACCCCGACTCGACGCCGGCCCAGAGAGCCCTCACCTCGTGACCCGAGTCTTCCAGCTCGTTGACCAGCGCTCCACCGCCCTCGGGCTTGAGGCCCGTGACCAGCACGTCCCAGCGCGGTCGCAGCGGGAGCCAGCCCCGGTCGTCCCTGAGGACCGTGGCCGCCGACGCGCCGACGGCACGGGCGACGGCCTCGTCTTCGGCCGTGCCCAGCGCTTCGGTCACCGCCTCCACGTCGACGAATGGATCGTCGAGCAGGCCCAGGCGCTCCTTGAGTCGCAGGACACGTTCCACGGACTGGTCCAGCCGTTCCTCGCTGATCTCACCGCGCTCGACGGCGGCCACGACGGCCCGGAAGGCGGACGGCAGGTGTGGCGGGTCGGCGAGGATGTCGGCGCCGGCCTTGAGTGCCAGCACGGGCACGCGGTCATCGCCGTAGGCCGTGCGCACGCCCTCCATCGTCAGCGAGTCGGTCATGACCACGCCGTCGAAGCCCATCCGCTCGCGAAGGATCCCGGTCAGGATCGGCTTCGACAGGGTCGCGGGGCGCCCACTGGGGTCGAGCGCCGGCACCTTCACATGAGCGGTCATGACGACGTCGACGCCGGCATCGACCGCGGCGCTGAAGGGTGGCGCGTCGAGGTCCCACCAGCGCTGCTCGTCGTGGCGGATGACGGGCAGGCCGAAGTGGCTGTCGATGGCCGTGTCACCGTGGCCGGGGAAGTGCTTGACCGTGGACGCGACACCCGCGTCCTGCTCGAAGCCGGCGATCTGGGCGCGGGTCATGTCCGACACGAGGCCGGGTCGCGACCCGAACGAGCGCACGCCGATGACCGGGTTCGCAGGGTTGTTGTTGACGTCCGCCACCGGCGCCAGGTCCTGATCGATGCCGACGGCTCGCAGGTCCTCGCCGGTGATCCGCGCTGCCTCGCGCGCGAGGACGACATCACGCGTCGCGCCCAGCGCCATCGCGCCGGGGAAGCGCGCGGCGGGTGGCCCCAGGCGTTCGATGCTGCCGTGCTCCTGGTCCGTAGCGATGAGCGCGGGCACGGTTCCAGCGGCGATGGCTGCACGCTGGATCCCGTTCGAGAGGCGCGCGACCTGCTCGGGGCGCCGGAGGTTGCCGGTGTAGTCGAAGTACACCACCGACCCGACCGGGAAGCGCTCGAACAGCTCGTCCGCATCTCGCACGCCCAGGTGTCGTTCGTTGGCCCGCACGGCGCCCGGGGCTGGAGACTCCGCACGGGAGCCGTAGACGCGGCTCATGAAGAGCTGGCCGACCTTCTGGCGACGGGACATGCCGGCGAGGATCTCGGCCACTCCCTCGCCCTCGAAGACCGCGGGTCGCTCGTCGGGGGTCTGGGCCCGTGCGCCAGTCATCGAGAGCATGAGGGTCAGGCTCAGCAACGCCACGAGCAGTGGGGTTCGTCGTGTCATCGGATCGACCATTCTCGCACTGCCGAGCGCACTATCCTCGGAGCATGACACGCACGGTCTTCACCGGCGCCAGGGTCTTCGACGGGACCGGCGCCGATCCCTATCCTGCGGACGTCGTCATCGAGGGTGAGCGCATCGTCTTGGTGGGCCCGGTCGGGAGTGCCGATGCCGACACCGCCATCGACGTCGGCGGCAAGACCCTGTTGCCCGGGCTCTTCGACACGCACACCCACGTGGTCGTCAGCACGGCCGACCTGTGGCAGATCGCCCAGCGGCCCTTCTCGCTCCAGTTCTTCGAGGCCGCCCGCAACCTCCGCGCCACCCTGGCGGCGGGCATCACCACCGTGCGCGACGCCGGCGGCGCCGACCTCGGGGTGAAGCAGGCGGTGGAGCAGGGGTTGGTCTCCGGGCCGCGCGTGCAGATCTCCCTGGTCATGCTCAGCCAGACCGGCGGTCACGGCGACGACTGGCTGCCCTCCGGCGACACCATCCACTTCCTTCCGCCGCACCCGGGGCTGCCGGGCGCCATCGTCGATGGGCCCGACGGGATGCGACGGAAGGTCCGCGAGCTGCAGCGCATGGGCGCGGAGGTCGTCAAGGTCGCGACCTCGGGCGGTGTCCTCTCCACGCGTGACGACCCGCGCCATGCGCACTTCCGCCGCGCCGAGCTCGACGTGCTGGTGGAGGAGGCCGCGGCGGCAGGCATGTTCGTCATGGCCCACGCCCAGGGCGCGGAGGGCATCAAGAACGCTGTCCGCGCGGGCATCCGCAGCATCGAGCACGGGGTGTACCTCGACGACGAGGGCATCGAGCTGATGCTCGAGCGGGGCACTTGGCTCGTGCCCACGCTGGTGGCCCCGCAGGGCGTGGTCGATGCCATCGAGGCCGGGGCCTCGCTGCCGCCCGCGGTCGAGGAGAAGGCACGTGCGGCCGTCGAGACTCACCGGACGGCGATCGCCCGGGCGGTGGAGGCGGGGGTGCGCATCGCCATGGGCACCGACTCCGGTATCACCGCCCACGGCCAGAACCTCGCGGAGCTCAGCCTGATGGTGGAGTGCGGCCTGACGCCGCCGGCGGCCCTGGAGGCCACCACCCGATCGGCTGCCCAGCTCATGGGCCTCGATGCCGACCTGGGCACGATCGAGCCGGGCAAGCTGGCCGACCTGGTGGTGCTCGAGGGCGACCCCTACCGGTTCGACGGATACCGCGACCGGGTCATCGAGGTGTGGCAGGCCGGCAGGCTGGTCGTCGGCTCGCCGTCCTAGTCGACCTCCCCGAGGGGCGTCCGGGCCGGAAGCGGGTCGTCGCGATCGTCCGGCAGGAAGACGCGGTCGAATCGCTCTCGCACCGACGGTGGCGTGTGGACCACGATGTAGTAGGCGACGTAGGCGTAGGCAGCGCCGGCGATGCCGTCATGGACCCAGTGATCGCCCGTGTAGACCACCGAGAAGGCGACCACTGCCGCGTAGCCCGCGACGATCCACGCGATGCGCCCGAACGCCCGTCGCAGGACGAGGAATGCGAGGAACGGATAGGCCACGTGCAGGGACGGCCAGGCGGCCACGTCGTTGGGGCCGGCCGCATAGAAGATGTTGTCGTAGACCCTGTTGCCATCCAGGCCCAGCCAGGCGCCGACATCGGCGAAGGTCTCCGGCTTGAGATAGGCGATGAGCGGCAGACCATCGGGGCCGTCGAGCAGCCCCTTGCCGGCCGCGTACCACGGCGGGGCCGCCGGCATCAACAGGTAGGTCGTGAAGGCGGCCATGCTGAGCACGATGAGCGCGGCCATGAAGTCGTGGAACTGGTTGCGCCTCCACGCCCAGAGCAGGACGCCGGTGATGATGGGGATGAGGAAGTGGAACATGTAGACGCCCGTGGAGAGCAGCGCGATCCAGTCGACGCCGGCGACCGGGCGCATCGCGTCCTGTAGCACCTGGGTGGGCAGTGTGCCGAGCGCGAGCATGCGCTCAGCCTCGATGAGCGAGGCCATCTGGAGCGGGAAGCCGGCATCGTCAGCCAGACCGCGCATGAGCTCGTAGGCCAGCAGCAGCGCCACGATGGGTGTCCAGTCCGACAGCCAGGTGCGGCCGCGCAGCATCAGGACACCACCCAACGCGATGGCCACGACGATGACGTCGGGGGTGATGGCGGCGGAGTTCTGGAAGATCAGGGCACCGATGAGGAGCGTGTAGCACGCCAGCCCCAGCAGGAGCAGCCGTTCGTTCCGCAGCCGCAACTCACCCGATCTCGCCAAGTCCAGGTCGGTCACACGGCATCCCCTTACAGGGTTTCCCGAACCGGATGTCGGATCGTATCGGTGAATCGTACCGCGATGGGCACCAACGCGGCAAGAGCCGCGCATGCGCCGCGAACTCCTCGAGCAGTCCCGACGAAGCCTGTCCTAAGACCGGTCCGCTATCGTCCGCTCATCCACCGCCGAGGACCCGCCGAAGTCGATACCCGCCACCGTGTCGATGGCCGGACGCTGTGTGTGATCGTCCGGCAAGGAGGTCCTCATGAACCGAGTCCTGCTCACGGGTCGCCTCACGCGCGATCCGGAGATGCGCTCCCTCCCCAGCGGCAAGACGGTCACGAACTTCAGCGTGGCCACCAACGAATACCGCAGGGGAGAGGAGTACACCGAGTACCACTCGGTGGTCACCTGGGAGCGGCTGGCGGAGATTTGCGGACAGTTCCTGGGCAAGGGCCAGATGGTCTCGCTGGAGGGTCGTTTGCAGACACGCCGCTGGGAGGACGACCACAAGATCAAGCACTACCGCACCGAGATCGTGGCCAGCTCCGTGGAGATGCTCTCGGGCCGCCGCAAGAAGGACTACGCCGCCGAGGCCGCAGCCCAGGCCCTCGAGACCCAGGCGGAGGTCATGGGCCTCGACCCGGCCGGCCCGGACGACTACACCGACGGCGAGGCCGCGGAGGCCCTCGAGGCCGCGGAGCCTGAACCGGACCCCTCCGCAAGCGAGGCTGTCGCCGCTGCCTGACGCATCCCCTCTCCCGAGCGGTCGGCGCCGTGCTCCCCTCCGGCGCCGGCCGCTCGCGCCCCGTGGCCCGCATCTGGTCGCGCGCGGGTGGACGTGGCGCGCGGCATCAAGGCTGCCCTGCTCGACGCGGAGCGCGTCGAGCAGGAGCTCAGGACGGCCGGGCCGATGAGGGCCGGGAAGGCGGCCGGTGCCAGGGCCGCCACCGATCCTCCGCGCAGGCCGGGAGCCGCAGCGCGTCGGACCGTGAGCTAGTTGGGCCCGTTCTCGGTTCCAACGAGGGCGCCAAGCAGCACGAGCGCGTGGCCGTCGCGGCTCATGGCCATCAGCCCCGCGGTGCGGCGCCCGCGGGGCGTGAGCGCGAAGCTCATGTCCCCGTCTTCGTCGATCTCGACGGCGATCAGGCCGGCGCCCTGGAGCTCCGCGATGAGCTGGGCCGCGCCGGGCTGCTCCTTGGCCGGGTGCGGTGGCCCTGGGGCCCGGCTGCCATGGTGGGTGGGGTCGATGCGCACGTCGGCTCCTCATGAGGTGCGAGGCTCCCAGCACACGTCGCTGGTGTCGCCCCACACCCCAGTTGTACCAGCCGGCGACCGGCGCCGGTAGTCGTCGCGACCCACCCGGACCGCAGCGCTCCGCCCAATCTGTGGGACCAAGGTCCGGGGACACCGGGACCTTCGCCGGTCGATCGACCCGAATGGCGTGGACCTCGGACGCTCTCCGGCGGCCACGGCCTGGCCCGGCGGCCGCGACCTGAGGCCCTCGGTGCCCGGCGGCGTGGTCGCGCCCTTGTGCTGGCTCCTAGACTGGGCGGGCGCGAGCCTGCATGTGTGCCGACTCGTGCCCCAAACCGGGGGGCACAGGAGGAAGAGTGATGAGGATCGCACCAACGCTACCGGCATCCGATCTGGAGCGGGCCAAGGACTGGTATAGCCGGGTCCTCGGGGTCGAGCCGGTCGGGACATCGGAAGACGGCTCCTACTGGTTCGAGCTCGGCGGCATCCAGTTCCTCGTCTACGCGTCGCAGTTCGCCGGGACCAACCAGGCCACGGCGGCCGCCATCGAGGTCGACGACGTGGAGGCCGCCGTGGCCCAGTTCCGGTCACGCGGCGCGGTGTTCGAGGAGTACGACTTCGGCGAGGACTTCCGCACCGTCGACGGCATCCTCACCTCGCCCGCCGGCACGAAGCTGGCCTGGATGAAGGACTCCGAGGGCAACATCCTCGGCATCTCGACGTCGTAGCCATATACGTCGAGACCATCACCAGCGGGCGCGAGGACTGGTCGTTCTTCGCCCGAGGAGCGAGGCTGACGACGGACCCGCCGGAGACGCTCGTGCTGTCGGCGGCCCGGGATGCCGGGAACGACCGTGTGACCGTGCTCAATGTCTGGGACTCGGGCGAGGCCATCTCCGACTTCCACGTCGAGCGCACCCGTCCGCTCATCGAGCAACGCGGTGAGCCCACGGACGAACCCCAGCGGCATGGGAAACCCGCCGAGGTGGGCGTCCGCGGATGATGCGCCAGGCCGGGACATGACCGCGGCCCGGTATCCTTGTCGTCGGCAACGTCGCCGACGATCACGAGTATCGAGCGGGCGATCACTGGGGTCATCGCATCCACAGGGGTCCCGTGAAGGAGGGGTCATGTTCCGTTTCGTCCTTGGGCTGGTGAGCGGCATCGCCATCGGTGCCGCCGCCGCCAACCTGAGCCAGAGCCAGTCCGGCGCGGACCTGCGCGCCGAGTTCGATCGCATCCGTGCTGACATCCAGCAGGGCAACTTCGACGAGCTCGGAGCGCACCTCGAAGAGCGCTTCAAGGAGCTCCAGTCGAACCTCGAGCAGCGCTTCGCCGAGGTTCAGGAGGCCGCGGCCGAGGTAAGCGAAGAGGCCGAGAAGGCCGCCGAGGACGTCGCTGACGACGTCGAGGCGGCGGCGAAGGAGGCCAGGGAGGAGGCCAAGCAGGCCTAGGCCTCCCTTCCTGGAGGGTCCGCCAACCGCTGGATCAGACGGCCGTGGTCGCCCGCAGGCACCCGGCCGTCTATCATCTGCCGCGAGATCGCGCGGGTCCGCACCCGCCGCCAGGGAGAGGAGCCATCAGCAGCATCGGAATGGCCGTCCGCGCCGGACGGTCGTGGGCACGCGTCACCGTCCAAGCGGCTCACCGGGAGCTCGGCCTACCCGTCAGGCGAGGCGTCCGCTGATGCCAGCCAGCGTCATCGTCGGCCTGCAGTGGGGTGACGAGGGCAAGGGCAAGGCCGTCGACCTGCTCTCCGAGTCGGTCTCCATGGTGGTCCGTTTCCAGGGCGGCGACAACGCCGGCCATACCGTCATCGTGGGCGACGAGGTCTTCAAGCTTCACCTCGTGCCCAGCGGCGTGCTCCATCCGCACATCACACCCGTCATCGGCAATGGCGTGGTGGTCAATCCGCGCACCTTGATCAAGGAGATGGAGATGCTCTCCGAGCGTGGCATCGACACCTCGCGGGTCCGCGTGAGCCGCGCGGCCCATGTGATCATGCCCTATCACATCGCGCTCGACGGGGCGGCCGAGGCCCACCTCTCCGGCAACGAGATCGGCACCACCCGCCGGGGCATCGGCCCGGCCTACGCCGACCGCGCGTGGCGGGCGGGCGTGCGCATGGAGGACCTGCTCGATCCCGACGCCCTCAAGCGCCGCTTGTCGCTGGTCCTGCCCGAGCGCAACGCCATCCTGCACGAGTCGTACGGCCAGCCCGGCTTCGACATGGACGACCTCCTCGCCGAGGCCGTGGTCTGGGCCGAGCGGCTCCGACCGCACATCGTCGACACCACCAACCTCGTCCAGGATGCCCTCGCCGACGACCAGCTGGTCATCCTCGAGGGCGCCCAGGGCACCCTGCTCGACCTCGACCACGGCACGTACCCCTTCGTCACCAGCAGCAACCCCATCGCCGGCGGTGCCTGCACCGGTGGCGGTGTGGGCCCGCTGCAGGTCGATCACGTGCTGGGCATCATCAAGGCCTACTCGACGCGCGTGGGCGCCGGTCCCTTCCCGACCGAGCTCGATGACGAGACCGGCCGTTACCTGCTCGAGAAGGGTCACGAGTTCGGTACCACCACGGGTCGCCAGCGACGATGCGGCTGGCTCGACGCGGTGCCGTTGCGATACTCGGTCGCGGTCAACTCGGTCAGCGACCTCATGGTCAACAAGCTCGATATCCTCAGCGGTCTGGAGGAGCTGCGCATCGCCACCAGCTACTTGGTGGCGGGTCAGGAGCGGCGCTGGCCGTTGTCGCTTGCCGAGCTCGAGCACGCGGAACCGCTCTACGAGGTCCTGCCCGGTTGGGAGGAGGACATCTCGGGCGCCCGCTCGATGGGCGGCCTGCCGTCCAACGCGGTGGCCTTCATCGACGCCATCGAGCAGGCTGCGGGCGCGCCGGTGGCCATCGTCTCGGTCGGTCCCGAGCGAACGCAGACGATCCACCGTCAGCCGTTCCATCAGCGGCCGCGAGCGTAGCGGTGATCGAGCGCTACACGACCCCGGAGATGGGGGCGCTGTGGTCGGAGGCGAGCCGCTTCGAGCACATGCTGCAGGTCGAGCTCGCGGTGTTGCAGGCGCTGGCCGACGAGGGCCGGGTGCCCGCCGAGGCCGTGGCCGCGGTCGAGGAGCGGGCGGTCGTCGACATCGACCGCATCGACGAGATCGAGGCCACCACCGACCACGACGTCGTGGCCTTCGTCACCCAGGTCGCCGAGTCCGTGGGCGAGGAAGGACGCTGGATCCACTTCGGGCTGACCAGCAGCGACGTCGTCGACACCGGCCTCGCGCTGCAGTGCCGCGCCGCCGCCGAGCTCATCCTCTCCGCGCTCGACGAGGCCATCTCGGTCGTCGTAGCCAGGGCGCGCGAGCATGCCGGCACGTTGCAGATGGGCCGGACCCACGGCGTCCACGCCGAGCCGCTGACCTTCGGGCTGAAGCTCGCGACGTGGGCCTTCGAGCTTGACCGCGCCCGCACCCGCCTGCGCGCTGCCGCCGATGACCTCGCCACGGGCAAGATCTCCGGCCCGGTGGGCGCGTACTCGCAGCTGCCGCCGTCGATCGAGGTCAACGCTCTCGGCCGTCTGGGCCTGCAGGCCGATGATGCCTCCACCCAGGTCGTGCAGCGTGACCGTCACGCCGCGTTCCTCGCCGCCATCGCCGTCACCGGCGGCTCCATCGAGCGTTTCGCGGTGGAGATCCGCAACCTGCAGCGCACCGAGCTGGCTGAGGTCGGGGAGCCGTTCAGGGGTGGCCAGGCCGGCTCCTCGGCGATGCCGCACAAGCGCAACCCGATCCTCTCGGAGCGGCTCACGGGCATGTCTCGGTTGCTCCGCGGCTTTGCCGTGGCGGGCATGGAGGACCAGGCGCTGTGGCACGAGCGCGACATCAGCCACTCCTCGGTCGAGCGGGTGGCGCTGCCGGGCGCGACGACCCTGCTGCACTACATGCTGGTGCGTTTCCGCCGGCTCATCGAGGGCCTGGTCGTGCGACCGCAACGCATGACCGAGAACATCGAGCGCGGCCTTGGTCTGCACTGTTCCTCACGCGTGCTGACCGCGCTCGTCGATGCCGGCCTGGCACGGGGCGAGGCCTACGCCGTCGTGCAGCGGGCGGCACTGCGCGCCGTCGATGAGCGGGCCGCCTTCCGCGAGCTCATCGAGGCCGACCCGGTCGTGACCGCGACGCTCTCGCCTGATGCCATCGAGCACTGCTTCGACGACCGCGCCTGGCTGACCCACGTCGAGGCCGTCGTCGCCCGCCTGGAGCGCCTCGACCGGTGAGTGACACGGCCCGGCCGCGAGCGCTGCTCTCGGTCTCGGACAAGACCGGGCTCACCGACCTGGCCCGTGGTCTGGCGAACCGTGGCTTCGAGCTGGTCTCCACCGGCGGCACCGCCCGCGCCATCCGCGAGGCCGGCCTCCCCGTCACCGATGTGGCCCAGGTCACCGGTGCGCCGGAGATGCTCGACGGCCGGGTCAAGACCCTCCACCCGCGGGTCCACGGCGGCGTGCTGGCCAACCTGCACGACCCCTCGCACCGGGCGCAGTTGGCTGAGCAGGGCATCGAGCCGTTCTCGGTCGTGGTCGTGAACCTCTATCGCTTCGAGCAGGCCGCGGCGGCGGGCGATCTGTCGGACGATCGGCTCATCGAGGAGATCGACATCGGCGGGCCCGCGCTCGTCCGCGCCAGCGCCAAGAACCACGCCAACGTGGCCATCGTCACCGATCCGGCCGACTACAAGGCGGTCCTGGCCGCGATCGACGAGCATGGCCAGGTGCCGCTGCCGACGCGTCGGCAGCTGGCGCTCAAGGCCTATCGTCGGACCGCGGCCTACGACGCTGCCATCGTGGCCGAGCTGGCCTCGCGCTGGACGCCCGATGACCCGACACCGGAGGTCGTGCCCCTGGCGCTTCGCCGCTCGCTGGAGCTGCGTTACGGCGAGAACCCGCACCAGCGGGCCGCGCTCTACTCGGTCGTCGGTGCCGATCCCTCGCTGGGCCCCTTCGTCCTCGGTGCGGCGCCGCTGCAGGGCAAGCCGCTCTCCTACAACAACCTGCTCGATGCCTCTGCCGCGGCGGCCATGGCTCGAGACCTCGTGGGCCGTGCGGTCGTCATCGTCAAGCACGGCAATCCCTGCGGGGCCGCGGAGGCAGACGACCTCGTCGCGGCCTGGGAGCGGGCGCTCGAGGCTGACCGGGTCAGCGCCTTCGGCGGCGTCGTCGCCGTCCGTGGCGTGGTCGGCGAGGACCTCGCTGAACGTCTGGCCAACCTCTTCCTCGAGGTCGTCGTGGCCGAGCGCTTCGAGGCCCCCGCCCGCGCGGTGCTCGCGGCCAAGCCCGACCTGAGACTGCTCGAGGACCGGACCATCACGCAGCCGACGACGGTGGCGCTCGAGGCCCGTGCTGCGGGCGGCGGCGTGCTCCTCATGACGTCGGACGCCGAGCCCGATGACCCGGCATCGTGGCGAACCGTCACGAAGCGCGAGCCGACCGGGTCCGAGGCGGCCGACCTCGCCTTCGCCTGGCGCATCGCACGCCACGTGAAGTCGAACGCCATCGTGCTTGCTCGCGACGGTGCCATCGTGGGCGTGGGTGCCGGCCAGATGAACCGCGTGCAGAGCGCGCGGCTGGCGGTGGAGCAGGCCGGCGAGAGAGCGCGCGGCGCGAGCTGTGCCAGCGACGCCTTCTTCCCGTTTCCCGACGCCGTCGAGACCTGTCTTGGAGCCGGCGTCACCGCGGTGGTGGAGCCCGGCGGCTCACGCAAGGATGATGACGTCATCGCCGCGGTCGATGCCGCGGGGGCGACCATGGTCTTCACCGGCCGGCGCCACTTCAGGCACTAGCGGCTTCCAGCACCAGCGGCGGCCCCGCTGGCACACTCCGGCCCCGCCGACGGGCACCTGGCACCCGAGTCCGGGCCGGGCATAGCAGAACGCCGGCCGGGCCCCGCGGGTGGGTGCTGTCGACCGGCGCCCTGGTGGCGCGATCTAGCGCTTGGCTTCCTTGGCGCGGTTGCGCTGCTGGGCCGCGCGTTCCACATCCTTGCTGCGGACGCGAGCCACGTCGCTGGCCAGCGTGGGGTTGATCATCATGTGGCCCTCGACGTCATCGTCTTCGGCCGGGCGGCCCTGAGGCGCCTCCTTGCCCTTGTTCTCCGTCATGCCCTCTTCGCTCCATGCTCTTGACCGGTTCGGCGACCTGGACGCTGTCGTCGAAGCGATGACTGTAGCGTGCCTGTCGATGCCCCACGGGACAGGCGAACCCGCGACACGGACCCTGTCAAACCGCCGACAGGGTCGCTGGGGGCCGACGTGGCTTGACGCGGGCGAGGCCGCCGCCGCATGGTTGCGCGGTGGACCAACAGCTGATCGTCACGAGCCTGCGTGACTCGTGCCTGTTCGAGCGTGCCGAGGAAGCGGCCATCGTGGCCATCGCACGCCATCTGCGCCGCCGCCGGTTCCGACGTGGCGAGACGATCTTCCATCAGGGCGACCCCGGCGACGCGCTCCACATCGTGAGCTCGGGTGCGGTGAAGATCGTGCTGCCCAGCCTCGACGGCGAGGAGGCCATCATCGCCACCCTCCGCAGCGGTGACTTCTTCGGGGAGCTGGCGCTGCTCGACGGCGCGCCACGTTCAGCCACGGCCATCGCGCTGGAAGCGACCGAGACCTGGACGCTGCCGCGCGCGGCCTTCCTCACCATGCTCGACGGGGACAAGGCCCTGCGCGAGTCGCTGCTGGCCGGCCTCGCGCGCGAGCTCCGGCGCGTCACCAGCCACGTCGAGGAGCTGCACTTCCTCGACCTCGCCGGACGGCTCTCGGCACGGCTGGCGCGGCTGGCCCGGGACACCGACCCGGAGGCCCACGAGGTCCGCCTCGACTGGCCCTACACGCAGTCGGACCTGGCCTCGATGATCGGGGGCACTCGGCAATCGGTGAACAAGCTGCTCTCGGAGCTCGTCGACCGGGGGCTCGTGATCATCGAGAAGGATGCGCTCGTCATCCCCGACGTGGAGGCGCTGGAGCTCGAGGCAGAGCGATGACCGAGACGACCGATGCTGCCCTCGTGGTCCTGCTCCGGGCCGCCCGCGAGACGGCCACGGCGCGGCGTATCGGTGGCGACGCCGAGACGGCCCTGTTGCAGTCGGTCGTGGATGCCGCGGCCGCGATCTTCGACGCCGAGGCCTCGTCGATCGCGCTCTTCGAGCCCGATCCCGACCGGCTGGTCTTCCGCGTCGCCGGTGGCGAACAGGGCGACGGCGTCGTGGGCCTCGAGGTGGCGCCGACGCACGGCATCGTGGGCTACGTCTTCTCGACCGGTGAGCCCATCGCGCTCACCGATGTCGGCGCCGACCCTCGCTTCGACAAGAAGACCGCGGAGAAGACCGGCTACCTGCCCCGCAGCATCGCGGCCGTGCCGCTCGTCGACGCCGGTGCCACGGTCGGTGTGCTGCAGGTGCTGGACAAGCACAGCGAGGAGTCGTTCTCGCTGCACGACATGGAGCTCCTCGGAGTCTTCGCCCGGCAGGCGGCGGCGGCCATCGAGGCTGCACGCGTAGGGCGCGACTCGGAGCGGCTGCTGCGCAACGCGCTCGGGAGCATCGGTGGCGAAGCCCTGGACCCCGAGTCGCTGGAGGCGCTGATGTCGGCTGCGGCAGGGGAGCTCGATCGCGACGACGAGGCGCCGTTCTGGCGCCTGGTCGATCGCGTGGCCCAGCTGCGCGACACCAACGACGTCGACCTCGAGCTGGTGGAGGAGATCCTCGAAGTCGTCTCGCGCCATCGATCCCACCGGCTTGGCCGCTACGGGCGCCGCCCGCGGTGAGCCAGGGCTCGCGGGCCCGTCCGGCCTGGTCGGATCCGTTCCTGGGCGAGGCGGCGGCTGAGCTGGTGCGACAGGCGCGTCTCGAGAGCATCGACCGCGACTGGGCCTTCGGCGGCGCTACCGGGCGCGGCGTGACCGTGGCCATCGTCGACAGCGGCATGGAGGCCGATCATCGGGCGGTCGCTGGGCGTGTGCGCGAGGAAGTGGCGGTCGAGCTGGTGGAGGGTGACCCGGTCGTCGTCGATGACCAGGCCGGTGACCTCTTCGGCCACGGTACCGCCTGCGGCGGGCTCATCGTCGAGCTCGCGCCAGAGGTCGAGCTGGTCTCGGTGCGCGTGCTGGGCTCGGACCTCAAGGGCCGGGGAGCGGCCTTCCTCGGCGGGTTGGAGTGGGCCATCGACCGCGGCGTCGACGTCGTCAACCTCTCGCTCTCGTCCAAGAGCGAGGTGCTCTTCGCCGACTTCCACGAGGTCGTGGACCGGGCCTACTTCGCGGGGGTGACGCTGGTCAGTGCCGCCAACAACGCGCCCGGCGCCTCGTACCCCTCGCTCTTCGCATCGGTCGTCTCGGTCGCGGCACACGAGGAGCCCGATCCCTGGCGCTGGTACTACAACCCGCGGCCCCCGGTCGAGTTCGGGGCCTGGGGCGTCGACGTGCCCATCGCCTGGAAGGGCGGCGGCTCCACGGTGGCCACGGGCAACTCCTTCGCAGCGCCACGGATCGCCGCCCTCGCGGCGCTCCTGCGCTCGAAGCACCCGGGGCTCACGCCCTTCGAGATCAAGGCCGTCCTGGCCGCGACGGCGGACCTGCCGGCCCCCGCCTGATCCCGCCTGCGCGGCGCTATCGCCGGCGTTCTCACTTGCTACCATGCCCCGAGTCGATCGGCTCGCATCGTGATGAGCCGATCGTTCTTCATGGGAGGACACGCGGTTGACCGAGCAGCGCGCTTCGACGAGCAGGGGAGGCCGCGCCTTTCGCGCCGCGGTCGACGTGGGAGGAACGTTCACCGATGTCGTCGCGCTCGACACCACGAGCGGCGCGCTCATCGTTGACAAGGTGGAGACGACGCCGTCCGAGCCTTCGAGGGGCGTGCTCGAGTCGCTCGCCAAGAGCGGTGCGCCGATGGACGACATCGGGTACTTCGTGCACGGCACCACGCTCGCCCTCAATGCTCTGCTTACCAGGAACGGGGCGCGCGTGGCCATCGTGACCACCAAGGGCTTCCGTGATGTCTTCGAGCTGGGGCGGACCGATCGCGAGCCGATGTACGACCTGACCTACCGCAAGCCCGAGTCGCTCGTCCCCCGAAGCCGAGTCTTCGAGGCGCCCGAACGGCTGGCCTGGGACGGTTCGGTCCTGGAGCCGGTCGACATCGACGCGGTTCGCGCGGTCGCGGAGCGTATCTCGGCTGCCGAGGTCCAGGCGGTCGCGGTGTGCCTGCTGCACAGCTACTCCAATCCGGAGCACGAGGTCGCGGTCGGGCAGGTCTTGCGTGAGGAGCTCCCGGGCGTCGACATCACGCTTTCGCACGAGCTGCTGCGCGTCTACCGTGAGTACGAGCGCACGAGCACCTCGGTCCTCGATGCCTACGTCAAGCCGGTGGTCCGGCACTACCTCGACATGCTCGGTGACGAGCTCGTCGAGCGCGGCTTCACGGGCCACTTCCTGATGATGCGCTCGGGCGGCGGCGCCATGACCGTCGATGCGGCCAAGGAGCGCCCGGTCAACCTCGTGCTCTCTGGGCCGGCCGGCGGCGTGGTCGGCGCGGCTGCCTTCGCCGAGCTCGTGGGTGCGCCCAACCTCATCACCCTCGACATGGGCGGCACCAGCCTCGACGCCGCCATCATCATCGGCGGGCAGCCGACCGTCACGACCGCGGCCACCTTCCAGGGCCTGCCCGTCTCGCTGCCGACGCTGGACATCAACACCATCGGCGCCGGTGGTGGCTCCATCGGCTGGGTCGATGCCGGCGACCACTTGCAGGTCGGCCCGCAGAGTGCCGGGGCCGATCCTGGACCGGCCTCCTACGGCCGCGGAGGCACCGAGCCGACGGTCACCGACGCGGCCCTCGCGGCCGGCTACCTCGGCAGCGACACTGCCCTTGGCGGCGAGCTGACGCTCGATCGCGAGCTGGCGGCAGGATCGATGACCCCGATCGCTGAGAAGATGGGCATCTCCGGCGATGACGTCGCCGCGGGCATGCTGCGCATCGCCACGACCAAGGTCGTCGGCGCCGTCCGCGAGATCACCGTCGAGCGTGGCCACAGCCCAGCCGACTTCGCCATCCTTTCGTTCGGTGGCGCGGGCGGCATCATCGCCGCCGATACCGCGCGCGAGCTCGGTGTTCCACGCGTCATCGTCCCGCCGGGCCCCGGTGCCTTCAGTGCCATGGGCATGCTCATGGCGGACGTGGCCCACGACCTCGCGCGCACTCGCATCACCGATCTCGCCGCGGTCGACGCCGAGGGCCTCGAGGCAGACTACCGGGAGCTAGAGTCGCTGGCCGAAGCGGCGCTCGAGAGCGACGGCTTCGCCGAGACCGACCGTGCTCTGGCGCGCACCGCCGACATCCGCTACCAGGGTCAGGAGCACACGGTTGCGATCCCCTTGCCCGCCGGCGTCATCGACGAGGCGCTCGCAGCGGAGCTTCGCGAGGCTTTCGGCGTCGCGCACGAGACGCAGTACGGCCACCGCACGGAGGACCCCGTCGAGATCGTCACCATCCGTGTCCGCGGGTCAGGCCTGGTACCACGACCGCAGCTGCCCCGCATGGCACCCGGAGACGCGACGCCCGTGGCCCGCACCAGGCGAGGCGTCTGGAGAGGAGGGGACCTCGGACGCGTGGACTACGCCGTCTACGAGCGCGATGCGCTCACCCTCGGATCCCGGCTCGACGGACCGGCGGTCATCGAGGAGCGCACCGCCACCACCGTCATCCACGCCGGCGACTCGCTCTCCGTGGGCGAGCACGGTGAGCTTGACATCATCATCGGGGAGCGCCTCTAGCCATGGTCGACAGCATCACCACCGAGGTCATCCACCACCGCCTCATCTCCGCGGCCAAGGAGATGATGCGCAACCTCATGCGCACCTCGTACAGCACCATCGTGTACGAGATCCGCGACTTCGGCCTGGGCATCTACGACACCGAGGGCGACCTGTTGGCGGAGGCGCCGGGCCTGGCCATCTTCACCCGCTCCAACGACTACGCGCTGAAGAACGCCATCGACTTCGTGGGCCGCGAGAACATCGAGCCCGGCGACGTCATCCTGCTCAACTATCCCTACTGGTCCTCGGCGCACACGCTCGACGTGGCCGCCTTCGCGCCCATCTACCACCGGGACCAGCTAGTCGGCTTCACGGCCGCCCGGATCCACTGGCTGGACCTCAAGCAGAAGGATGCCGGCTACGTCCTCGACTCCACCGACATGCACCAGGAAGGCATCTTCTTCCCCTGCACCAAGATCGTGAAGCGGGGCGAGCTGCAGCAGGACATCGTCAACATCATCAAGTTCAACAGCCGCTTCGCCGATCGCACGGTGGGCGACATGCTCGCGCAGGTCAGCGCCTGCGTCACCGGCGCCAAGCGCGTGGAGGAGATCGTCGAGCGTTTCGGACGAGAGGAGTTCCTGGCTGCGGGCGCCGAGATCGCCGAGCATGGTGAGAAGTTGGCGCGGGCCGGCCTGGCCACGCTGCCGAAGGGCACGTGGTCGGCCGAGGACTATGTCGATGACGACGGGGTCGAGCTGGGCAAGCTGGTGAAGATGCACTGCACGGTCACCATCGCCGAGGACGAGATGGTCGTGGACTGGTCCGGCAGTGACGACCAGGTGAGCGGCCCCATCAACCTGCCGTACGGTATCACGATGGCCTTGAGCAGCCTCATCTTCAAGGCCCTGACCACCCCCGACACGCCCGCCACCGCGGGCAACTTCCGGCCGCTCCGCATCATCGCGCCCGAGGGCAACTTGATGCACGCCACGCCACCGGCGCCAACGTTCACGCTGTGGACCGGCCTGCTCGCTGGCGAAGTCATCCTCAAGGCACTCGCGCAGGGCATGCCAGACCGCATCCCGGCCTGCTCCGGCGGCGACGTGTGCACGATGATGGGCCTGGGCATGGACTCGCGCACCGGCCGTCCCTGGCTGGAGGCCACCAACGAGGCCGTGGGCTTCGGCGGGCACGCCCGCGGCGACGGCGAGAACGGGATCATGCACCTGACCGAATCGGGCTGTCGCAACAATCCGGTCGAGGTCCTCGAGGTCAAGTCGCCGATGCTCATCGAGGAGTACAGCCTGCGCCCCGACTCGGGCGGTCCAGGCAAGCATCGTGGTGGGTTAGGCATCACGCGCACCTACCGGTTCCTGGAACCATCCTCGGCCATCACGCTGGTGAAGAAGACGAAGACCAGGCCGTGGGGCATGGAGGGCGGAGGCGAAGGCGAGAACTGCCACATGATCCTGCGGCCGGGTACGGCTGCGGAGGTCGTGGTCGGGGGCGTCTACGAGCCCATGGCGGCCGACGAGGTGCTGGTCAACAACTCGGGTGGTGGGGGCGGCTGGGGGCCCGCCTTCGAACGCGACCCAGAAGCCGTTCTGCAGGACGTTCGCGAGGGCTATGTGACGCTCGCGGCTGCCCGCCGGGACTACGGCGTCGTCATCGACGAGGCCACGTTGGAGCTCGACGCGGAGGCCACCAGGGCCGCCAGGACGAGCTAGTCAGAAGCGCCGCCTGCGTCTTCCACGCGCCTCCCCGAGGCGCTACCGTTGGCGGTCCAGCCAGTCGAGGAGCGCTCGGTACCCTGCCGAGCGTGGTTCCCGCACAACCACATGGAGGAGCAACGATGCGAAGCATCACCCGCACCGGAGTCGCCGCCCTGGCGGTCGGCTCCGTGGCTCTCGCCGGCATCGGTGGAGCCGTCTCGGCCCAGGACGAAGACCCCATCGAGGTCGCCTACATGTCGGCCAGCTCGGCCAACACGTGGCTGCAGGCCTCGCGCGCTGAGATCGAGCGCGTGGCCGAGGAGAACGGCATCGTCGTCACCGAGTTCGACGGCCAGTTCGACGCCGACCTGCAGACGACGCAGATCCAGGACGTCATCGCCGCGGACCGCTATGACGGCATGATCATGGTCGCCATCGCCGGTTCCGCGGTCATCCCCGACCTCGAGGCTGCGGCTGACGCGGGCATCACCATCGTCGGGCTCAACCAGGTCATCGGTGACGATTTCACCACTGCCGACCCCCAGACGCCGGCCCTGGCCGCCTCGGTCATGGAACCGCCGCTGCAGCGCGGTGAGCGCATCGGGCGCCTCACGCTGCAGGCCTGTGAAGGGCTCGAGCAGTGCGACGTGGTCTACTTCTACGGCATCAAGGGCATCCCGCTCGACGTCGCCGTGAAGCAGGGCTTCGACGCCGTGACCGAAGGCACCAACGTCAACATCGTGGCCGAGGGCGAGGGCCAGTACCTCGGTCCGGATGCCGGCCTCGCGCAGATGCAGGACATCCTCGTGGCCACGGACGACTTCGACGTCGTCGTCGGCGCCGACCAGTCGATGCAGGGTGCGGAGCTGGCCCTCCAGGATGCCGGCCTCCTCGACGAGGTCAAGATCGTCGGCTTCGGCGGCACGGCCTATGCCGTGGAAGCGGTCCAGGATGGCCGCTGGTTCGGCGACCTGTTCGGCGTCCCGGCGACCGAGGGCCGGCTGGCCATCGAGGCGCTGATCGAGGCGCTCGACGGGGCCACGCCCGGTGGCATCGATCCTGCGCTCTCGGTCCTCGATGAGGGCCTCATGACCGCGGAGAACGTCGACCAGTTCACCGCCGAGTGGGAAAGCTGACCGCCCAGGCACAGCCTCACGCTCAGCCGCACGTCGAGCTCGTCGGCGTCACCAAGCGCTTCGGCGCCACGGTGGCGCTCGACGGGGTCGACGTGGCAGTCCGTTCCGGCACCGTCCACGCCATCGTCGGCGAGAACGGTGCCGGGAAGTCCACGCTCGGCAAGATCGTGGCCGGGGTCCTGCAGCCGGACGCAGGCACCCTCAAGGTGGGGGGTCAGGCGGTGCGCTTCGGGTCGCCCCGTGATGCACTGCATCACGGCATCACGACCATCGCGCAGGAGCTCTCGCTGGTGCCCGCGCGGAGCGTCGTCGAGAACGTCTACCTGGGCATCGAGACGGGGCGCCTGGGCCTCGTGGACGGCCGTGCCCTGCGCCGGCGCCTCGAGGAGCTGATGGAGCGCGAGGACCTCCACGTGCCGCCGGACGCATTGGTGCGACAGCTGTCGCCGCACGACCAGCAGAAGGTGGAGATCCTGCGCGCGCTGGCCCGGGACTCGAGCCTCATCATCATGGACGAGCCTACCGCTCGCCTCTCTGCAGACGAGACGCTGAGCCTGCGCCGGACGGTCCGCTCCCTGGCCGACGCCGGCCACACCATCGTCTTCGTCTCGCACTTCATCGAGGAGGTGCTGGAGGTCTCCGACGCCATCACGATCATGCGCGATGGGCACGTCATCCGCACCTCGGCCGCCCAGGACGAGACGTACGATACGTGCATCGAAGGCATGATCGGTCGCACGCTCGAGTCGACCTTCCCGCCCAAGCGTGAGCTGCCGGCAGATGCGCCGGTCGTCCTCGCCATCGACGGCCTCAGCCGCGAGGGCATCTTCGAGGACGTCAGCTTCGATGTCCGCGCCGGTGAGATCGTGGTCATGGCCGGGCTCGTGGGCTCGGGCCGGACTGAGGTGGTCCGTGCGGTCTTCGGCGCCGACCCCTCGACCTCCGGCCGCGTCCGGCTCGGCGGTGCCGCAGTCGACTTCCGCGCGCCCCACGAAGCCATCGCCAACGGGATCGCCATGATCCCCGAATCGCGCAAGGACCAGGGCCTGGTCCTGGGCCGCTCCGTGCGCGAGAACGTCACGCTGCCGCACCTGCGTCGCTTCAGCCGCGGTGGCCTGGTCAGGACCCGCGCCGAGCGGGGCCGCGTGGGCGAGATGATGGAGCGCGCGGGCGTGCGTGGCATCGACGCGGAGGCCCGGGCCCGCAATGCGTCGGGCGGCAACCAGCAGAAGATGCTCTTCGCCCGCTGGCTGCTGGCCGATCCACCGCTGCTCATCGCCGACGAGCCCACCCGCGGCGTCGACGTCGGCTCCAAGCGCGCGATCTACGACCTGCTCGCGGAGCTGGCGGGGGAGGGCATGGCCGTGCTCGTGGTCTCGTCGGAGACCGAGGAGGTGCTCGGCCTGGCCGATCGCATCGTGGTCATGCGCGATGGACGGGTCGTCGCCGAGCTCGACGGCCACACGGCCACGGAGGCCCAGCTCGTGAGCCTCACCCTCGGCAGCGAGCAGCAGGCTGCCTGAGATGACCCAGCTCGTCCGCGCCGACCTGCCCGACTCCCACCAGGACCCGCATCACGACGGTGGTCGCCGCCGCCTCAACCTCGTCTCGCTGCTGACCGACTACGCCATCATCTGGATGGTCCTGGCGCTGTTCATCCTGCTGGCCGTGACGACGCCGAACTTCATCTCGCAGGCCAACCTGCGCAACATCCTCGACCAGCAGTCGCTGGTGCTCATCGCGGCCGCGGCCGCGACCATCACCATGATCTCGGGCGGCTTCGACATCAGCCAGGGTGCCGTCTACGTGGTGGCCCCGCTGGTGGCGCTGGGCGTCGAGGTCCAGACCGGTTCGCTCATCCTGGCGCTATTGGCCGGCCTCGGCTTCGGCCTCATCGCCGGTGCCATCAACGGCGGCGTCGTGACGGTCGGACGCATCAACTCCTTCATCGCCACCCTGGCCACGTCGTTCGTCATCTTCGGCATCGGGTTCATCGTCAGTGATCGGTCGATCCTGCGCCCGCTCGATCGAGACGCCTTCGGGGCGCTGGCGCGGACCGACATCGGCGGCATCACCTCCGCCACGGTCGTGGCCATCGTCGTCGTCATCGCCGCCTGGATCCTGCTCTCGCGGACGCGCTTCGGTCGCTACGTCTACGCCGTCGGTGGCAATCCCGACGCCGCTCGCCTCGCAGGCGTTCGCGTCCGCTGGGTCATCGTCACCGCGTTCGTGCTCAGTGGCTTCGCGGCGGCGCTGGCAGGTGTGCTCCGTTCCTCGCGCACGATGAGCGCCACGCCCTCGGACGATTTCGGCTTCGTCTTCGACGTCATCGCCGCCATCGTCGTCGGCGGGACGTCCATCGCCGGCGGCGAAGGCAGCATCTGGCGCACCGTGCTGGGCGCGTTCTTCATCGCCTTCATGATCAACGGCTTCAACCTCAACCAGGTCGACCCCATCTTCCAGCGCATCATCCAGGGCAGCGTCATCCTGCTGGCCGTCGCGCTGGACAGCTGGTCGCGGTCCCGCCGCGCCTGACACGGACAGCATCGGAGGCAGTGCATGAGAACCATCGGCTACGAGGACATCGAGGACCTCGCGCTGGGCGCGACGCTCCTCGGCACCGGCGGCGGCGGCGACCCGTACATCGCCAAGCTCATGGTCAAGCAGGCCATCGAGGCGCACGGCCCCATCAAGGTCGTGGCACCGTCGGAGCTGCCGCCTGATGGCTTGGTCCTGACCACGGCCGTCATCGGCGCTCCCACCGTCATCCTCGAGAAGATCCCCTCGGGCACCGAGTTCCGCAAGTCGGTCGACGCCATGGCCCAATACCTTGGAGCTGAGCCGGTGGCGCTCATGCCCATCGAGGTCGGGGGCATGAACACGCTCATCCCGCTCGCGACCGCGGCCGAGATGGGCCTGCCGGTCATCGATGCCGACTCCATGCGACGGGCCTTCCCCCAGATCGAGATGACCGTGTTCACGCTGGCCGGCCTGAAGGCGGCGCCGATGTGCGTGGCCGACGAGAAGGGCAACGTGTGCATCTACGAGGCCACCACGAACCAGCTGGCCGAGGACCTCGCCCGCGGCGCCGTGATGCGCCTGGGCATGGCCAACGCCATCTCCTGCTACGCCCTGACCGCCGGACAGATCGACGCGCACGGCATCCACGGCTCGATGAGCTACTGCACCGACCTGGGCAAGCACATGGCCGCGGTCCAGCGCGGAGAGGATGGGGCCATGGAGCGGTTCCTCGACTTCGCCGACGCCAGGGTCGTCTTCACGGGCAAGATCACCGACATCGAGCGACGGACCACCCAGGGCTTCGCCCGCGGCACGGTCGTGCTCGAGCACGTGCACGAGCCCGGGCGGATCATGCGCATCGAGATCCAGAACGAGAACCTCGTGGCCTACGACGGTGACGAGTGCGTGGTCATGGTGCCCGATCTCATCAGCCTCATTGACCACGAGACGGCCAAGCCCGTGCTGACCGAGCAGCTCGCCTACGGCCAGCGGCTCGACGTCATCGCCATGCCCTGCGCCCCCGAGTGGCACCAGGACGGCATGCTCGAGGTGGTGGGTCCGCGCGCGTTCGGCTACGACCTGGACTACGTTCCCCTGGGAGGTGCGCGATGACCGCGCTGCGACTGGGCGTCGACGTCGGTGGCACCAACACCGATGCCGTCGTCGTCGACGAGGCCGGCGCCGTGGTGGCGTCGCAGAAGGTGCCCACCACGCCGGAGCCGATGGACGGCATCCGGGCGGCCATGTCCGCGGTCATCGAGCAGGTGGACCGCACGGCCATCGCCCAGGTGATGCTGGGAACCACGCATCCGGCCAATGCCATCATCCAGCGCAAGGGCCTCGACCGCATCGGTCTCTTGCGGACCGCGGCCCCGTCGTCATACGCGGTACGGCCCGGAGCCGCCTGGCCGCCCGCGCTGGCGCAGGCCATCCTCGGGCCCACGGCCATCGTCCACGGCGGCCACGAGTACGACGGACGGGAGATCGCGGCCCTCGATGAGGACGCGGTCCGGCGCTTCGCGGGCGAGTGCGCGGGGCAGGTGCGTGCGATCGCGGTGGCAGCGCCGTTCAGCCCGGCCTCGTACGCCCATGAGGACCGTGCCGCGGAGATCATCGCGGAGGAGTTGGGCGATGCCGTGGCCGTCACGGTCAGCCACGAGATCGGCTCGCTGGGACTCCTCGAGCGTGAGGACGCGGCGGCGTTGAACGCCGCGTTGTTGAGCGTGTCGCGGGCGGTCGTGGACGGACTCGCCCAGGCCCTGACCGACAACGGCCTGACCGTCGATTCCTACCTAACCCAGAACGACGGCACGCTCATGACCGCCGAGCAGGCCATGAAGTACCCGGTGCTGACCCTGGCCTCCGGGCCGACCAACTCGATGCGTGGCGCCAGCGCCCTCGCGGGCCTCACCGACGCCATCGTCATCGACGTCGGCGGCACCTCCACCGACGTCGGCATCCTCGTCGACGGCTTCCCCCGCGAGTCGATGCACGCGGTCGAGGTCGGCGGCGTGCGCACGAACTTCCGCATGCCCGACCTCATCTCCATCGGGCTCGGCGGCGGCACCATCGTGCACGGGACCGGCCAGGTCGGCCCGGACTCGGTCGGCTACCGCGTGGTCGACGAGGCCCTGGTCATGGGCGGTTCGGTGCCCACGCTCTCGGACGTGTCCGTGCGTGCCGGCCGGCTCACTGGCTTCGGCGACGCCTCGCTCGCCAGCAAGCTCGATCCGGCGGCGGCCGACGCGGCCCTCGCCTGGGTCGATGAGCAGGTCCAGGTCCTGGCCGATCGGATGAAGGCCAGCCGCCAGGCGCTTCCGCTCATCGCGGTCGGCGGCGGCTCGCACCTGGTGGCCGATGTCGTGCCCGGCACATCGGAGGTCATCAAGCCGAACCACTTCGCGGTGGCCAACGCCTATGGCGCGGCGATCGCCGAGGCCTCCGGCGAGGTCGACCGCGTCTACCGCTATGACGACTCGAGCCGCGAGGCGTGCCTGGAGGACGCGAAGGCGCTGGCCATCGACGCCGCCAAGCGTGCCGGTGCCGATCCCGCCAACACCCGCATCACGACGGTCATGGAGATTCCCATGACCTACGTGCCCGGTGGCGGCTGCCGCGTACAGGTCAAGGCCGCAGGACCGCTCGCACCCGCGGGCTGACCGACGTGGCCGCAACCGTCCGTCTGCCCATGGCGGACTGCCACGATGACCTGCTGATGGGCGTCGTTCATCAGCAGGAGCGAGGTCGCGACGATCCGTTCGGCGACTTCTGGCTGCCACAGCTGCGCGAGGGCGGCGTGGTCCTGCAGGTTCTGCCCATCTACACCGAGGGGCAGTTCCTCGGGGAGGGGGCGCTGCGGCGCGCCCTGCGCTTCGTCGAGGCGGCGTGGCGGATCGCTGACCGCCATGCGGACGACGTCACCCTGGTGACCACCGCGGCCGAGCTCGACGCAGCACTCGAGACCGATCGCATCGCTCTCGTGCTCGCGTTCGAGGGCATGGAGCCGGTGGCGCACGACATCGAGCTCATCGACACCTTCTGGCGTCTGGGAGTGCGCATGGCCTCGCTCACCTGGAACCGACGCACGATGCTCGCGGATGGACTGGGCGAGTCAGCGACCGGCGGTGGATTGACCTCGCTCGGGCGTGCGGCCGTCGAGCGCATGGAGTCGCTGGGCATGGTCGTCGACGTCAGCCACCTCTCCGACGCGGGCTTCGAGCACGTCGCGCGGGTCGCGACCCGGCCGTTCGTGGCCAGCCACTCCTCGTGCCGTGCGGTCCATGGCCACCCACGCAACCTGACCGATGACATGTTGCGGACGATCTCCGCCTCTGGCGGGTTCGCCTGCATGAACGCCTATGGGGGGTTCGTGGGCGAGGCCGAGCCGAACGTCGCCGACTACGTCGAGCACGTGGTGCACGCCGTGGGGGTCATCGGCGCCGACCGGGTGGGCCTGGGGCTCGACTTCGTGGCAGATATCTTCGAGCAGCTCGATCCGATCGTCGGCGGCGTGCTCCTCGACTCCGACCAGCTGGGCACGATCGCTGGCCTGGAGCGACCGGCGGACCTGGCTGCGCTTGGGCCCATGCTCGTCGACCGGCTCGGCGAGCGCGATGCGCGTGCGGTCGCCGCCGGCACGCTGGTCGAGGGTATGCGCCGGTTGTTGCCGGCGTAGGGCCATGGCGAAGGTCAGCCACGACGAGATCGTCATCGGGGCCCCACGCCCGACGCCGGTGGCCTCGGAGGATCCTCGATCGCTGGGGCTGCCGGCCGTGATCGTCGAGCGGACGATCCCGCGCGGCACCGCAGCTCGGCGACCGGACCGACTCGGGGGCCGCCCATGAGCCGACTCGGCGCAGCCGAGGTCTACCGCGCCTACGTCGAGGCCGAAACGGCACGTGACGAAGCGGCCATGACCGCGTTGCTGGCGCCGAACATCGAGATCGAGCTCAACGGCGTAGCCGCCCTGGCCTCTGCCGACGAGGACGCCGCCGCGATGGCGGCGCTGTTCGAGGCTTATCCCGACTACCACCGCGAGATCATCGACATCCTCGAGCAGGGATCCCGCGCCGCCGCGCGCTGGCGCATGGTCGGTCACCCGCGTCCCGAGCTCGCCGAGCGCCTGCCCGTGATCGATATCCGTGGCTGCAGCATCGTCTCGGTCCAGGATGGGCGCATGACCGCGGCCTACGTGTGGTCGCCGTCGGAGGCGCTCGAACGCGTGCTCGAGCTGGTCAGCGAACGCCAGTGACCGGTGTCCGGTTGACCCGCGGGCTGTCGGCCAGTTGACAGACCGCACCACTTTCGCTGCCTACCTTGGTGACACGCAGCGCGAGGTCAAGGACATGAACGGAATGCTTCAGCACCAGGAAGCCTACGAGCTGGAGGTCAAGCGCCACCAGCGGGAGGCCCAGCAGTGGGCCCAGGCGGGTACGCTCGGCCGGCTGTCGAGCGCACTTCGCGACCAGCGGGTAGACCATCCCAACCGGACGCGCTTCTTCGCCATCGCATCGCCGATGGCCGTGGCCCTGGGGCTCCTGGCCATCCTCATCTGAGCCACATCGCGAATCTCTGCTCCCGCGGCGGGGTCCTGGACGCAGGCGGACTCCGCCGCGTCCTCGTGTGCGCTGCGGTCTCGCCCCGCTAGTCTCGGGGACATGGCCTCGACCCTCCACTTCGCGGACTGCCACAACGACCTCCTCCTGGGGGTGACCGTCCAGCGCGACATCGGAAACGACGATCTCTTCGGCGAGTTCTGGCTGCCGCAACTGCGCGCCGGGAACGTGTGCCTCGCGATGCTGCCGGTCTACACGGAGGACTGGTTCACCGGCGAGGCCGCCCTTCGACGGGCGCTGACGACGGTCGAGATGGCGCGCCAGATGGCTGCCCGCCATGCCGCCGAGGTCACGCTCGTGACGACCGCCTCGGAGCTCCGGAACACGCTCGCGGCCCAACGCATCGCGCTGATCCTGGCCTTCGAGGGCATGGAACCCGTGGGTGCGGACATCGACCTCATCGACACCTTCTGGCACCTCGGCGTGCGCATGGCCTCGTTGACCTGGAACCGGCGCACGCCGTTCGCCGACGGCCTCGGCGAGCGGGGCACGGGCGCCGGCCTGACCGAGCTCGGGCGCCGAGCCATCGAGCGCATGGAGCACCTGGGCATGGTCGTCGATGTCAGCCACCTCGCGGATGCCGGCTTCGACCACGTCGCCAAGGTCGCGTCGCGGCCGTTCGTGGCCAGCCATTCCTCCTGCCGCGATGTCTTCGACCATCCACGAAACCTGCGTGACGACCAGCTGCGCACGATCGCTGAGCACGGTGGGTTCGTGGGCCTCAACGCGATGCGCGACTTCGTCGGTGAGAGCGCCACGATCGACACCTTCCTCGACCACGTGGAGCACGCGGTCCGGCTCGTTGGCGCCGAACGCGTGGGACTGGGGCTCGACTTCCTCGCCGATACGGAGGCGCACTCACTACCGGCCTCGGCGCAGCCCGATCCCGGCTTCTTCATCCCCGGGCTCGAGCGCCCGGCGGATCTGCCGGACCTCGGCGACCGCCTCGTGCAACGTCTCGGGCGCGATGACGCCCGCCAGGTCGCGAGCGGCTCGCTCATCGCGGCGCTCACGCGGCTCCTCCCGGCCTAGTCGACCGTCTGCGGCT
>JBFLKP010000177.1:0-15973 GCA_040883225.1 Candidatus Limnocylindrales bacterium | reverse complement strand
TCGACCACAAGGGTGACGAGACCGTCGTGCTGGCCGACGCGGTGTGGACCTGGGACGAGGCCACAGAGAAGGGCGTGGCGGTGTTCGCCCAGGAGGTCGCCGCAGGGGACCGGGGCCGTGGACGCCGCCGACGCAACGGCAACGGACGGGGCGCGGGCTCGGCCAGCGGCCGTGCTTCGAACGGACGTGGCGCGGCTCCGGCAGACGTGGCCACGCCGCCCGAGACGCTGGTCGTCCCGCGTGTCTCGCCGCTGCGGGGCGGTGTGGCCGAAGGAACCATCAGCATCACCATCGGCGCGGGGCCTCCGCCCGGCGCCGCGCCCGCCGCTCGGCCGGTTCCGCTGGGCGAGAGCGAGACCGTGTCGCCGGTGGACATCCCGCCCCAGGAGCCGATGGAGCCGGTCTCCGGCCCCGCGGCCCCGCCGGCCTTCGAGAGCCTCAGCCCCGATGCCGAAGCGGAGCCGCCCTTGCCGGCGGAGGCCGGTGCCGCCGTGGCCTCCGCCGAGCGCGCGCAGACCGTGCCCACGGTCGCGGGTCCCGGCCAGGTCCTGCACGTCCGCTTCGCGCCCGCTTCCGACGAGCGGCTGGTCGCGGCGTTCGAGGGGCTGAAAGGCGTCATCAAGGCACGTCCGGGAGAGACGCCGGTGGTGCTCCACATCCCCGCCGGTCAGGGACGCACGCAGGAGATGCGGCTGGGTGCGGGCATCGCCTACGACGCGGAGCTCGTGGCCGAGTGTGGCCGCCGCTTCGATGGGATGGTGCAGCTGACCCTCGGCTAGGGCGCGGCCCCCGGCTCAGTCGAGGACGATCCAGGCCACGCGCGCCGGTTCCGGCACGGCCTGGTTGAGGCGGACGACGATGGTGTTGCGACCGGCGTCGAGCACGGCAGCCGACTCCACGTGGACGCCGGGGAAGTGATCCTGCAGCGTGGCGATCACCAGCGAGCTCTTGCTCAGTCCGCCGCTCACGGGGATGACGAACTCGGAGCCGCCGGAGGTGGTGGCTTCACCGGAACGCTTCCCGAAGCGCAGCTTGCCTTCCGTCTCGAGGGCCACGCCGTTGCCGTCAGGGGACTTGGCGACCACGGCCGTGCCGCCGCGCCCGGCGATGAACTGGCCGGCGGTACCCGCAGGTGAGCCCGACTTGCCCGCCACGCCGACGGTCTTGCCCTTCTTCGCGTCCGCCCAGCCCTGGATGCCGACGCCCTTCTGCGATGAGGTGATGCCTCGGATGGCCGCGCCCCCGCCGGTGAGGCGGCTGAGGAAGCCCGGGCTCTTCTTGGCCGTGATCTGCGTCGTCGAGGTGGCCGTGTTGCGCCTGCCCAGGCGGGTCCACTGTCCGTCCCTGGCCTCGGCGTTGCTGGAGATGCCGACGGCGCCGAGTGCCGCCATCACGGCGGCTGCGCCTCCCGCGGTCAGCAGCTGACGGCGCGTGCGCGGTTCCTCGGCGGCGATGATGGCTGGCTCGTTGTCCCTGGACGAGGTCACCACGAATTCCTCCTCTTGGCTCGGGCGGAGCAGCCCGACGACGACGTACGGCGGTGGCGATCGTAACCCAACGGTGAGCGGATCGACGCCGGGGCGCCCCCGGGCGCCCCGGCGTCGGGGAGATGGCCTGTGGTGGAGGGCCTACTCGGCGGGTGCGAACCCCACCTGCAGGGCCCCGTCCTCGTCGCGCAGCTCGAGGTTGCCGGCCGCGTCGACCGACCAGGTGGTGGCGTTGGTGAGGGCTGCGATATAGGCCTGGGCCTGTTCCGCGTGCTCCTCGGAGGGGCAGGCCATCATCGTCTGGCCGATGGCCGGGTCAACGGTGAAGCTCTCGCCGTCCACCACGTAGCTGGTGAAGTAGCCATTGCAGCCGTCGAAGCCGGTGAGGTCCCCGTCGGCGCTGAAGTCGGCGGTGATCTCAGCGGTGATCTCCGTGGTCACCACGGCCTCGTTCCCGTTGTTGATGCCCGTGGCCACCCACGAGCCCACGACCGTGGTCTCGGGCGCGAGCTCGAACTCGAGCAGGAAGCCGCCCTCGGCGTCGAGCAGCGCCATCTGGATGCCGCCCGACTGATAGGCGGCGACCTCGCTGAGGTTGGCGAAGTATGCCTGCTCGGCCTCCATCAGCGGCGGCAGGCAGGCCATCATGGTGGAACCCACGGGACCGAAGGCCAGGTCGAAGCCGTCGAGCTCGTAGCTGGTGAAGTAGCTGTTGCAGCCGCCGCTGCCGCCTGCGTCACCGCCCTCCATGCGCAGCGAGACGAGGACCCCGTCGCGCAGGGGCGTCATCTCACCGTCGACCACCTGGCTCGTGAGCAGCCAGGTCAGGCCCTCGATGTCGTAGACGCCGACGAGCTCGGGCTCGGCATCGTCCTGCGCCACCGCGCTGGAGATGAGCCCGATGCTGAGGGCGACGGCTGCGAGCGTCGTGGTCACGGTGCGGATCCTGGTCATCGAGAGCATGCCTCCTGTCCATCGTGGGGCGTGTGCGGCCCCTGCGGGCACGCCGGACGGCGCGTGTCGCGCTGTCCACCGGACGCAGGATACGCGTCTGCCGCTCCCACGAGCGTCCCGCCTCAGCTCCTGGTGTCCACGCCGAGGAAGCGCTCCACGAACCGCCAGCGCCAGAAGACCCACACCAGCACGGCCCAGGCGAGGACGCCCGCAAAGACGATGCCGAGGTCACGGATCGAGAGCGGGTTCAGGTTGAAGAACGTGCGCAACGGCGGGACCAGCAGCACGATCCCAAGTGCGGCCGTGAGGCCCAGCGCCAGCCACGTCGGTCGCCAGTCGGGCGACAACGGCTCGATGACCGCGAGGAACCT
Source organism: Candidatus Limnocylindrales bacterium (assembly GCA_040883225.1). Classification (GTDB taxonomy): domain Bacteria; phylum Chloroflexota; class Limnocylindria; order Limnocylindrales; family CSP1-4; genus JAFMJV01. The sequence goes on along the minus strand of JBFLKP010000177.1, from coordinate 13,161 downwards.
GACCGGTGGCTCGGTGAATACGACCACGAGCATGCCCACGAGGATGAGGAAGACCGTGACCGAGGTCTTGGCGGCCTCGTCCACGGCCTCCTGCGTGACCAGGCCGGCCTCGAAATCGGCGTCCCCGATGAGGAACACGCCCGTGACCACGAGCAGGCCCACGATCGAGGCGAGGCTCGCAGCCGGAAGCACGAACTTGGCCAGCGTGCGCAACAGGGACTCGCTGTAGAAGGAGCCGGGACGCGACCAGATCGCCAGCATGGCGGTGGGGATGCCGACGGTGAAGAGCGTGATGGCCGAGGCGTTGCGCAGGTCGACGGGGAAGAAGCCGCTGGTCATGAGCACGAGGATGAGCATGCCCAGGGTCAGGATGCGGGTGAGGAACACGCGCAGGATGTCCTGCATGCCGTTGAGGATGCGCTGTCCCTCGCCCACGGCCGAGGCCAGGGCGCTGAAGCCGTCGTCGATGAGGATGAGGTCGGCGACGCCTCGTGCGGCCTGGGTGCCGCTGCCCATGGCGATGGCCAGGTTGGAGCGCTTGAGCGAGAGCACGTCGTTGACGCCGTCGCCGGTCATGGCCACGTAGCGCCCCTGCTGGCGCAGCGTGCCCACCAGGCGCTCCTTGAGCTCGGGCGTGATGCGTCCGAAGACCGTCGTGGATTCGACGGCTGCCTCGAAGTGCGGATCGTCCATAGCCTCGAGCTCCGGGCCTGAGACGACGCCGCCGCTGGTGTCGAGCCCGGCCTGCTTGGCCAGCGTGGCCACGGTCTCGGGGTCATCACCGGAGATCACCCGCACGTCCACGCCCATCTCACGGAAGCGGGCGAGGGTTTCCGCCGCCTCGGGCCGGAGCAGGTCGCGCAGGACGATGATGGCGTAAGGCCTGCTGTCCCGCGGGAGGTTGGAGGCGTCGCCTTCGTCCTCGAGCTCGGTGGACGGGCCGTAGGCCGCGAGCAGGACGCGCATCCCGCGTGACGCGTAGTGCGCCACGATGGCCTCGATGTTGCGCCACTGGGCGTCGTCGATATCGAGGTAGGGGCGAACGAACCCGGGTGCGCCCATCGAGTAGGTGCCGGCCGGTGGGTGGCTGGGCGAGATGCCCTCAGGCAGGGCCACGGCACTCCACTTCCGCTTGCTCGAGAACGGCACCTCGGTCAGCGCTTCGCGCGAGATGCCGTGCAGCGCCTCAGCGATGGCCTGGGAGGTCTTGTTCGTCGCTCGGCCGCTCGCCACCATCAGGCCCACCCGCGCGCGCGCGCCGGCCTCGTCGCCCTCGAGCGGCACCACCTGGTCGAGCTCGAGCTGGTTGGCCGTGAGGGTGCCGGTCTTGTCCACGCAGAGCGTGTCCACGTGCGACAGCGACTCGACCGCGTTGGCCTGCTGCACGAGCGCGCCGAAGCGGGACATGCGCACCGCCGCGAGGGCATAGGCGATGGCGATCGAGACGAACAGGCCGTTGGGCACGAGGCCCACGAGCACGGTGGCCTCGATGATGGCCTCGTCGAGCGGAGTGTCTTCCACGACGTTCTTGACGACCAGCAGCAGCTGCAGGTAGAGCACGACACCGAGCGTCACCCGGATGACGGTCTGGATCTGGCGCTGCAGCGGCGTCAGCGTACGGCGGAAGGTCTTGGCGCCGGCGGTGATCTTGCCCGCGAGGCTGGCGTCGCCGACGGTGTGGGCCACGTAGCGGCCGCGCCCCGACGTCGGGTAGCTGCCCGAGAAGACCTCGTCACCGACGCGCTTGGGAACCATGTCCGACTCGCCGGTGAGCTGCGACTCATCGACCTCCATGCGCCCCTCGGCCAGCTCGCCGTCGACGATGATCTGGTCGCCGGCATCGACCTCGAGCAGGTCGCCGATCACGATCTCCTCGGGACCTACGGTGCGGACCTCGCCCTCTCGCACGACCTTCGCCGTCGGCCGCGTGAGCAGGGCGATCTCGTCAAGCGCCTGCTTGGCGCGGACTTCCTGGTAGATACCGACGACGATGTTCGTACCGATGACCAGGACCGAGACGAAGGCGTCGAAGGGGCGGCCCACGATCACCAGCAGCGCGCCCATGAGGAAGAGCACGTTGTTGATGAAGGTGAAGACGTTCTCGCGGACGATGGCCCAGTAGGAGCGCGTGGTGGACGAGGGCGCGGAGTTGCCCAGGCCCTGCTCGCGCCGTGCCGCAGCCTCGGCGTCGCTGAGGCCGGTCTCCGGGGTCGGCGACAGCTCGGCCACGCCCTCGAGGGTGCCCGCGGTCGTCTCGGTCATGGGCTGCCCGTGGCCAGGATGCCGTAGCGCAGGGTGACGTCGCCGTCGGTGCTGACAGCGCTCTCGATGAGTCGCAGATCGATGGCAGCGTCGCGAGCCCAGCCGCTGCCACCGACGGGCGTGGGAGCGGCCTCGCCGCCGAAGAGGAGGGGGGCCACGGCCAGCTCGAGCTCGTCCACGAGACCGGCCTCGAGCAGCGCCGCGACGAGCGTGCTGCCGCCTTCGACCATCAGGCGCTCGATGCCCATCGCCGACAACGCCGCCAATGCGGCGGTCAGGTCCACGCGCTCGGACCCCGCGACCACGACCTCGGCGCCGACCGCTCGAAGCTCGTCCACGACCTCGGTGCGCGTTCGCTTCGAGGTGCACACCACGACCCGTGCCCCGCCCTCGCGAAGGAACCTGCCTTCGACGGCAAGCTGGCCGGGTGCGAGGTGCGAGACGAGCCCGACCTTGGCCGGCTGGTCCGGGCGGCCTGCCCGCTGCCGGCCGGCGACGAGCGCCGGGTCGCGCACCGTCAGCCGTGGATCCTCGGACAGGAGCGTGCGGGCGCCGACCATGATCGCGTCCGACCCGGCTCGCAAGCGGTCGACGCGGGCGGTGTCGGCAGGCCCGGAGATACGAGCGCCCTGACGCGCGACGGTGTCGATCTTGCCGTCGGCGGTCATGGCCATGTTCACGAAGACGAAGGGTCGCGGCTCCACGGGCGCCTCATGCTAGCGAACGCGGCCGGCCGCCACGAGGTCCACATGATGCGGCAGCAGCCGAAAGCGGTGCGTGGCAGCATCGCCCCATGGCGCGACTCGAACGCCGCAAGGCGCAGATCACGCAAGATCTCCGAGCCCTTGGGCTGCGGGCCGGCGACCTCGTCATGGTCCACGCCTCGCTGCGCCGGATCGGCCCGGTCGAGGGACGCGCTGACGGCGTCATCGCGGCGATCCTCGAGGCCATCGCCCCCGGCGGCACGATGCTCATGGTGCTCGGCGCGGCTGACGATCACGCCTGGGTCAACGAGCGGCCCGAGTCCGAGCGAGAGAAGCTGCTGGCGGAGGCCGAGCCCTTCCACCCCCTGCGCGCACCGGCCGACCCGGAGGTGGGCACGCTGGCCGAGGTCTTCCGAACGTATCCTGGCACGGTCGTGAGCGACCATCCCGAGGGACGCTTCGCCGCGCATGGTTCGCTCGCGCGTGAGCTGCTCGACGATGTTCCGTGGGACGACTACTTCGGTCCCGGCTCGCCGCTCGAGTCGCTGGTCCGGCGCGATGGCCGGGTGCTGCGGCTCGGGGCGGACCATGACACGGTGACCGCGCTGCATCTCGCCGAGTACCGCTGCTCGCTACCGTCGAAGCGTCGCGTCCGCCGCTACCGCCGCGTGGCCACCGCGAGCGGATCCGAGGTCCGGGTCGTGGATGCCCTCGATGACGACGGGGGCATCGTCGACTACCCCGGCGAGGACTACTTCGCCGACCTCATGCGCGACTATCTCGCCAGCGGGGCGGGCCACCGGGGGCCCGTGGGCGGTACCGCTGCCGAGCTGCTAGTGGCGGCCGACGTCGTCGACTTCGGTGCGCGCTGGATGGACGAGCACCTGGCAGGCTCGACCTCGCACTGGACGGTCCCGTCGTTGCGCCGCCGGCTCGACGCGGACCTGCTCGACGCGCGACGACGAGGAGCGACGGCAGCGGTCGCGGCCATCCGCGCGCTGAAGGCCTCCGTGGCCAACGCGGAAGCCGTGCCCGTGCCCGAGCGGCCGTTCGAGCTCGTGGAGGGCCGCGCCGACGTGCCGCGTCGGGCCCTCTCGGGTGAGGCCATCGCCGCCGTCATCGACGCCGAGATCGACGAGCATCGCCGAGCGGTCGAGGTGTACCGACGTCTGGGCCAGCCGACGGCTGGGCACGAGACCGGTCTGGCCACGCTACAGCGCTATCGGGCGCGCTCGTGAGGCAGGACCTCCGGCGCTTCTCCGAGACCCTCGCTCGTCTGCCCGCACGGCAGGGTCGTCTGGAGTCCTGCCTGCGCCGGGCCTTCATGACCAGCTGCCGAGTCGTGGGCTGGTCCGTCCGCATCGAGCTCGTGGGACCACTGCCGGTGGCCGGCGGCCGACCGGGCGCGGGCTGCATCGTGGTCGCGGCTCCGCATCGAGCGTGGCTCGAGCCGTTCCTGCTGCTGGCGGCCTGGCCGCCTGGGGCGGCTCGCCTGGTCTGGCTCGCGGACGCCCGGACGATCACGCGCTCGTGGTGGCGTCGGCTGCTGCTGCCGAGGGTGGGCGTGCTGCCGGTGACACCGGGGTCCGGCAGCCCCCGGCGCTATGTCGAGGCGGCCGCCGCCGCGACACGCGCGGGTCATGCCGTCGCCGTCTTCCCGGAGGTGGGACCGCCGTCGCCACCCGAGCGGGTGCGGCGCATCTCGCCCGGCTTCGCCTACCTGGCCGTGGCCTCGGGCGCGCCGGTGGTCCCGGTCGTCATCGGAGGCACGCATCGCATCGTGCGCGGTTCGAGCTTCAGCGTGGGCATCGGTCGCGCGCTCGGGACCGGGGCCGCCATGGACGATCCCTTCGTGCCTGCCGGCCGCGAGCGTGCTGCAGTCCTGACCGAAGGTCTCACCGGGGTCCTCGAGCACGACCTTCCAGCGCGCAACGCGTGGGCCGACGAGCGTGCCCCCGAGCGCGAACGTTGGCCCTGGCTGGCCACGCTCTTCGGCTAGGCCTGGACTACTGGCTCAGCGCCTCCTTGATGGCCGCGTCGAGCTTCTCGGCCGTGGGGGCGCCGACGAGCGGGACCACCTTGTGGATGCCCTCGGTCTCGACCCAGTCGAGCTCCATGCCGGGCGCGGTGAGCACGATGGGCGTCTCCGGGTGCATCTCGCGCAGGCGCTCGATGAGATCCTTGCCTCCGCCCGACTCCGTCGTCGACCACACGTCGTAGATGAGCACGTCCGCGTCGTGCACATCGGGGCAGTGCTCGCCTCGCAGCACCGGACAGGGCGATCCCGCCGGGCCGGCGCAGCCGACGGGCTCGTAGCCCAGCCGTCTGAGGGTGTCGACCTCCTGGTCGCCGAGGTCGATGTCGTGGTGGACGACGAGCACGCGCGTCATGGCTGCAACCCCACTTGTGCCGCCCGGGGTAGGCGGGTCCCGGGGCCAGTATGCGCCGACCTCGCGCGCCGTCCGGTGCCAAGCGTCCCGCTTCGTGGTGCCGAAGGTGGGATTCGAACCCACACGAGGTTGCCCTCAGAGGTGTTTGAGACCTCCGCGTCTACCATTCCGCCACTTCGGCTCGCTGCGGGATTGTAGACCGCAGGCGCTTCGCGGCTCGCCCTCGCTCTCGCCCTCGTTTGCGGTGTCCATCCAGTCCCTCAGCGATGAAGCGGCACAACGCCGGCACCCGCAACACGTCAGGTGCCGTCGAACCGTGTCGAGCGACCCAGTTGCCCCAAGAGGCCAGCAGGCGTCGGTGTAGACTCGCCTCGGCCAACCTGCAGGGCACCGGGAGGGAGTCGTCGTGATCGACCGGGATCACGCCCGATACAAGGCCGCCGGCCCCGTTCTCCGCGCCGGAGAAGCCTGAGATGCCGGCGATTCGCACGCCGAAGCTGATCGTGCGGCCGGTTCGGCGTGGGCCGGCTACGGTGGTGACCCCCGAGGAGGCCATGCCCGAGCCTTCCGTCGTGGAGCAGAACGGGCTCCGCTGGGTCCACATCCCCAAGCCTCGGCACTATGCCCAGGAGTGGCTGGAGCGCAACTTCGAGTTTCACCCCCTCGACTACGAGGACATCTACTCCCGCAATCAGCGGCCCAAGGTGGACCGCTATGACGACTACCTCTTCGTGGTCCTGCAGTTCCCCCGCTACGACCGCGACCGCGAGCGGCTCAACGTCGTCGAGCTGGACCTGTTCGTGGGGCCCGACTACGTCGTGACCCTGCCCAACAACGACCTCGAGCCCATCGACTCGCTCTTCTCGCGCTGCTGGGAGAGCGAGGATGTGCGCGAGGGCTACTTCGAGAAGGGGGCGCCCTTCCTGCTGTACAAGATCGTCGACCACGCCGTCGACTCGGCCTTCCCCATGCTGCGCAAGATGGGCCAGAAGCTCGAGGGCATCGAGGACGACATCTTCGAGGGCAAGTCCGACGAGATCGTGCGCGACATCTCCAACGTCAAGCAGGAGATCATCACCTTCCGCCGCATCGTGCGGCCACAGCGCGTCGCCTTCCGCGACCTCGAGCGGGCCATGGACGTGGTCGGGCCAGAGGAGCTGGACGTCTACTTCGATGACGTCATCGACGCCTCCGAGCGGATCTGGGACACGCTCGAGAACTACAAGGAGGTCGTGGTCGGCCTGGAGGAGTCGAACGAGTCGGTCATCAGCCACCGCACGAACGACACGCTGAAGGTGCTCACTTCGATCACCGTCATCGTGCTGCCGCTGACGCTGCTGGCGAGCCTCTTCGGCATGAACGTGGCCTTTCCGGGTGAAGGCAGCGACACCGCTTTCTGGGTCATCGGGGTCGCCATGACCGCGGTGCTCGTGGGCATGGTCATGCTCTTCCGGCGTCGCGGCTGGCTCTGAGCAGGCGATGGACCGCGCGGCCGAGAACGCCCGTGATCAGGCGCTCGTCACGGCCGCGCTGGGCGGGGAGCTTGAGGCCTTCAACCAGCTCGTGACGCTCTACCAGGACTACCTCTTCTCCATGACCGTGCGCGTCGTGCGCGACCCCGACATCTCCGAGGAGGCCGTGCAGGAGGCGTTCTTCAGCGCCTACCGCAACCTCGAGCGCTTCAGCGGACCGTCGTTCCGAGCCTGGCTCACGCGCATCGCCATCAACGCTGCTCGCGACATGCTGCGCAAGCGAAAGCGCCGCCCCAGCGAGCCGTATCCGGAGTGGGAGGACGACGCCTGGCAGCCCCCGGCGCCCGCCTCGGAGGGGCCTGAGCAGGTGTCCCTGGCCAAGCAGCAGCGAGCCGCCATCGCACGCTGCATGGAGGGTATCTCGGAGGACCAGCGAGCGGCCATCGTGCTCTACGACGTCCAGGGTTTCGGCTATCCCGAGATCGCGGCCATCACGAACGTCAGCGTGGGCACGGTCAAGTCCCGCATCCATCGAGGGCGGCTGGCCCTGCGCGACTGCCTCGCCCCGCTGATGGAACCGTTCCGTGGGTAGGGACGTCTCATGAGCGACATGTCAGGCCCACGCCCTCTGCCGCCCGCTGCCGACCACGAGCGCCATGACGCGCTGCTCGTGGCGCAGCTCGTGGCCGGGGATCCCCTCGAGCCCGAGCAGATGTCCGAGGCCCAGCGCTTGGTCGCCGACTGTGGCGCCTGCGCGGCCCTCGCGGCCGATCTTCCCGTGGTGGCTCGAGCCGTGGCCCAGGAGCCCGTGCCGCCACGGCGGCGCGACCATCGGCTGAGCCCCGAGCAGGCAGAGCGCCTGCGCGGCAACGCCCTCACGCGCCTCCTGCGCCGATTCTCGCTCCCGAGCTCACGTGCCTTCCAGCCGGCGGCTGCCGGCGTGCTCTCGATCGGGCTCCTGCTGGTCGTGGCCGGCTACGCCTGGCCCGACGGCGGGACCGTCTCCGTCCAGGCCGAGCCGAACCTCATCGACTGGCGCACGGCCATGCCATCGTCGCCCGCGGCAGAGGCCGAGGTCGCGCCGGTCGCGCCGTCCCTCATCGAAGCGGGTGCCGCCCGCGATGCCGAGGCCCCCGACGCGCTCGACGGCGCAGCCGAGGCCATGGAGGATCCCGAGTTCGCCGAGTCGCTGCCACGGTCCCAGGCCGGCACCTCGGAGGGCCTGGCGCAGAAGTCGGGGGCCGGACAGGACGCGGCCGAAGGGGACGTGACCGAGTCGAACCTCGCCGAGTCGTACCTGGCCGGGTCGGCCGAGCTCGGTGTGGCGGCGGACGGCATCGAGCCGCCGGCCGATGACGAGGCCGCCGATGCGGCCGTGTCCGTGGCCGACGAAGACGCCACCGGGCTGTCGCCACGAGCACTGGCGCCTGACGACGCCCGCGGCCGCGACGTGACCGCGGAGGACTCAGCCGAGTCGCCGGCCAGCGTCGCCTCCGCGAGCCCCGAGGCGCTCGACGATGGTGGCCCGCCGGAGCTGCTCGTCGTCCTCGGCCTGCTGCTGGCGCTCGCTGGTGGCGGGTTGCTGCTGGTGGGCTGGCTCGCGCGTCGCGCGAGGGATCCTCTGGCGCCCTAGCCGAGGCACCCGCGGCTACACTCGGTCGCGTGGAACGGCTCATGTTGCTCGACGCGCACAGCCTCATCTATCGGGCCTGGTTCGCGCTGTACGAGACCCCGCTGACCACGAGCAAGGGCCAGCTCGTGAACGCGGCCTTCGGTTTCTGGTCGATCGTGCTCCGCGGCTTCACCGACATGCGACCCGACCACGTGATGTGCTGTTTCGACGTGGGCCGCTCGTTCCGGGCCGACCGCTACGAGGCGTACAAGGCCACGCGCAAGCCCACGCCCGACGACCTGCGTGACCAGTTCCCCATCGTGCGCGAGACGCTCGGCGCCTTCGGCATCCCGACCTACCAGATGGAGGGCTACGAGGCCGACGACCTCATCGGCGCGCTCTCGCGGCAGGCCGAGGCCGAGGGTCTCGAGACGCTCATCGTCTCGGGCGACCTGGACATGCTCCAGCTCGTGTCGGAGCAGACCAAGCTGATGACCACCCGCATGGGCGTCAGCTCGACCGTCATCTACGACCCAGCGCGTATCGAGGAGCGCTATGGCCTGGCACCGGCGCAGATGATCGACTTCAAGGCGCTCAAGGGCGACTCCACCGACAACATCCCCGGGCTCGCCGGGGTAGGGGACAAGACCGCGGCCAAGCTGCTCACCGGCTGGGGCTCGCTCGATGGTGTCTACGAGCACATCGAGGAGGTCAAGCCCGACAAGCTGCGCCAGAAGCTCATCGACAACCGCGACGACGTGCTGCTCTGGCGCGAGCTGGTGACCATCGATCGCGACGCACCCATCGACCTCGACCTCGACGCGGCGCGCCTCGGCGACTACGACCGCAACGAGGTCATCCGGCTCTTCCGCGAGTACGAGTTCCGCTCGCTCGTGGAGCGGCTGCCGGGCGTCGAGGGCGAGGAGACGCCCGCGCCGGGCGACCTGCTCAAAGAGGCCGACAAGGGCGGCCCCGTGCCCGCCGCGCAGGTCGCCGGCCGACCACCCAGGGGGCGGGAGGCAGGCCAAGGGTCAGGCAGCGGCCTGCAGCTGACGCTCGACTTCGGGGCCGTGGCCGGAGCCGCCGCCGCGGTGGCACGGGAGGTCGTGGGCGTGACCTCCACCGAGGGCCTCGACCCGCTCGCGCGCCTCGCAGCGATGCTGGCCGACCCGGGCACCGTCGAGCCGCCGGCCGCGGTCGAGGACCTGGGCGCCTGGCTGGCGGGACAGTCCGAGCTCGTGATCGGTGTGGCCTTCGATGACCCCCGGCCGCGGCGCGGCACGCTCGAGGCGCTGGCCGTGGCCGGCGAGGACGGCCGCGTCGTCGCGGCTGCCGGCGACGGGGCCGCGGAGCTGGGCGATGCGGTCTTCGCCTCCGGCCGGCCGCTCGTGGGTCACGAGGTCAAGACCCTGCTGGTGTGGGCCCTCGCGCGTCGCGACCCGGCCGCGAACGCCTCGCTCAGCTCGTCGGGCACGAGCCTTTCTCCGGTCGCATTCGACACACAGGTCGCGGCCTACATCCTGAATGCCGCCTTGCGCAGCCAGTCACTCGCGGACATCTGCGCCGAGCGCCTGGAGGTGACCCTGCCGGCCGCCGGCGAGCTCGACCCTGCCGGCTCCGCGGCCATCCAGGCGGCGGCCGTCTCGGCGGCGCAGCAGGCCCTCGATCGCGCCTTCGAGGAGCAGCCCGAGCTGCGCCGCATCCTCGACGAGCTGGAGCTGCCGCTGGTGCCGGTGCTGGCCGACCTCGAGGCCACCGGCGTGGCCCTCGACCGCGGCTCGCTCGACGCCCTGGCCACGACCTTCGGCGGGACCATCGCGCGACTGCAGGAGGACATCTATGCCGCGGTCGGGCACGAGTTCAACCTGGGCAGCCCCAAGCAGCTCGAGCAGGTCCTGTTCCACGAGCTCGACCTGCCCAGGGGCAAGCGCACCAAGACCGGCTTCTCCACGGCGGCGACGGTGCTCGAGGGCCTGCGCGAGGCCCACCCCATGATCCCGATGCTCCTCGACTGGCGGGTCTACACGAAGCTCAAGTCGACCTACGTGGACGCGCTGCCGCTGATGATCGACGAGCACACCGGCCGGCTGCACACGACGTTCCAGCAGGCCGTGGCCGCGACCGGCCGGCTGTCCTCGGCCGATCCCAACCTGCAGAACATCCCGGTGCGCAGCGAGCTCGGGCGCAAGATCCGCTCGGCCTTCGTGGCCGGCGGGGAGGACCTCGTGCTGCTGGCCGCCGACTACAGCCAGATCGAGCTGCGGGTCATCGCCCACGTCTCGGGCGACGAGCATCTCAAGGAGGCCTTCGAGCGCCGCGCGGATATCCATCGCGAGACGGCTGCCCGGGTGCTGCACAAAGAGCCCGCCGACGTCACCGCCGACGAGCGCTCGATGGCCAAGATGGTCAACTTCGGCCTGGCCTACGGCATGAGCGACTACGGCCTCGCCACGCGCGCGGGCATCCCGCGCGAGGAGGCGCGCTCGTTCATCGATTCGTACTTCGGGGCCTACACGGGCATCAGCCGCTACATGGTCCACATCAAGCAGATCGCCGCGGAGCAGGGCTATGTCGAGACCCTGCTGGGGCGCAGGCGCTGGATCCCCGAGCTCTCGGCCCGCAACGCCCAGCTGCGACAGGCCGGCGAACGCATGGCCATCAACATGCCCATCCAGGGCACGGCCGCGGACATCATGAAGATCGCCCTCATCCGGCTGCACGAGCGACTCTCGGCCGAACGAGCCCCGGCACGCATGCTGCTGTCGGTCCACGACGAGGTGCTGCTGGAAGTACCACGCCGTCAGGTCGAGCACCTCGCGCCGCTCGTGCGGGAGGTGCTCGAGGGCGCGCTCAAGCTGGACGTGCCGCTCGATGTCGACGTCAAGGTCGGTGACGACTGGGAGTCGATGACCCCGTTGGAGCGCCTCTAGCCGCCCATGCCCGAGCTGCCCGAGGTCGAGACCATGGCGCGTGACCTGGCGCCGCTCGTCGTCGGCTCGACCATCGAGGGCGTCTGGTGGGATTGGGACCCGGTGGTGCGCCACCCCGACCCCGCCACCTTCGCGCGCCGCATCCGCGGACGCGGCGTGGAACGGGTCGGGCGTCGGGCGAAGTGGCTCGTGCTCGACCTCTCCGGCTCGATGGTGCTGGCGGTGCAGGTCAAGATGACCGGCCAGCTCTTCGTGCTGCCCGCGGGCACGGTGCACGACCAGCACGTTCACCTGCGCCTGACGCTCGACGGCGGACCCGTGGCCGGTGGCGGTATCGTCGAAGGACCGCGCTGGCTGCTCTTCCGTGACGTGCGCAAGTTCGGGCGCGTGGGCCTCTATCGGCGCGCGGCCGACGGCACGATCCTGGGCGAGGGTGACGTGGGCGAGCTCTTCGGGCGGCACGGACCGGAGCCGCTCGCCGACGACTTCACGCTGGGCCGCTTCCGGGCCCGCCTGCGGCGTCGGCGTGGTCGGCTCAAGACGACGTTGCTGGACCAGTCCTTCATCGCGGGCGTCGGCAACATCTACGCCGACGAGGCGCTGTGGCGCTCACGGCTCCATCCGTTGCGCGCGGCCGACTCGCTCAACACCGAGCAGGAGCGCCGGCTGTACCAGGCGGTCCGGGGCGTCATGAGCGAGGCCATCGAGCGTCGCGGCTCGTCGATCGACGACTACACCGCGCCAGAGGGCGATGGCCGGATGCAGGAGCATCTCGACGTCTATCAGCGTACCGGCTTGCCCTGCCACCGCTGCGGCCGGCCGATCCGCCGCTTCGAGCTCAATGCCCGCGGCACGCACTACTGCTCCTGGTGCCAGCGGCTGCCGGTCGCCCATCGCACCCTCTCCGATGCCGCGCTCGTGCGCTCGTCGCGCCGCTCGGCACGTCGTGGCCGCAACTGGTCGGAGCTCGGCGGACCGGATCCGTCGGCGTGAAGGCACACTAGGGACGATGTCCGTCCTTCGTCTCGACGGGGTGCGCCGAGAGATCGGCGACTTCGTCATCCTCGACTCGGTGACCGCCGCGCTGGCGCGTGGTGAGCGCGTGGGTCTCGTCGGCGGCAATGGTGCCGGCAAGACCACGCTGCTGGAGATCATCGCGGGGCACGAGGAGGCCGACGGCGGGCGGGTCCACATGGCCAAGGGCCTGCGCCTTGGGCTGCTCACCCAGGAAGCCAACCTCGACCGACGCTTCGCCGAGGCGCCGACGGTGCGCGCGGTGGTGCGAGCAGGCGCGGTCGAGCTCGAGCGCATGGAGCACGAGCTGGCGGAGCTCGAGGCCCGCGGCGCGGAAGCGGTGCAATCGGAGACGTACGCGGCACTCCGGGACCGCTTCGAGGCCGCCGATGGCTACCACCTTGACCAGCGTGTGGCCGAGTCGCTCGGCGGCCTGGGCATCGCCACGGAGCTCTGGGCGCACCGGCCCGCGGAGCTCTCGGGCGGTGAGCAGACGCGAGTGGCCCTGGCCCGACTGCTGGTGGCCGACCCTGACCTGCTGATGCTCGACGAGCCCACCAACCACCTGGACATCGCGGCCCTGGAGTGGCTCGAGGCGACACTCGTGAAGCGCGACCGGGCGTTGCTCGTGGCCTCGCACGACCGCGCCTTCCTGGACAACGTCGTCGAGCGCGTCTGGGAGTTGCGCGAGCGGCGACTGGCGACGTTCCGGGGCGCCTACTCCGCGTACCTGCTGCAGCGCGAGGCGGCCGATGCACGCGCGCGCTCGGTGGCCGG
>JBFLKP010000176.1:0-3852 GCA_040883225.1 Candidatus Limnocylindrales bacterium | reverse complement strand
TGGGCTCCGTGGCGCGGCCGCAGGGTGCCGCGGACATCAGCCCCTATCTTGCGTGCTCAGGGCTCCAGGTGCAGCCAGGCGAGGCCGGGGTAGCGGGCGATAGGCGTCGAAGCTGACCAGCCGGGCCCCTGCCGCCGTGGCGAAGGCCGCGAGGTAGGCGTCGGTCCAGTGCCCTCCCTGGACATCGACGCCCGCAGCCCAGGCTCCAGGTCGTCTTCCTCCTCCAGCCGGTGGATGTCCTCCGGTGAGAACGTGATCGTGCGCCCGCGAGAAGGGAGCGCCACGGGCGGATCGGGTCGTTCGGCCGGTCCTCGCCGTGGCTCGGCTGCGCCAAGTCCTTGCTCGATGAGGTCCTGGATCAGCTCGCGCAGGGTCACGCCCCTGAGGGCGGCTCGTGCCTTCAGCGTCCGGTAGAGCTCGTCCGGCAGGTCGACCGTGGTCCGCATATCCGCACATCGGCGTGTTCCTGCCACCCGGTCAATCCAGCGGCGGTCACGGGGCATACGGACGGAGGGGATGCGAGCAGGCTGGTCCACGGGACTTCGCCCGAGCTTGTCCGGGGCTTAGGTGCGGATGATCCAGTCGGGCTCGGTGCTGCGCTCGTAGACGAGGCGCGCGTTGGGCAGGTCGTTGCCCTCGAGCTTCTCGAGGATCATCTCCTCGGTGTAGTCATAGCCCACCCAGCGATCGCGGTTGCGCTGCTCGAGCGTCTCCCACTCGGTCTTCACCAGCGCGGTGTGGTCGAAGAGCGGCAGCAGCGTCGGCCAGGGCTCGTCCTGCAGCAGCAGCCAGTTGCCTTCGCTGACGATGAGCCGGACCGTGGGCTCGATGATGATGGCGCCGGCCCGTGCGATCTCGAGGTCGCGGTCGAAGCGGGGCACGGCCACGAAGGGCTCGTCGTTGGCGCGGATGCGCCGCAACGCGGAGGCATAGCCTCCGACATCGAACGTGTGCGGGGCACCCTTGCGCGGCCGCCAGCCGCGAGGCACGAGCATCTCGTCGTCGAAGTGGTAGCCGTCCATGGGCAGCAGCGCCGTCGACCCCGGGGCCACCTCGTTGAGGCGCTCGTTCAGCCGGGACGCGATGGTCGACTTGCCGCTGGCGGGGGCGCCGGCGATGGCGATGACCTGGCGCCCGCCGTCAGGGATGGCTTCGAGCAGTGACTCGACGTGGGCGATGAAGGCGTCGGTCGTGAACTCCTGCGACATGCGCCGATGGTAGCGGGCTCGACCCTCCGCCTGCGCCAGGATCGTGAGCCTTGTCTCAGGCGGCCCCATCGTCGAGGGACGGGGTGTCCAGGCCGAGCTGCCGTGCCAGCGCATGGCGGACGAGGCGCCGGATCGCCGGTTGTCGCCTGCCACCGGCCAGTGCGCGGCGATCGTCCGACGGGATCGGGCCGCCTCGGCCGCCTCGACCGCGCCTCGGCCGCCTCGACCAGCGGCCGCTCGGTCAGCGCTCCTCGACCTCGATCGTGACCGGCACCGGCTCGCGCGCGGGCGCCTCGAAGTCGAAGCGCGGCATCCATCCGAGGAACCCCGGCAGGTACCAGTTGGCGTCGCCAAGGATGCGCATCGTCGAGGGCACCAGGATCGTGCGCACCACGAAGGCGTCGACGAACACCGCCACCGCCAGGCCCAGGCCCATCTGCTGCAGCGCGGGCAGGCTGCCCAGCGCGAAGCCCATGAACACCGCCACCATGATCAGCGCCGCGCCGGTGATGATCGAGCCGGTCGTGCGCAGGCCGTGGGCCACCGCCTCGGTCGTGTCGCCGCTCTTGTCCCAGTACTCCTTCACCCGGCTGAGCAGGAAGATCTGGTAGTCCATCGAGAGGCCGAAGAGGATGGCGAAGAGCATCAGCGGCAGCCAGGCCTCGATGGCGTCGACTTGCGTGAAGAGCCCCAGCAGCGGCTCATTGTCCTGGCCGTTCTGGAAGACGAGCACGAGGATGCCGTAGGCCGCGGCCACCGAGAGCAGGTTCATGAGGATGGACGTGAGCGGGATGACCAGCGAGCGGAAGACCACCAGCAGGAGCAGGAAGCTCAGGCCCAGGACCCAGGCGAAGACGATCGGCTGGGCCTCGCGCGCGTCGTCGAAGAAATCGACGTTGAAGGCCGCGCCACCGCCCACCAGCACCTCCACGTCAAGACCGCCGAAGACGGCCGGGATGGTCTCCTCGCGCAGGGTGGCCACGGCCGACGTCGAGACGTCGTCCTGGAAGTCGGTGGCGAGCGCGGCGGAGACGATGGCCAGCTCGCCCTCGGGACCCTGCTCCACGGTGGCGGGGGCGAAGAGCGGCAGCGTCGCGCCGTCGGCCTCGTACTCGAAGCCGGCCATGGCGGCCTGCAGCTCGGCCACCGCGGCCTCGACCTCGGGCGTGATGGTGCCGTCGACGACGACCTCCACCGGGGTGCCCGATCCGGCTGGGATGCCGGCGGCGGTCAGCAGCTCGTAGGCCTCGCGGGAGGGCGTGTCGTCGGGCAGCGTGGTCACGCCGGAGAAGCCGGCATCGAGCCGCAGCCAGAACGAGGCGAACACGAGCAGCACGAGGCTCGACGCGACGAGGCTGATCCACGGGCGCGCCATCACGCCGCGGCCGACGCGATCCCACACGCCGCCACCCTGCGCGGGGTCGGCCGGGGGCTTACGCAGGCGCAGGCGCTCGATGCGGTCGCCCAGGAGCGCGAGCACGGCGGGCAGGAGCGTCATCGCCGCTACCACCGCCGCGACCACGACCGTGACCGCGCCGAGGCCCAGCGAGACGAAGATCGAGGCGGGCACGAAGAGCATGGCCGAGACCGCCAGCACCACGATGAGCCCGGAGAAGAAGACCGCGCGGCTGGCGGTGCCGCCGGCGCGTTCGATGGCGTCGACCGTCTCGTATCCGAGCTGGCGCTCCTCGCGGTAGCGCGACACGATGAAGAGCGAGTAGTCGATGCCCACCGCGAGGCCGATCATCGTGACCATGTTGGTGACGAAGAACGAGAGCTCCAGGAGCTGGCCCACGATGGTGATGAAGCCGAGGGCCACGGTGATGGCCACGACCGCGAGCATCACCGGGACGACCGCGGCGACGACGGTGCCGAAGACGACCACGAGGATGATGAGCGCGATGAAGACGCCGATGGCCTCACCGCGCTGGAGCGTCTCCTCGGCGAGGTGCGTGAAGTCCTCGTTGAGCGTGCCGTTGCCGAAGGTGCGGACGGTGAAGCCCTCGGGCACGCCGACCTCGGCGATGATGTCGTTCATCTCGCCGGCGATCTCCTGGAGCACGCCGAAGGACTGCGTCTGGACGACCACCGGCAGGAGGGCCGTGCTGCCGTCCTCGGAGACCGGGCCGCTCTCGGTCAGGTAGCTGCCCACGAAGACGACCTCGCTCTCGGGGATGAGTGCGCTGAGGGCCTCCTGCAGCTGGCCCACGTAGCCGGCGAAGGCGGGATCCTGGACCGTGCCCGTCTCCGAGGCCACGATGACGAGCTCGGGGATGGTGGTCTCGCCGCGCAGCTCCTCGATGAGCGTGGCGGCCTGCTCCGACTCGGGGTCGTCGGTGAAGCTGAAGTCGGTGGTGAGGGCGCTGCCGATCGACGTGGCCGCGATGACGAACGTGAGAGCGAGGGTGACGAGCCAGATGGCCACGACGGCCCACGGTCGTTGGGCACTGGTTCGTGCGATGGCGGCGAAGGACAAGCGCATCCGGATCTCTCCGTGGGGATGTGGGGACAGGGTTTCGGGTGTGTCGCCGCCCACGGCGTGACCGTGGAGTGGCTCGGCAGGGGAATGGTACACCGGCGTGGTGTTCGTTCCGCTCGGCGGCCATTGACGCAACGAATCCCGGTGCGATACGCTCAGACCATG
>JBFLKP010000024.1:0-18145 GCA_040883225.1 Candidatus Limnocylindrales bacterium | reverse complement strand
TCAGGAACGTGCCCACGGTCGCCTGCTCGGTCACCCGCGCGTCCTGCACGATGGGCAGGTCGGCCCGGGCTGCGAGCGTCAGCTCGGCCGGAGGCGCCTCGGTGGCCTCGTCGGGCTCGACCGCCTCGGCGCCTCGAGGCCCGTCCGGCTCACCGCCCGGGGCGTCGTCGATCTGGGCCGGAGCGAAGAGCATGCCCTCCTCGTCCACGAGCCAGGAGACCGCGCCGTTGCTCCAGATGAAGACGGGGTCGCGCTCGTCGAGCGCCACCGTCACCTCGGCCGGCAGCGTGACCCTGGCCGCCGCCGCGTCGACCTCGGTCAGCGTCGAGAGCTCGCTCACGATCTCCGACGCCCGCACACGGAAGACGTTGGGGCCGCGCTCGATGTCGGAGAGGCGCTCGCGCACGGCCTCCTCGTCGGCGTGGGCCATGCCCGCGAAGCTGACGCTGGCGTCGGTCACGCGGAAGGCATCGTCGGTCAGCAGCCAGAAGAGGAGCGAGGTCAGCAGCACCAGCCCGGTCGCGCCGACCAGGCGGGCGAAGCTGGTGTGTCGCCGGCTTGTCGATGGCTCGGCGCTCACCCGGGGCTCGACGGACCCGACGGCACCGGGGCGGGTGTGTCTCACGGCAGATCGTCGGGACGAAGCTCGAGGACCGGTCGCGCGGCCGCGCGCTCGAGGGCCAGCTCCACGATGCGCTCGCAGGTGGAAGCGAAGTCGTAGCCGCCCATGGCGGTCATGCGCGGGAAGAGGCTGATGGGCGTGAACCCCGGCAGCGTGTTGATCTCGCTGATGTAGGGGATGCCATCGGACGAGAGCAGCATGTCGACGCGCGCGAAGCCGCTGCCGCCGATGACCAGGAAGACCTCCACCGCGGCCGCCCGGATCGACTCGAGCAGCTCGGGATCGAGGTCCGCCAGCTCGGTGGTCCGGCTCTCCGGCGAGTGGTACTTGGCCTCGAAGTCATAGAACTCGTTGCCGGGCACGATCTCGCCGGGGCCGTAGGCCACGCAGTCGAGGCGGCTGTTGCCCATGACCGCGGTCTCGAGCTCGCGGGGGTGCTCGAGGTACGGCTCCACGAGCACGAGATCGTCGTAGCGCATGGCCTTGTCGAGCGCGGCTTCGAGCGCCTCGGCCTGCACGTCGTGGACGATGGTCACGCCGATGCTCGAGCCTTGGCGGGCGGGCTTCACGATGAGCCGCGGGTCATCGAAGCCGGAGGCGAACTCACGCAGGCCCGCGAGCACGGTCGGACGGTCGGCCGCGAGCTCCGGCGCCACGACCTCGGCCCAGGGCAGGACCGGCAGCTCGAGCGTGGCCACGACGCGCTTGAAGAGCGTCTTGTCCATGCCCACCGCCGATGCGGCCGGTCTGGCACCGCAGTACACGAGCCCTGCCGATTCGAGCAGCGACTGGACCTGGCCGTCCTCGCCGAAGGGACCGTGCAGGGCCGGGAACACGACCGGCGCCGGTCTCGACGTGGCCAGCGCCTCGAGAGCCGCGGCTGCGGTGTACGGCCCCTCGGCACCGAGGGCGGCCGGGTCCCGGAAGGCGTGGGCTGGCAGCTCCGGGTCCAGCGCGCGCGGCGGCAGCGACCACCACGCACGCTCGAGCGTCAGGAGCCAGCCGCTGACGTCATGTCCGTTGCCGGCGAGGGCACGGGCGATGGCGCGGCCCGAGACGAGCGAGACGTCGTGCTCAGCCGAGGGGCCGCCGAGCAGGACCGCGATGGACGTAGGCGCGAGCGTCATCTGGCTCGCCTGGTCTCGAAGGTGCTGGCGGTCATGTCCCCTCCTCTGCCGCTGGCCAGTCCCCGACGAACTCGATCTCGTAGGCCAGCTCGAGGCCGCGCTCACGGCGCACGGTCTCGCGCACGAGCCCGCCCAGCTCGCGGACGTCGGCGGCGCTGGCGCCACCGGTGTTGACGATGAAGTTGGCGTGCTTGGGGCTGACCTGGGCGCCGCCCACGCGCCGCCCCTTGAGCCCCAGCTCGTCGATGATGCGACCGGCCGAATCGCCCTCCGGGTTGCGGAAGACGCTACCCGCCGACTTCTGGCCCACTGGCTGGTGCTCCTGGCGCCAGCGACGGATGGAGGCCAGCCGCTCGGCGATGGTATCGGGTTCGGCGGGCTCGAGGGCGAAGGTGGCCTCGAGCACGACGTGCGGACGGCCGGGCGGCCCATGCTTGAGCGTCGTCTCGCGGTAGGCCATGCCCAACCCGTCGGGATCGAGGGCTCCCTCGTCGCCTTCGGGCCCGACCACCAGCGCGCTCGCGAGCACGCCGCGCACGTCCGAGCCGTGGGCTCCAGCGTTGGCCCACACGGCGCCGCCGACCGTGCCCGGGATGGCCAACCCGAACTCGAGGCCGGTCAGCCCCGCGTTCTTGCCCACGGTCGCCAGCTTGGCCATCTGCACGCCGGCCTCGGCCACGATGCACTCGCCCTCGGTGCGCACGCCGGCGGCTCGGACGAGGACCACCAGGCCGCCGATGCCGGCGTCGCTGATGACGAGGTCGGAGCCGCGGCCGATGAGGAAGAGCGGGAGGTCGCGCTGCCGCGCGAAGCGCACGATGCCGCGCAGCTCGAAGAGGTTGCGCACCTCGGCGAAGAGATCGGCAGGGCCACCGACACGCATCGTCGTGAAGCGTTCCAGCGGCTCGTTCCGTGAGGTCTTGATGCCCAGGCGTCGCTGGATGTCGCCGCCGAGCTTGAGCTGCTCGGCCTCGGTCAGCCGGGTCACGCGCCGCCTCCGGTCCGGCTGAGCGCCTCGAGCTCGACGTCGCTGGGCAGCGGCGCGCGCGTGGCCAGAGCCTCCAGCAGCCGTGCGCTCGCGGCGGCGGCGCCGGGCCGGCCCACGCCGCGAGCGGCCGTGGCCATGACCTCCAGCCCCTCGTCGAAGAGCAGCTCGGCGGCGCGCCGCAGGGTATCGCCGTCGAGGTCCTCGTCGTCCACGAGCACGGCCGCGCCGGCCGCGACCAGCTCGGAGGCATTGGCCTTCTGGTGCGCCGCGGCATGGGGATAGGGCACGACGATCATGGGCAGACCCGCCGCGGCGGCCTCGGCCAGGGTCGATGAGCCGGCCCGGCCCACGAGCAGATCGGCCGCGGTGAGGGCCGCATCCATGTCCTCGTGAAGGAAGGCCACCGGCCGATAACGGTCCCGACGCGCGGGCGGCAGCGTCGCCCGGAGTGCCTCGGCCTCGCCGATGGCAGCCTCGCCGGTGATGTGCACGACGTAGCAGCGCTCCACGACGTCCGGCAACGCGTCTCGCACCGCGTCGCTCAGCCGTCGCACGGCCTGCGAGCCGCCGAAGCCGAGGATCATGGGCAGCTCCTCGGTCAGGCCCAGGCGCGCGCGGGCGGCGGCCTTGTCGCGGCTGCCGAGGTCGCGGATGGGCGTACCGGTCACGAAGGTGGGCGCCGGCAGTCGCTCACGCGTGGCCGGATACGAGACCGTGCGCAGCGTGGCCAGGCGGGCTGACACCCGAACGCTGCGTCCGGGCACCTGGTTGCCCTCCCACAGCAGGGACGGGACCCGCAGCAGCGCCGCCGCGACCAGCACCGGGATGGCCACGTAGCCGCCGGTGGTATAGACGACGTCCGGTCGTCGGCGGCTGAGCTTCCACAGCGCCTGCGGCACCGACATCGCCAGACGCAGCGGATCGAGGATCGTGTTGATCGAGGCGTCGACCGAGCGCAGCGACCGCAACCACAGCCGTTCGAGCGGGATGTCCGTCCCGGCGACGATCTCGGATTCGAGGCCCCGGCGGCCGCCGAGCCAGCGCAGCTCGAGATCAGGTCGCCTGGTCTGCAGCTGGGTCACGACGGCCAGGGCGGGGTAGATGTGGCCGCCTGTGCCCCCGGCCGCGATGAGGATCCTCATGCGCGCTCGCACCTCGGGTAACGGACTCTCGGGAGATCGACAGTAGGATACCGACGGCCGCGAGAACGACCACGAGCGAGGTCCCGCCCTTGCTCAGGAACGGCAGCGGCATGCCGGTCATGGGGATGAGGTTGACCACCACGGCGATGTTGATGAAGGCCTGGAACACGAGCCACGAGGTGATGCCCAGGGCCAGCAGCCCGCCGAAGGTGTCGGGTGCTTTGAGGGCCACCCGGATGCCACGCCAGGCGAGGAGCAGGAAGAGCCCGATGACGAGCAGGCCACCGAGGAAGCCGAACTCCTGGCCCACGACCGCGAAGATGAAGTCGTTCTCCGCCGCCGGCACGGTCCAGCCAGCGGGCTGCTGGCTGAAGCCCAGCCCCTTGCCCGTGATGCCGCCGTAGGCCAGGGAGTTGATGCTTCGGAAGGTCTGGTAGCCGGCGCCGTCGGGGTCCGCGAACGGGTCCATGAAGATGGTCACGCGCTGGAGCATGTACGGCTTCATCGCCACCACGCCGGCCACGGCGGCCACGCCGATCGGCACCATCAGCGCCAGCTGCCAGATGCTGCCGCCGGCGACGAAGAACATGGCGAAGGCGGTGAGCACGATGACGCCGGTCGTGCCCAGATCAGGCTCGAGCAGGATGAGCCCGGCGAAGACGCTCACGAGTAGCACGAAGGGGACAAGGGCACCGCGGAGCGAGGACACGCTCTTGCCCTTCTTGCTCAGCCAATGGGCGAGGAAGATGACCAGCGCCAGCTTGGCGATCTCGGTCGGCTGGAACGAGGGCAACCCGCCGATCTTCAGCCAGCGCGTGGCACCGTTGACCTCCAGCGGCTCCAGCAGCGGCGGGACGCTGGGACCGACCACCAGGACCAGCAGCACGATGGAGACCGCGACGCCAAGGATGGAGAACGTGCGCCAGTAGCGGTAGTCGATCCGCATCAGGAAGATGAGCACGAGCCCGCCGAGCAGTGCCCAGGCGAGCTGCTCGCTGACGTCGTCGAAGATGCTGCCGCCTCGGATGGTGGCGGCGTCGTGCCCCGTGCTGGAGTAGACCATCAGGATGCCGATGGCGGACAGGGCCACGGCCGCGGCCATGAGCATGTAGTCGGGCTCGTGACGCTCACGCTGCGGACCCTTGACCACGCGCCCGGCAGTGCGATCGCGGGCGGCCTCGCGCGATGCGTGCCCGGTGGTCTGGCGGGTGGCGGGCGCCTCGATGGGCGTGGTGAGGACCGTGCGCGACAAGCTCGGCCGGCGGCGGGTCCCGGGCTTGCGCGGCTGGCGGGAGGCGTGGGCGCGACCCGACGTGCGGCGGGATCGGGGGCGGAAGGCGCTGGGCGCGACCTCGCGGCGCTTGTCGTCTTCCTCCCACGGGAAGCGCAGGGCTTCCATCATCGGTCGTGACCCTCCTGTCCCGCGACCGTGGTCACGGCAGCCTTGAAGGCCCTTCCTCGAGCCTCGTAGTCGGTGAACATGTCGAATGAGGCGGCGGCCGGGCTGAGCAGCACGGTCGCGGGGGTGCACTCGCGCGCGATGGACGTCGCCCGCGCCACGGCCTCCTCCATCGAGCCGGCCTGCTCGATGCGCTCGAGTCCAGCCGCTGCGAGGGCGGCTCCCAGGTCGCCAGCCGTCTCACCGATAAGCACTGCGGCGGTCACGCGCTGGGCCACCGTGGCCGCGAGCTCGCCGACGGGATTGCCCTTGGAGCGTCCGCCCGCGATGAGCACCAGCGGCTGCTCGAACGAGCGCACGGCCGCCATCACGGCGTCGGGCTGCGTGCCCTGGGAGTCGTTGACGTAGGTCACGCCGAGGACGGTGGCCACGTGCTCCAGGCGATGCTCCACGCCGCCGAAGCGCCGCACGGCACCAGCGATGGCGTCGGGGTCCACGCCGTAGAGCAGGCCCACGCTCACGGCCGCGAGCACGTTGGAGACGTTGTGCTCGCCCGGAAGCGGGATGTCCGCCAACGGCAGGAGCCGGCCATCGTGCCCCTCGGGAACCATGGCGCGGCCGGCCATGACCCAGCCGTCAGCCACGCCCACGCCCGCCGGCTGGGGCGCCCGGCGCGCGTAGGTCACCAGCCGTGCGCGGGCGGGCGCCGTGTAGCCCGAGACCACCGGGTCGTCGTCGTTGCGCACGAGCACGCCCCCGGTCGGCAGCAGCTGGGCCAGGCGGCGCTTGACGGCGCGGTAGGACCCAAGCGTCCCGTGGCGATCGAGGTGGTCGGAGGTGACGTGGGTGTACACCGCGATGTCGGTACCGCGCGAGAGCGTGGGCAGCTGCAGCTCGGAGAGCTCGAGCACGACCCGGTGGCTGGAGGTCAGCTCGGGCAAGCGCTCGATGAGCGGGATGCCGATGTTGCCGCCGAGCATGACCGGCGGCTCGCCCGCTCCGAGGACGGCCGCGGCCAGCGACGAGGTCGTGGTCTTGCCCTTGGTCCCGGTGACGCCGACGGTGGCGGCCGGGCACAGCCGCAGGAAGAGGTCGACCTCGCTGACCACCGGGGTCCGCCCTTCGGCCTCGATGCCGGCCAGCGCGGCTCGCAGGCGTGGCTCGGTGGTCGGGAAGCGGCTGCTGATCGAGGGCGAGGTGCAGATCATGGCCTGGTCCTCGAGCGCTTCGGCCGGGTCGGCTTCGGGACCCAGCACCAGCCGCGGCCGGCGCTCGCCGAGGTCCTCGATGGCCTCGGCCAGCTGGTCGGCGGAGCGGCCGTCGTAGACGGTCACGCGCGCCCCGTGATCGACCAGGAAGCGGGTCAGGGCGAGACCGCTGCGTGCCAGGCCGAGCACGGCGACGGGCTGGTCGCGAAAGGCCTCGAGGCCCAGGCCCTCGAGGTCGATCCGCACGCTCGGTGGTGTGGCCATCAGCGTCAACTCAGCAGCCCGACGGTCGCCATGTAGAAGGCCACGCCGATGAGCGCCGAGAGCGCGCCGATGATCCAGAAGCGGAGGGTGATCTTCTCCTCGTCCCAGCCCACAAGCTCGAAGTGGTGATGCAGCGGGGACATCTTGAAGATGCGCTTGCCGCGGAGCTTGACCGAGGCGATCTGCAGGATGACCGAGCCTGTCTCCATGACGAAGACGAGGCCGATGAGCGGCAGCAGCAGCACCTGGCCGGAGATGACGGCCGTCACCGCCAGGGTCGCGCCCAGCGCCAGCGAGCCCGAGTCACCCATGAAGATCTGCGCGGGATGGACGTTGAACCAGAGGAAGGCCAGGAGCGCGCCGATGATGAGCGCGCAGAGCTCAGCGAGGTTCGGCTGACCAAAGGTGAAGGCGATGATCATGTAGCCGATGAAGGCGAAGATCAGCGTGCCGCCGGCGAGGCCGTCGAGGCCGTCGGTGATGTTGACCGCGTTGCTCGTGGCCACGATGGCGAAGGCTGCGATGAGGATGAAGAGGAACGGGTGGATGTCGACGGCACCGACGAAGGGCACGGCCAGCTGGTCGATGGCGTAGGTGTTCTGGATCTGCCATGCGGCGGCGCCCGCCACGACCGTCTGCCACAGCAGCTTCTGCGTCGCGCTGATGCCGTCGCCGGTGCGGGCGTTGAGCCAGTCGTCGACCGTGCCCAGCATGCCCACCAGCGCCAGCGTCGCCAGCGGGGCGGTCGTGGAGGCATCGATGAAGCTGCCGGTCATGAGCTCGATGACGGCGGCGATACCCAGCACCACGAGCACGACGAGCAGGCCGCCCATGGCCGGGGTGCCTTCCTTGGCATAGTGGGTCTCGGGTCCCTCGAGGCGGATGCGCTTGCCCATGCCGATGCGCCTGAGCAGGCGGACGAAGGCCGGCATGAGCACGACCACGAGCGCGAATGAGACGAGGACGCCGTAGACGATGGTCTCGCCGTCGATCACGCCTCGGCCTTCCCTGGCCCGCCGGCGAGCACGAGCCGCTCGACCAGCAGGTCGAGGGCCGCGCCACGCGAGGCCTTCACGAGGACCGAATCGCCGTCGCGCAGCCGGCCCAGAAGTTCCTCGAGAGCCTCGTCCCGGTCGGCGACGAGGCTCACGTTGGCCGCGTCGAGTCCGCCCTCGAGGGCGCCTTCGGCGAGGCCGCGGGCGCCCTCGCCCACGACCACCAGGTGATCGACGAGGCCGCCCGCGTAGACGCCCACGCGGCGGTGCTCGGACTCGGCGCTGGCACCCAGCTCGAGCATCTCGCCGAGCACGGCGATGTGCCGGCCCGGCAGCTCTGCGAGGAGGCCCAGAGCTGCCAGGACGGCATCGGGAGATGCGTTGTAGGAGTCGTCCAGCACGGTCCAGGGTCCGGCCGAGACCAGCTGCGAGCGGTGTGGCATCCGCAGCGGCCGGGCCAGCCCGGCGATGACGTCGGCGATGTCCATGCCCGCCCGATCGGCCACGGCGATCGCGGCGAGGGCGTTGTGCACGCCGTGGCGGCCGAGCACGGGCGTAGCCACCGCGTAGCTGGCCTCGTCGAGGTGCAGCGTGAAGCGCATGCCCTCGGTGCCCAGCGAGACGACGTCGCTGGCGCGCACATCGGCATCGGCGGCGAAGCCATAGGTGCGCACTCGAGCTGCGGTGTGAGCGGACATGCGGCGGACCCGCTCGTCGTCCGCGTTGAGGACCGCCCAGCCCTCGGCGGGCAGCGCTTCCACCAGCTCGCGCTTGCCACGCTCGATGGCCTCGATCGAGCCGGCCCGCGAGAGATGGACGCCGCGCACGGCCGTGACCACGCCGATGCTCGGCCGAGCCAGCCGTGCCAGCAGCGCGATCTCCCCGGTGGTGTACAGGCCCATCTCAAGGACCGCCACCTCGTGCTCCGGGCGCAGGCGCAGCAGCGTCATCGGCAGCCCGATCTCGTTGTTCCAGTTGGCCGGGTTGCGCAGCACCTCGAAGCGCTCCTTGAGGACCTCGGCGATCTGCTCCTTGGTGGAGGTCTTGGCCAACGAGCCGGTGATGCCCACCACCAGCGGCGCGAATCGGTCGCGGTAGGCGGCCGAGACCGACCGCAGGGCCAGGGCCGTATCGGGCACGCGCACGATGGTCACCCGGCCGGTGGCGGTCAGCGCGTCGGTGCGCTCACCCGGCAGGTCGGCGCTGACGACGAGCGCCGCGGCCCCGGACTCGACCGCGTCCTCGAGGAAGCGATGTCCGTCGGTGCGCTCACCCGGCAGGGCGAAGAAGGCCACACCGCCGACGACGCGACGTGAGTCGACCGCGCCACCGCTGATGGGAGCGGAGCCCGCCCGCACGAGCTCCCCACCGGCGGCTTCCGCCAGCGAAGCCGCATCGAATCGCGTCGCGGCGTCGTTCATCGACGCCGCGTCGGGTGCCATCGGTCCTGCTCCATCACGCATGCCGACCCATCCTGACACGGCTAGGTGCCTCGGTCCGCCTGGGCGGGTCCGCCGGTCGTGGAGCCGAGCGCAGAGGCCTTCGACCCGTTCCTGGCGGCAGCCTTCCTCGTGGTGGGGCCCTTGTCGGTGGCGCGCTGGTTGCGCAGCGAGCGCAGGATCTCGCGGTTCCACGCTGGGGCCAGCCTCCTCGCCGCGTCGGTGCCGGGGATGGGCCGACCGGCCAGGGGGTCCTTCGAACGCTTCATCTTCAGCTTGTCGATGGTCGTGCGCGCGATGGTCTGGAAGGCTTCATAGGACTCGATGCGTAGCGGGATATTGCCCTGTTCGATCTCGACCGGGATCGGTTCCTCGAGGCGGACGGCGATGACATACTCCTGCTTCCGGCCACCCACGAAGCCGATGAAGCTGTGGTTGAAGCGCTTCTTCTTCCACTGGCCCTTCTTGGTGTTCCAGATCTGCGCCGTGCCGGTCTTGCCGCCGATGTCGTAGCCGGGGATGAGCGCGCCCTCGGCGTACCAGGGGACCGCGCCGGTGACCTGGCGGAGGATGTCCTTGGCCTGGCGGGCGGTCTTGGCCTTGAGCACGCGCTCGGGGTCGACCCGGGCCGCTTCGCCCTCGACGGCGAAGTGCGGCTGGATCTTGTAGCCACCGTTGACGATGGTCGAGATGCCGCGAGCGAGCTGCGGCAACGTCACCGAGATGCCCTGGCCGAAGGCGCGGTTGGCCAGGTCGACGGGCGCCCACAGATAGTCACGGGGGTCGTACCACAGGCCCTTGGCCTCGCCCGAGATGTCGACGCCCGTGCGCCCGCTGAGGCCGACCTTCCGCCATAGGCCGAACAACCGTCTGGCCGCCTTCTGTGTGTCGTTCGGGGCGAGCATGCGCGCGATCTTCGCCGTGGCCACGTTCCGCGAGAGGGCCACGACGTCCTTGACCTTGAGGGCACCCTTGCTCTTGAGGTCCGCGTTCTCGACGTCGTACTCCCAGAACCTGAGCCGCTTCTGGTCCTCGATGATGGTGTTGGGTGTCACGAGGCCGAGGTCCAGCGCGGCTGTGGCCGTGAAGATCTTCATCACCGAGCCGGGCTCGTAGGCGTGCTGGAAGACGCGGTTGACGAGGATGCCGATGTCGTCGCTGGCGATGGCCGCGTAGTCCTCGGCGTCGTACGCCGGCACCGAGGCCGCGGCGAGGATGGCGCCGGTGTGCGGGTCCATGACGATGGCGCTGACGGTCTTGGCCCGGTTGGCCGTCTTGATGGCGTGGAGATCCTTCTCGACCTGGCGCTGGAGCCGGGCGTCGATGGTCAGCTGGAGCGGCTCGGGCTCCGGTGCCGAGACCGTCATGGGCGCACCACCCACGATGGCCACGTCCACCTGTCCGGGGTCGACCGTGGTCAGGCGCTCGTCGTAGTAGCGCTCGACGCCCTCGCCGCCGCGATCGTCGCCGCGCACGAAGCCCAGGATGTGGCTCGCCAGCGTGGTTCCCGGCTCACCGCCCTTCAGGGGGTAGTTGCGGACGTCGGCTGGGGTCAGGCCGTAGCCGGGCAGCAGCTTCTCGCGCATCGCACCCTCGACGGCCTCGCTCTGCTCGAAGCTCAGCCGCCGATCGAGCGTCATGAACTGCGAACCGCTCTCGATGCCCTCCTCCAGCTTCTCGAGGTACTCCAGCCGCTGCCGGTCGCTGAGGTCGAGGAGCGCGACCAGCAGGTCGACATCGGACTCCAGGTCCTCGGCGTCGATGATGTCCGGGTAGGCCACGAGCCTGTCGAACGAGGACGTCTTGGCGAGCACGTTGCCGTTGCGGTCGACGATGTCCGCCCGCGTGACGTGCACGGCCTGCTGGGCGGCCTGCTGCTTGACCTCCACGATCTGTGCGGTCAGCTCGTCGGAGGCCACCACCTGCCAGTAGCCCAGGCGGGCGCTGGCGGCGACGCCGATGACGGCGAAGGCGACGAGGATGGCCACCATGCGCAGGCGGCTGTCGGTCCGTCCCAGCATCGTGGGCTACGGCGCCCGCAGGACGACGATCTCGCCCAGGTTCTTGAGCTTCTGCTTGTTGGCCTTGAGCACGATCGTATCGGCCTCGGTCAGCTTCAGGGCCTGCAGCTGCAGGGTCCTGGTGTCCGAGAAGAGCTCGCGGCTCGTCGTCTCGAGGTCGTAGATCTCAGCGCTCGTGGTGCTCGTGCCCAGGGTCTGGGTGAGGTACACCAGCCCCAGCATGGTGGCGGCCACGATGACGGCCATGAGCAGCCCCATGGGCCGCACCCGCGGGCTGGTGGCCACGGGTGCCGGTGCGGCCGCACGAGCCCCGCGGACCGAGGTCCGTGTCGCCGCCAGGCGGTCCGTTCGCAGGCGCGCTCCCTGGTAGACGGCCATCAGCGGGCGCGGGCGCTTGAGGTGGCGTCGCCGGCGTCGATGGCCCGGCTATGGAACGAGCGTTCGCTGTCCCAGGCATCGCCCCGGCTCCAGCTGGCAGGACCTTCGAGGTCGATGTCGAGGTCACCGCTACGACGCGTGCGCAGCTCCTTCATGCGGCGGCCGTAGGCCTGGCGCCGCGAGTTGCCATGACGGCTGCTCATGCTGGAAGCCTCCTGGCGGCCCGCAGCTTGGCGCTGCGTGCTCGGGGATTGGTCGCCACCTCCGACTCGCTCGGGAGCTGTGGCTGGGCGCCCACGTTCGCGACGCGCGGCTGCTTGCCGCAGACGCAGACAGGGAGCTCCGGTGGACAGGTGCAACCGCGTCGCTCCCGCGCGAGGAAGCGCTTGACGATGCGGTCTTCGAGGGAGTGGTAGCTGATGACGCAGAGGCGGCCGTCCGGCTTGAGCAGCTCGACCGCGGACTCCAGCGCGAACGGCAGTGTCTCGAGCTCCCGGTTGACCTCGATGCGCAACGCCTGGAACACGCGCGTGGCGGGGTGGATGCGACGCCGGCGCGGGTTCTTCGGCCGAGGCGTGGCCGTCGTCACGATCCGCGCCAGCTGGGCCGGGGTCTCGATGGTGGTGCCGGCGCGCTCGGCCACGATGGCCCGGGCGATGCGGCGTGCATGCGGCTCCTCGCCGTGGCGCCTGAAGACGTCCGCCAGGCGAGACTCGCTGTAGGTCGCCACGACCTCGCTGGCGGGGATACCCACACGCGTGTCGAAGCGCATGTCCAGGGCGTCATCCGAGCGAAAGCTGAAGCCCCGGTCATCGTCGTCGAGCTGCTGAGAGCTGACACCGAGATCCATGAGGATGCCGTCGACGGCGGCGAAGCCGTTGTCGACGGCGACGTCGCTCATGCGCTCGAAGTTCGCGTGCCTGACGACCGCGCGGTCGCCGAAACCCGCGAGGCGCTGCGCCGAGCGCTGGACCGCGCGGGGATCGGCGTCGATCCCCAGCAGCCGGCCGTCGGGGTTGGCGGCCTCCAGGATCCGAACGGCGTGCCCTCCGCCGCCGACGGTCGCATCGATCTGGAAGCTGCCCGGGTGCGGCGAGAGAGCCAACATGACCTCCTCAAGCATCACGGGCAGGTGCCCTACTTCCTGTTCCATCCGATACGTCCGCCTCGACGGTCCACCCGGACCCTGGAGGCTCATGTGGTTCTAGATGCCCAGCCCGTCGAGGGACTCCGCGAGTGCCTCCGGCTGATCCATCTGCTCGCTCACCTCGCTCCACCGCTCGGGTGACCAGAGCTCGATGCGGCTCCCCGCGCCGACGAGGACGACCTCTGCCACGATGCCCGCGTACTCGCGGAGCTTCTGGGGCAGGACGAAGCGGCCCTGTCGATCGAGCTTGGCCTCATAGGCCGAGCCATAGAGCAAGCGCCGAAGCTTCCGCGCCGGTTCAGCGGTGAACGGCAGAGCGTCGACCTTGCTGGTCATCCGCTCCCACTCGTCCTTGGGATGGAGTGCGACGCACCCATCCATCCAGGCACTGACCTGTCCGCCCTCGGCGAGCTGCGCGCGGAGACGCGTTGGGATCGCGAGACGTCCCTTGTCGTCGACCGTGTGTCGATACTCGCCAGTGAACACGGGGCTTGGGCTGCTCCGATTCGTGACCTCGGTGGCGGCTCAGCGGCCGGGTACGTCCCGACTCCCTCACTGACGGCGATGACGGCTCCCACGTGCCTGGGTCCACCACCACGGCGGTAGCGGACCGGCCCGATTCACCTATCCTCCCCACTTCGCACCACTTCGTGCCACTTGGATGGGCATCATACCCAATCCGTGGGCGTCGTCAAGGGTCGATCCGCAGAAGCGTCACCACCGGCGACGATGGGCAGGGCAACGGGAGGGTCGGGGTGATTCCGGACGCCTCGGTCGGGGTACCTATCGCCCATGGTCCCCACGGACGACGCCGCCTACGTTCGCCTTCCAGCCGCCTGCAGAGGACCTGTCAGTGACGATCGCTCGGCGCCGAGGCGGCGCCTTGGACGCCATCGCCCCCATGCCATCGGCTCCGTTCCGGCGACCACCGGGGCCCGAGATCGGCGTGCCCGTGCCCCTGGGGGACGCGCCGGCTCCCGACGCGGTGACACCGGCTGGCCGTCTGCGCCGCTGCACCTTCCGCCGCATCGATCGCGTGTCAGCCTTGCCGGGACGAAGCGAGCGCACGAGCTACGAGGTGATGTGCCTCTACGGCACGGACCAGCCGCTGTCCCTGGGCGACCTCGACGAGGCCCAGCCGGTGTGTGAAGCCTGCACGGCCGCGGGCATCTTCCGACCCGACGAGGACTGACCGCCCGGGCTGCACGCGCACGCCTCGACCGCCCCAGATAGCAGGACGCCCGCCCCCTGGGGGACGGGCGTCCTTTCGTCGCTGGTGGCGGTCGCGATGCGACCGCCGTTCAGAGGCAGCCTACTCGCCGTCCTCCTCCATCTCGTCGTCGGACAGGTCGTCGTCCATGTCGTCGTCGTCCAAGTCGTCGTCGGACATGTCGTCCAGGTCGTCGTCGGACATGTCATCCATGTCTTCATCGACCGTCTCGGCGCCGCCGAAGTCGAGGTCGCTGCAGATGAGCCAGCCGTCGTCGCCAGGCACGAGCGTGACATCCGCGTCGATGCTCTCGGACTGGGCCTCGAACTCGGAAGCCACGATGGACATGAACATCCCCACGGTGGCCTCGTCGGCCTCCATGCCGCTCATCTCGATGATGGTCTCGACGAAGGGCACGAGGGCCTCCTCGTTGAGATCCATGGCCATGCTGCCCACGACACGGACGACGGCCTCGTCCTCCGATTCGCTGACGACCTCGGTGCTCTCGAGGTTGACCTCGAAGACGAACGCGTCGAGCAGCCCCGAGACGTCGAGGCCTTCGGGCATCTCGCCCGCGAGGGCCGAGATGTCGAACTGGGCGGCCTGCTCGGCCTCGGCCTCACAGAAGAAGCCGGGCAACGCTTCGAAGTCCTTGGCCACGACCGCGTCCATGAAGCCCATGATCGTGTCGGCTGGGCTGTCCTGGGCCACGGCCACGGGGGCCAGGACAAGCGAGGTCGTGAGCGCCATGCTGCCGGCGACGGCAGCCACGCGTGTGCGGGGATCGATCATGGGGTGGACGACTCCTTCTGATGTTTGGCGCCTCGAGCAGCGCTTGCGCGCTGCAGTCTAACGGGCACGCCCCTGAGGGCGGCTACCTGATGGTCCTGCGGCCACCTCACCCGTCGCTGGCGGTCGGCGCGTCGACCCGGCTCATCCAGTACTCGGTGTCCGGCGTCACGTCCGTGCCGAAGCGAGCGTTGACCGACCACAGGTCTTCGCCGATGGCCGCGACGGTGGTCGAGACGTCCCAGTCGTCCGAGGAGACGGTACCCACGAGCGAGCCGGAGGTCAGCTCCTCGTCCAGCTCGAGGGCCACGATCTCGCCGACGATGCTGGGGCCCAACCGGTTGCGCATGACGTAGAGGGTCTGATCGACCAGCTCCAGGCCGTCGCCGGCGGTGAGCTCGGCGTCACCGGTGTCGATGAGGCTGGAATCACCGGTCTCGGGGTCCACGCGGTAGAGCTGGCCGAGTCCGGAGTGCACCAGCACGAGCCCGGCCGGCGCAGCCACGATGCCGTTGGCGTTGAAGCCCTCGCCGTACTCGAGATCGCCGCTGATGGGCAGCACGAAGGTATCGGCCGGGTCGGGCAACGCACCCTCCTCACCGAGGGGGATGACGGCGACCTGGGGCACGAACGAGTCACTGACGTAGACGGCCTCGTCGGTGGCCACGACGTCGTTGAGGAAGCCACTCTCGAAGGGATAGGTGGCGAGCAGCGCGCCAGTCTCGGCGTCGTAGGCTCGCACCTCGCCGCCGTTGGCGCCAGCGGCCCACAGGCGCCCGTCGTCGTGCTCGATGCCGGCCACGACCAGCCCCTCGGCGCCTTCGAAGAGCACCTCCGTGGTGCCGGTGGCCGGGTCGGCCCTGAGGATCGCCCCGTTGGCGAGAGAGCCCGCGTAGAGCTGCTCACCGTCGGTGGTGATGCCTTCGGGTGCCCAGCCGGTCGGCATCTCGATGCGATCGAGACCGCCGTCCTGGGCTGCCACGGGACCGGCCACGAGACCGAGGGAGAGAAGGCCGGCAGTCAAGGCCGGGAACGTGCGTCGCATATGGGTGCACCTCATGTTGGCGGCCGGTGTCGGCCTGGGGTGACGAGTGTGCGACGAACGTGCGACGAGTCGATGACGAGCGCGAGGGTGGCTTTGCGGCCGATGTCGCACCGATGAGGTGGCCTGTAAGCCGAGTTCTGTCCCGCTTGCGCGGGGATGGTCATCCATCTGGGACGCCGGTTGCCCGACGCCTCTTGCAGCCGACCCGAAGGCGGGGCGACGCACCCCTGTGCGGCTTGCGCCGACACGTGCCCTCCTATTTGGCCTTGCACCAGGTAGAGCTTGCCCGTTTCACCCGGCCGGCCGAAGCCGAGCCGACTCGTCTCTGTGGCGCTGGTCCGCGCCTCGCGGCGGACGGGAGTTACCCGCTACCCTGCGTCGTGGTGCTCGGACTTTCCTCGGGTGACGGGTCGCCCCGCCGCCCGCGACCATCCGGCCACCTCATCGGCCGACGGACTCTACCACCAGCGTCCGTTCCCGGCACCGGCGCGAACTGGCGTGACACGGTGTTCGAGAGCCCGATCGACATGATTCGATACCCAGACGAAGCGGCCGGCCCACGTGATGGTGGACGGCCGCTCCCGGTCGGTCGGGTTCGCTGGTCAGGAGCCGATGGGATCGGGCAGCTCAGGGATCGCCTCGGCGGGGTAGATGGCACCCCACACGGTCGACGGGTTTCCAGTGCGATCGCCCTGGCTGTGGAACTCGAGGATGAGGCCCTCGTAGGCACCTTCGCCCTCCAGCCGCCACAGAGCGGCAAGGTGTGTGGGCGGACCCTGGTCGTTGCGCGTGGTGATCGCGCCCTCGCCGACCCAGATACCCTGCTCGTTCACCAGGCGCACCGAAGAGCTCGCGATGCCCAAGCCACCATCGGGCAGACCGAAGTCGGCGCCACTGCGAACCTGGTCGAGCAGCCCGCTGGCGCGAGGGTCGCCCGCATCGACGGCGATATCGGCATCCACCAAGCCGGCCCAACTCTCCCAGCCGGGCCCGCTACCGACCGTCTCAGGCTCCGTTGGCTCGACGCTCGGCGTCATGGTGACGTCGAAGAACGCCACCTCACTCTCGGGTTCCTGCGCGGCTACGCCCGCCGTGGACACGGCCAGCGTGCCCGCCACGACTGCGAGCAGGATTCGTGACTTGACCTTCACTGTTCTTCTCCTTGGTTGGGCTCGAGCCGCGCGGCCGTTCTCGAGTCCGGGCGCGGGCATCGATCGATCGCGGAAGGCTCGCTCCGAGGAGCTGTCGACTGAGCCTCTGCCTTGTGGCCTCGTGAGGGCGCCGAGGTTCGATCCTGGCGCCGTGGGAAGATGCGTCGTCGTCATCCGTCGGTCTCCTCCGGAGCGGGAGGCTCGTCGGGTGTGCTCTGGCCCAGGATCGAACCGCTTAGGGTGCCGTCTTCGGAGAGCGTGAGGATCGCGTTGAGACCGGCGTAGCCGCCGAGTCCGCGGAAGACGTAACGGTCGTGGTCCTGGTAGCGCTGGCTCTCCCAGGCGCCACCAGCGTTGCTCAGCTCCCAGAACTGGGGCGCCGCCACGTACTCCCATTCCGCTTCCTCCCATTCCTCGATCCGGATCTGGCCGGCCGCGGTCAGACGCGGCTCGCCGGGGACGTCGAAACGAAGGCCGTCACAGACTTCGCGCGTTACGATCCAGTGGTCTCCGACCGGCGGCTCTACCGAGTGGCACGTCGACAGGTCGGGGCTCGACCAGGTGCCCACCACCGGCGTTCCGATCGCCGGCTCGGTGGACGTGGCCGGTGTCGGCTCGATCGACGGCGACGCCGCCGGCACGGGTACCACGGCGCGGTCGGAGTCGAAGAGGAACCCGATGCCGAGACCGACCACGAGCAGCATCACGGCCGCGCCGGCCAGTAGCCGCATCGCACCCCAGCCGCTGGGCATCCAGCCTCGCCGCTTCGTCGCGGTGGCGGTCTCGACGATGTGGCGCACGTCCACGCGCGGCTCGGGGCCGGCGAGGTTGTCGATCTCCCGCCCGAGCTGGCGGTCGAAGGCGTTGCGGTCGCTCATGCGCTCAGCTCCTTCCGCAGGCGCGAGGTCAGTCGCTCCAAGCGGTTGCGCACCCCCGAGGGGCTGATGCCCAGGGCCGCGGATAGCTCGGTCGCGTTGAAGCCGGCCACGTAGCGCATCGCCAGCAACGACCGCTCTTCGGGCTCGAGCGCCTGGAGCGCGGCGCGCACATCGAGCGCGTCGATGCCGGTGGCAGGGTCGATGCCCTGCCCGTGGATGCGTGCCGGGTCGGCGATGACCTCGATCTCTGCCCGCCGGCGACGCTTGCGCATCATGTCGCGAGCCTGGTTGACCGCGATCGAGACGAGCCAGGGCTTGAGCTTGTCGCTCTCCTGCACCGAC
>JBFLKP010000175.1:0-25914 GCA_040883225.1 Candidatus Limnocylindrales bacterium | reverse complement strand
GGGGGTTTCCTGGGGGCGGGGGGGGGGGGTGGAGCGCGCGGCCCCGGCGGGGGGGGCCCCGCTTCACCGGTAGCGCGAGTCGGGCCCGCGCTACCGAAGAGCTCGCGACTACGGGTTGTAGTCGGGGTCGGCCAGCAGGATGCAGCCCCACATGTCCATCTCACGCTCGGCGAGGTTGCCGGCGGTGAGGGCGAACCCGGGGTCGTCCAGCCAGGCGTCCGGCTGGGTCTCGCCGGCAGCGATGGCCTCGAGGAGCGCGTCGAGCATGAGCTCGGCCTCCAGGTAGAGGTCCTGCACGCCGGTGCTGTCGACGTAGCCGTCCTTGATCTGGCGGCAGGCATTGACGTCGCCGTCGAGGCCGGCCATCAGGACGTGGTTGGGATCATCGCGGGTGACCCACTTGCCCAACGGCTCGAAGACACCCTTGATGGTCGGGAACAGGAAGTCCGACGAAGTGAAAAGGAAGTCGACATCGGGGTTGGCCGCGATGGCCGCCTGCAGGTTGGCCTGCGCGGTGGCGGCGTCCCACTTGGTCGGGACCTCGATGGGCTCTCCGAAGAACTCGGGATCCGAGTTGATGACGTCGTAGAAGCCCTCGTAGCGGCCGACGGCGTTGGGGTCACCCAGGTCGCCGACCATGATGAGCGGCGTCACCGACTCCTTGCCCATCTCCTTGGCCACGTCGTAGATGTACTGCACGGCGTCGCGGGCGATGGTGCGGTTGTCCGCCTGGACGACGATGGCGGCGCCATCTTCGCTCTGCGGCGGGCGGTTGAAGATGCCGATCGGGATGTCGGCCGCGTTGGCCTCCTCGATCAGGGTCAGGGCGATCGAGCCATCCTTGGGGATGACGAAGATGCCGTCGACCTCCTGCGCGATGCAGTCCTTCAGCAGCTCGAGCTGCTCATTGGCGTCGGGGCC
The DNA here is from genome assembly GCA_040883225.1 of Candidatus Limnocylindrales bacterium. Classification (GTDB taxonomy): domain Bacteria; phylum Chloroflexota; class Limnocylindria; order Limnocylindrales; family CSP1-4; genus JAFMJV01. The sequence continues at coordinate 24,993 of JBFLKP010000175.1, read as the reverse complement.
GTAGCGCTCGAGGACGTTGTGGCCCTGGGCCGCGAGCGTCTCGGTCATGGCCTTGTGGCCGGCGAGCCAGAACTCGGTCTCCAGATCCTCGTGGATGAAGCAGATGTCGAAGCTCTCGCCATCCTGCGCCACCACGGGGACGGCCGAAAGCGCCAACGTGGCGGCGGCGGCGATCCCGATGGCTCCCTTGAGATTGCGCATGAGTGATGTCTCCTCCAGATCAGTGTTGTAGACGTTCCTACCGACTCTCCCGTTCCGCCTTCAGCACCTCCTGTCTTCGCTACGCATGTCGGAAGACCTCCCAGTCGAGGTAGTTCCCGAGCGCCTCGGCCACGGCGTCCGCGGTGTGCGCGGGGCTCATGGCGCAGTGGTGCTCGAACCCGACGTTGCAGATGAGCTTCAGCAGTGGCTGGAAGTTGGGGATCTCCACGACGGCCTTGGACCCGAAGGTGTCGAGCGGGTCATCGAGGAACCGGCCTTCAGCCACATAGGCCTTGCACTTGCCGTTGACGTCATCGGTGCTCACGCGCGCGATCGTCAGCGGCGCCGCCGGAGCGCGGCCGCGGATGGCGCCGTAGACGTTCTCGTCACCGAGCGTGGTGCCGAGGACGTCCGCGATCTGCATCTCGGCCTCGCCTTCGGGGTAGAAGTTGAGTGGCCAGTTGCCGCAGTGGAAGAGGACGCACTTGTCGGGGTCCTCGCCGTAGTTGTTGTTGAGGTCGACCAGCGCGGCCGGCTGCTCGCCCGCCAGCTGCAGCGCATACATCGAGGCCAGGCCGGTGATGTCCGTCTCGCAGGCCGAGGGCATCATCTTCGTGCCCATGATGCTCATGAGCGTGCACACGTTGACGCCGTAGTTCTCCTGCAGCGAGTGCCAGCACTGGATGGCCGTGGCGTTGAGATCGTTGTCGGCCATCCAGTCGTCGATGACCACGCCCAATCGGGCCATCTTCGTGAGCTTGTCCATGGGCACCGTGGGATGGGGCAGGTGCGCCCGGATCTCATCCAGCTTGGCCGTGACCTTGGCGTCGCTGTCCGACAGCTTGTCAGCGTTGCCGAAGACCTCGCTGAAGTCGATGACGCTGACGGCGATGCCGCTGGCCTCCAGCAGCTTCTCGCTGTAGCGCACGGTCTTGAAGGCATCCGGACGCGTGCCCACGGCCCCGAGGCGGGCGGTGCGCATGCCGTTGGTGACCTTGCACACGCGAATGAACTTGTCGAGGTCGGCCCGGAACTGGTCGCTCTGCACGGGGATGGTGTGGCGCTCGGTGAGCGAGAACTTGAAGCCGTACTGGCGCAGGTCCGACGAGACCGAGATCTTGCCGCAGAACGCGTCGCGCCGGCGCTCGAGCGTGAACGACTGGACGTCGTCGGGATAGGCCTGCAACAGGATGGGCACATCGAGGCCGGAGAGCCGCATCGTGTCGGCCACGCCCTTCTCGTCCCCGAAGTTGGGCAGCACGACGAGCACGCCCTCGATGTCCTTGCGTCGCCGGTCGAAGAGCTCGGCGCAGACCTGCGCCTCGCGCCAGGTCTCGACGCCACCGAGTTTGGTGGCCTCGGCGTCGAGGATGACCGGCTCGAGGTCCATCTCCTCGAACAGCGCGAGCACGTCGGCGCGCGCCTCGGTCACCAATGCGTCGGGGAAGAAATCGCGGTTCCCGACGATCACTCCCAAGGTTGCTCGTGCCATGTCTTCTCCTCCTTGTCCCCTGTCGATCCTTCAGTCGTTGGCTAGTCCGTCCACGGCGGCGAGCAGCTCGTCGTCGCCGATGGCGCCCTGGGTCCAGCGGTCCTGCAGTCGCCGCAGGCTGTGGACGGTGGATGGCTCGATCTCGACATCCGCGCTGGTGATGGGCGCATCCATGGCCACCGGACGCACGACCCTGGCGCCCTTGGCCAGGCCGATCGGCAGCAGGCCCTCCGCCTGCGCCGTCTGGTAGGTGTCGATGAGGCTGTAGTAGGCCGTGCCGCCGATGGCATCGAGCTCGTCACCCGGCTCGAGGTCGCGCTTGGCCACGGCGAAGACCTCCGACGAGAGGCGGTCCAGCGGGACCATGTTCGACTGCCGTCGGATGGTCAGCATCGCGCAGGTCAGGGGGACCTCGATGCTGCACAGGTGGAACGGGCGGAACAGCGTGTAGTAGGGCCCGTCGCCCATGTCGCGCAGGACCATGGCCTCGCGCAGGCGCGGATGGTCGGTGTGGACGATGAGGAACACGCCGGGCGCCACCCGTCCGACGCCGTAGTCGACCACGCCCATCTGGCTCAGCAGGCCGCCCTCTTCCTTCAGTCGGAAGGTCTCGTGGAGGTGGTCGCGATCGGTCTCGGGCCCGTGCATGCCGCGGACGTCCGGGATCAGCCCGGTGGCGTTCGAGACCGCCGCCATCTCGATCATCGTCTTGGAGCCGTCGACGAACTCGACGAGCATGTTGGGGCTCAGCCCGCGCCGGGCCGCCTCCCTCTGCACCGCCGGGTCAGCCGGGCTGGAGTGGCGGTCGAGCGGGTTGTTCTTGCCCTTGCCCGCAGCCACGATGGTGAAGCCCATCGCACCCGCGAGGTCGTAAAGCTCCTTGCAGGCCGCAGGCTCGTCGCCGGCGGCAAGCGCGTAGAGCACGCCCTTCTGCCGCGCGTACCAGTGCAGCAGGGGCCCCACGGTGATGTCGGTCTCGACGTTCATCATGGCCAGGTCCTGACCGGCCCGCGCCGAGCGCAGGGCCGCACGCGTACCCACCTCGGGCACGCCCGTGGACTCGAGCATCACGTCGACCGAGCGCATGTCGGTGACGATGCGGTAGTCGGGCACGGCCACGTACTTCCCGGCCTCGACGGCTGCGTCAGCCTCGGCGGCGGTCTCCGCCATCACGACCTCGCCCTTGACCCGCCCGATGCGATAGGCGTCACGCGCTCGCTCGAGGTCGATGTCGGCGGTGACCACGACGCGCAGGCCCTGCATCTCCGTGGAGGTGGCCACGACGTCCGTGCCCATCTGGCCGGCGCCGACGAGGCCGACGCGGACCGGCCGTCCGGATGCCTCGCGCTGCTGCAGCTCGGTGTTGAGTCCGATCACGGCTTGGCTGCTCCTCCCTGCCCGATCTCGACCATCACCTTCAGCGCCTCGCCGGCCGCCACCGTGCGGAAGACCATCTCCACCTCGTCGAGTGGGAAGGTGTGGGTGATGATCACGTCGGGATCGATCTGGCCACGCTCGAGCAACCGCAGCGCTCGCAGGTGGTAGTCGGGGTGGTAGCTGAAGGAGCCGATGACCCGGATCTCGTCGTAGTGGATGCGGTTGGCGTCGAGCTCGGTCATGGGCGCGGCCTTGGGCAGGCCGCCGAAGAGCACCACCGCGCCCCTCTTGCGCACGGCCTCCACGGCCTGCTGGTGGGTGGCTGCCACAGGGTTGGCACAGATGGCGCTGTCGGCCCCCAGGCCATCGGTGAAGGCCCTGGTCTCGGCCGCCACGTCCTGCGACAACGGATCGAGCACGAGGTCCGGCGAGAACGGCGCAGCCATCTCCCGGCGTAGCGGGTTGGGCTCGCTCAGGATCACGCGCGCGCCGCGCAGGTGGGCGATGGCTGTGTGCAAACAGCCGATGGGCCCGGCGCCCATCACCAGCACGGTGTCACCGAGCTTGGTGCCGATGTCCTGGTGGCAGGCCTGGACCGAGCTGAGCGGCTCGCCCAGGGCGCCCTGCGACCAGGTCAACGACGAAGGCATCTTGTGGATGGTGCCGCCCGCGAGCGCGTGGGCCGGCAGCACGCAGTACTCGGCCAGCCCTCCGGCGAAGCCGGGCGTGATGCCGATCATCGTCATGTCGTCGCAGAGGTTGAAGAGCCCCACGCTGCAGTACCAGCAGCGCAGGCAGTGCACGTCCGGTGCCACCGCGAGGTGATCGCCCACGACGTAGCCCGTGACCCGCGCGCCGACCTCGACGACCTCGCCGGCGAACTCGTGCCCGGGCACGGTGATCGCGTCGCCGGCGGGGCCCTCCTTGTAGCGGCGCAGGTCGGAGCCGCAGACGCCGCAGGCGCGGACCCGCAGCAGGACCCCATCGTCCGGGCACGCAGGGACCGGCAGGTCGACCAGCTCGACCGTCTCGGGACCCGTCAGCTGGGCGGCTTTCACGTGGCCTCGCTCCCCCTGATCCTGTGGCCGACGGCGCCGCCGGGATGGGTCTCGCCGAACTCGTCGACGGAGTAGCCGCGGAGCTCGAGGAGCGCCACGCAGATGGCGTCGCAGAGCGCGGAGTTGAAGAGCGAGCTGCCGGTGGCGACCATGCCGAAGGGATCGACGCCCTCGGGCGCGGTCGCGTGGAGCACGATGTCCGCGAGCCGGCCCAGGCTGGACTCGGGCTTCTCGGTGATGGCCACGACCGTGGCCCCGCGCTTCCTCGCGACACCCGCGAGGAAGATGACCTCGGCCGTCTCGCCGCCCTTGCTCAGGCCGATCCAGACATCGCCCCGGGCCACGGCGCCGGCCGCGCCGTGCTGGCTGTCGCCGGGGTGCAGGAAGAGCGCCGGCGTGCCCACGCAGCTGAGCAGGTGCGCGAAGCGCAGGGCCACCGCGTGGGACGTGCCCGAGCCGGAGACGAGGACCTTGCCCTCACAGGCCAGCAGCGTCCGTACGGCCGTCACGAACGTCGTGTCGAGCTGGCCGGCAACGCTGGCCACGGCCGCACTCTCGCGCTCGATGACCTCGACGCCCAGCTGGCGGATGGCGGCGCTGTCCATCACGCCGCCTCCAGCAGCTTCTCGGCGGTGACCGAGTCGGTGATGAGCACGTTGATGAGCTGGCCCTTGAGGGCTGCCCTGATGGCGGCCACCTTCTGTGGTCCGCCCGAGACGCCGACGACCTTGGGCACCTGCTTGAGCTGCTCGAGCGTCAGGCCGATGATGCGCTCGTTGATCTCCGATTCGATGCACTCGCCGTTGACGTCGTAGTAGCGCAGGGCGATGTCGCCGACCGTACCCTTGCGCAGGAGGTCGTCGAGCTCGGCACGGCTGATGATGGAGCCGTCGCGCATGGTCACCGAGTCGGTGGTGGGCGCGCCGATGCCGACGAAGGCGATGTCGAGGTCGTCGAAGGCCTCGAACGCGCGGCGCACGTGGACATCGGCGAGGAGCGACTCACGCGTTCGCTGGTCGGCCACGATGCCGGGCACGGGCAGCAGCGTCAGGCGGCAGTCCAGCGCCCGCGCCATGCCCCGGCAGAGCTCGGTGGCGTGGACCTCCGCGTCCGGCTGGCCGATGCCGCCGATGATCTGCACGACCTCCGCGTTGGGGAAGCGGTGGGCCGACATGCTCGTGACCATGTGGCGCAGCGTGTCGCCCCAGCACATGCCGATGGTGCTGCGGCTGGCGATGGCTCGGCCCACGTAGCCGGCGGCGGCGCTGCCCACGGAGCGACTGACCTGGCTCTGCGAGTCGCCCGGCTGGGTCCCGACCACGAGCGCTTCCTGCAGGCCGAAGCGGCTCTGCAGCTCGCTCTCCATGTCGAGGAAGAGGTCGTCCGGTTCGACCACGGTGATCTGGACCACGCCTTGCTCGCGTGCCTGGGCCATGAGCCGGGAGACCTTCGATCGCGAGAGCCCCAGGCGCTCGGTGATGGCGTCCTGGTTGAGCCCGTCCTCGTAGTAGAAGCGGGCCACCTTGACCAGCAAGCGCAGCTCCTCGTTCGTCGGCTTGGTTGCCATCAGGCTGAAAGAATTCCCACTGCTGAGAATATTCTCAGGCAGGCTAGCATGGTCCCGGACGCCGAGTCAACCGCTGATGCAACCGAATGCACCTTCGCCGCTACCAGCCTGCGCCGGGGATGGCATAGCCGTTGGGGTACTCGGGGCTGAGCTGCCACTCGGCGATGCGCTCGGCCAGCTTGAGCACGGCGATGCCGTCCTCGGCAGAGCGGTCCGAGGAGGGCACCATGGGCGCGCTCTCGATCGTGCAGTAGCCCTCGTAGCCGGTCTTGATGAGCGCCCGCATGACCGCGCTCCAGTCGGTCTTGCCGTAGCCCGGCGTGAGCGAGTTCGAGTCGCGGAAGTGGCCGTGCCAGAGGTAGGGCTGCGCGTCCATCACGGCCTCGTACGAGCCCAGCTCCTCGAGATTGACGTGGAAGAAGTCGAGCTGGATCCCGATGTTGTCGCAGCCGGTGAGCTCGATGACACGCTTGTGGTTGGAGGCGGTGTTGACGAACTTGCCCATCTCGAGGTGGTTCGTGGCCTCGAAGACGAGCTTCATGCCCCGCGTCCTGGCATGGTCGCTCATGCGTTGCAGCGACTCGACGGCCACGGACGTGGCGTCGTCCACGTTGTCGGCGGTGATGGGGGCGTGGACGGCCGTGGCCAGGGTCACCGATCTCGCGCCCAGCTCGGCTGCGAAGTCGATGGTCTCCTTCGTCTCGCTCACGGCCAGCTCGGCCGTCACCGGCTCGGTCAGCGTCTTGTAGTCGGGCGAATAGGGGTCCCACATCTCGCCCCAGCACTCGTTGACGTTGGAGACCTCCAGGCCGAAGTCGGCCTTCAGCTGCTTGTGCCTCGCGAGGTAGTCCTCCATCGAGACCCCCAGCCCGTAGCGGCCCTTCGGCGGACAGATCTCGATGGCGTCGTAGCCACAGCGCGTGAGCCGCTCGTAGGTCACGTGGGGCTGCTGGTAGGCCTCTTCCTGCCCGAACGTGAGCTGGAAGTAGCTGTACTTGAACGGGGTCCGTGTGGTCGACATCGGGGCTCCCTCCTCCGTTGCCGCCCGGGACTGCCTGTCAGTCCTCCGGCGGGTAGACCTTCTCGGGTGGGTGGCGGCGCGCCGGCCGCTGGATGAGCTCGAGCGTCACGCCGTACACCGCCTCGGTGTCGATGTAGGCGTAGTGGCCGTCGCCGTCGGGCCCGAAGCCCGAGCCGTCCATGATCATCCGGAAGCCCGCCGCCTCGGCCTGGGCGATGGCTTCGCCCATGTCCTCGACGAGCACGCCCAGGTGCTGGACGCCGAAGCCGTGCTGCTCGACGAAGTCGGCGTAGACCGTGGGCCCCTCGACCATCTCGATGAGCTCGACGCGCGTGGGCCCGAAGTACGACAGCGCCACGCGCATGCGGTACTCACACGGCTGGCCGTAGTAGGACATCTGCTTGCACAGGCCGGTGCCATAGGTGTAGAAGTGCCAGCCACCGATGCCGAACGTGCGGTGGTACATCTCGACGGTCCTGTCGAGGTCCTCCACCACGAAGGCGATCTGGGCGATGCCGTTGTCGAGGAACGGCAGCGGCGCCTCCGGCCTGGAGCGCAGCTCCGGGGTACCGGTCGCGCTCATCCGTAGAGCGCTTCCTGCAGCCGCCGCAGGCGGGCCACGAAGGTCGACTCGTCGACGGCCACGTCATCCTCGGTGATGGTCGCGCCCTTGGCGATGGGACGCTTGACCACCGCCTTCGCGCCGATGCCGATGGGCACGGCCCGCATCGCCCGGGCCTCCGGGTAGGTCATGAGCACCCCGTACCAGTCGGGCCCGCCGATGCCGTCGAGCGTGGCCCCCGGTTCGAGGTCGCGCTTGGCCGTGCACACGACCTCGCTGTGCATCTGCTCGGGCGTGACCGTGACCTCGTCGAGCAGCACGGCCTCGGCGACCGACTGCGGGGTCTCGAGGTCACACAGGTGGTACGGGCGGAAGTGCAGGTAGTAGGGCCCGTCGGCATAGGTGATGAACTTCATCTCCTTGCGGATCCGCTTGTCGTACGAGCGCACGACCGCGAAGACGCCCGGCGCGATGGGGCCGGTGGAGTAGTCCACGCGGCCCGACCGCGAGAGGATGCCGCCGTCCGTCTGCGGGATGAAGGTCGTGACCAGGTCGTCGTGCTCGACGAACGGTCCGTGCATGCCGGGCACGTCCGGCACCAGCCCAGTGGCGTTCGAGACCGCGGCCATCTCCACCATCGTCTTGGTGCCGTCCTTGAAGGCGCTGAGCATCTTGGGGTTCATGCCCTTGGTCGCGGCCTCGGCCACGCAGGCCTCGGGGGTCGCGGCCAGGTCGATGGTGTTGTTCTTGCCTTTGCCGAGGGTCACGACCTCGAAGCCCATGAGCAGCGCCTGCTCCCAGAGCATCTTGAGCACGCCCGGCTCGTCACCCGAGGCCACGGTGTAGACCGAGCCCATCTGCCGCGCGAGGCGATCGAGGTAGACGCCGATGGTGATGTCGGTCTCGACGTTCATCATGATCACGGGCTTCCGGTTCATGATCGCGTCGTGGGCCACACGGGCACCGACGTCGGGCACGCCGGTGACCTCGACGATGGCCTCCAGGCCCTCGAGCTGGGGCATGGTCAGGGCGTCGGGCGTGACCACGGCTCGGCCGGCGCGGATCCCGTCCTCGGCCGTGGCCAGGTCCTCCGTCACGTCGAGCTCGTCCGCGTCATGTCCCATCTCGCCGTAGGTCATCACGCCACGCTGCGGGTCCAGATCCGCGATCGCGGCCACGCGCATGCCCTCGACGTTGTTGATGGCGTGCGCCAGGCCCGAGCCCATCTGCCCGCAGCCGACGATGCCGATCCGTATGGGATCACCGTCGGCAGCGCGTTGCCTGAGCTTGCTAACGAGCTCCACGTCTCACTCCTGTCTGTCAGGCGGACCCGCTCGACCGAAGGCGAGCCAGCTCGACGAAGTCACCCTTGAGGTCCAGGTAGACCTGCTTGAACAGGGCGAACCGTTCCATGTACGCCGCGTGGGCCTCGGGGTCGGGCTCCATGGGCTCGATCGTGGTGGCCCAGCCGCGGGCCACGCTGAAGTCGGGGAAGATGCCGGTGGCGACGCCGGCGAGGATGGCGTCGCCATAGGGCGCGCCGGTGCGGCGTTCGAGTAGCACGGTGCCCACGTCGAAGACGTCGGTGATGATGCGGCGCCAGAGGACGGACTTGGCGCCGCCCTCGTTGAGCACCAGCGGGTAGTTCACGCTCAGGCCGGCGCTGCTGAGCGTCTCGAACGAGTGGTAGAGGGCAAAGGCCACCCCCTCCATGGCCGCGCGCACGACGTGACCCTTGGTGTGGTTGAGCGAGAGCCCGAAGATGACGCCGCGGGCGTTCACGTCCCAGATGGGCGTGCGCTCGCCCATCAGATAGGGCAGGAAGAGCAGGCCCTCGGCTCCCGGGGGCACGGCCGCAGCCTGCTCGTTGAGCACGTCGTAGACGTCCGGCCCACCGGCCGCCTCGTGCTCCAGCTCGAGGGCGCTGAACCGGTCGCGCAGGTAGCGCAGCGTCTGCCCGCCGGTCGTGGTGGTCGGCACGGTGATGTAGGTGTCGTGCGAGTCGACGGTGTAGGGGAAGTTGATCGACGCCGCGCCCGACTGGCTGAAGAGGAACTCGCGCGAGCGGTGGATGATGCCGAAGTTGCCGGCCGTACCCAGGTTCATCTGGATGTCGCCCGGCTCGATCGCGCCGCCCTGCAGCCAGCCGGCATTGCAGTCGACCTGGCCACCGGCGACGGGCGTGCCCGAGGCCAGTCCACACTCGGCCGCGGCCGCGCTGGTGACCTCGCCGATGACGTCCTCGCAGCGACAGAGCTCGGGCATCAGGGCCGGGTCGAGCTCCATGGCTTCGAGGAGCTCGGTGTCGAAGCGCTGGTCGAGGATGTCGTAGACGCCGAAGAAGGGGCCCGCGCTGTAGTGGGCGGTGGAGCGGCCGGTGAGCTTGAAGTTGATGAAGCCGTCGATGGTCAGGACCTTGGCGATGGTCTTGAACCGCTCCGGATGGTGGTTGCGCTCCCACAGCAGGTTCATCACCGCGGGATGGTCCTCGAGGCGGTTGGCCGTGACCTTGAAGATGCGCTCGGCGCCGATGTTCTCGGTGACCCAGGCCACTTCCGCGGTGGCCCGACGGTCCATGAGGTTGTAGGCCCGCGGGAGCGGCGCGCCGTCGTGATCGACGAGGACGACCGAGGGGAGCGCGGAGGAGGTGGCCACGCCCCGGATCTCGGCCGGGTCCACGCCGGTATCGGCGAGGACCTTTCGAACCATTCGACAGAATGCGTCCCAGTAGCGGGGCGCGTCGTGCTCGGACCAGCCGGCCTGGTCCGTGTGGATGGGGTACTCCTCATAGGCATACCCGAGCTGCTCGCCGGCGGCATCGATGAGCGCGACCTTGGCACCGCCGGTGCCGTAGTCCGCGCCCAGCAGGTAGTCACGCATCGGAGCCGTTCATTGTGTGAGAATTCTCTCGCTACTGAGAATATTCTCATCAGACGCTAGCACGCGTGCGGGGTGCGAGTCAATGCGAGAAGGCCGGAGCCGAGACCCATCGGCCCCGCTCCGGCGCGCACGGCAGGGAGGCGCGATCCGCCGCCTCAGCCCACCTCGAGCGGGGCGGTGCCTTCGGCCTGGGCTCGTTCCTCCGGCGTGACCGACTCCCGGCCGGCGTCGCGCTCCCAGACCGCGTCGGACCAGCGCGTGAGCGCGAAGGCGGCCAGGCCCACGAGCACCGCCGCCACGGCCATGGGCAGGACCGTGCCGTCGTAGCGACCATCCACGGCGGCACCGATGGCTGCGCCGCCAAGGGTCGTGGCCGCCCCGATGACCGCGGCTGCGGTACCGGCCACTCGGCCCATCGGGATCATCGCGGCCGAGTTGAGGTTGGGCGAGGTCCAGGCGTGCATCAGCAGGATCGGGAGGAGCGTGGCGAGGTACAGGCCCAGCGGCGGGCGGCCCCCGAAGAGGGCGGAGGTGGCCGCGAAGAGGAGCGACGTCAACACCAGCCCGGCGGTCGCGTAGCGCAACATCCGGCGCAGCCCGAAGCGATCGATGAGGCGTGGGTTGACGAGGGTCGCGGCCCCGTACGAGAGCGCCAGGCCGCCGAAGATGAAGGGGAACCAGCCGGCCAGATCGTAGATGTCGGAGATGATCAGCTGCGTCGTCGCCAGGTACGAGGCGAAGAAGCCGAAGATCGCCGTCTGGGCCAGGGTCAGGCCCATGGCGAACCGGCTGCCGACCACATACCGGCCAGCCGCGGCAAGCTTGCCGATGTCGAGGGGGATGCGCCGCCCGGGCGGCAGCGACTCGGGTAGTCGCAACGACCAGACCGCGAGCAGCACGCCGGCGATGCCGAAGAAGGCGAAGACCCAGCGCCAGCTGCCGGCCAGAAGGACCACCGAGCCCAGGCTCGGCGCCAGCATGGGCACGAGGATGAAGACGGCCATGATGTAGGAGAGCGTCTTGGCCATGGCGTCGCCCCGATAGCGGTCGCGGACCGCCCCCAGCGTGATGACGCGCACGCCGGCCGCGCCGAGTCCGGCCACGAAGCGCGAGACCAGCAGCAGCTCGAGCGACGGTGCGAGCGCACCGCCGAGGGCGCCGAAGATGTAGACGGCCAGCCCGGCGTAGAGGATCGACTTGCGTCCGAGCGCGTCGGCGAGCGGACCCCACACCAGCTGACCCAGCCCGATGCCGAGGAAGAACACGGTGACCACGAGCGCGACGGTGTTGGAGTCGGGCGCGAGCCCGAACTCGGCCCGGATCTCGCCGAAGGCCGGCAGCATCATGTCGATGGCCAGCGCGGTGAGGGCCATGAGCATGGAGATGAGCGCGATGAACTCGCGCCGGCCCATGCGGGCCTCGCTAGACGTCGTCACCCAGGTCCAGCGGCGTGCCCACCACCCGGCGGGCCTCTCGTGCCACGCGCAGGAAGTTGACCACGTGCGAGACGGGCGAGATGTGGGAACCGGCGTCCTCGTAGATCGTGGGGATCGGGACCCAGTCGAGGGCCAGTCCTGCGCGGATGGCGTCGGTGATCATCTCGACCTCGAACTCGAACCCGTCCTCCGCGCTGTGCAGGAGGTGCGGCAGCAGCGGGGTTGCGATGAGCCGATAGCCCGACTGGTTGTCCTCGATGTGGCGGCCGACGGCCCAGCTGAAGACCCGCGTCCCAAGCGTGTTGGCCAGGCGGCGGCTGAGCGGCATCCGCGCGAAATCGCGGCGGCCGATGATGAGCGTGGCACCCCGCTCTCGCCACGCGGCGAGGAAGTCCGGCGCGCAGGCCGGGTCGTGCTGTCCGTCGGCGTCGAGCGTCAGGACCGCGGTGACCCCGGCGTCGAGCGCGTGCGCGAAGCCACGCCGGAGCGCCGCACCCTTGCCCTGGTTGGGCTCCTGCCGCAGGACGTCAGCTCCGGCAGCGCGAGCCACCTCCGAGGTGTCGTCGCTCGAGCCGTCGTCGACGACGATCACGGGCAGGTGCTTCACGGTCGCGTGCACGACGACCTCGAGGGTCCGAGCCGCCTGGTAGGCGGGGATGACGGCGACGACGTCCCTAGGCTGATCGCTCACGAGCCCATCGTAGGACGTCGGCCTCCTAGTCGATCATGATGGCGTCCGGCTTCGGCACGCCCGAGGCAGTCGTGGTGTACGCCGCGGGCAGGCGGCGGTTCAGGGCGAACTCGCGCATGGCCGTGGCACCCGAGAGGTTGTAGACCTCCCCGAAGCCGTGCTGCTTGAGGATGCGCGTGGCCACGTAGGAGCGCAGACCGGAGCGGCAGGCCACGATCGTCGGCAGCGACGGGTCGAGCTCGTCGATGCGGTCGCGCAGCTTGTCCAGGGGGATGTTGATGATGTCGTCGCAGTCGGCTAGGGGCAGCGCCTCGACCTCGGCCGCCGAGCGAACGTCGAGCGTCTGGTAGGGGCAGAGGTCGATGTCGGGCTGCACCACCGGGGCCAGGCCGTCGAGGTGGTTCTGTGCCGCGAACGCCGCCATGTGGAGCGGGTCCTTGGCCGAGCCGAACGGCGGCGCGTAGGCCAGGTCGAGCTCGGCGAGGTCATGGACGGTGCCGCCGAAGTGCAGCAGCGTCGAGGCCACATCGAGGCGCTTGTCGACGCCTTCACCGCCGGTGGCCTGCACGCCGAGGACCTTGCCCGTGCCCTCCTCGAAGACGAGCTTGACGATCATGGCCTGGGCCCCGGGGTAGTAGCCGGCGTGGTTGTTGGCGATGATGTGCGTGGCCACGGCCTCGTAGCCGGCTGCTCGCGCGGCCTTCAGCGAGAGGCCGGTCATGCCCGCGGCGGTGCCGAAGACACGCACGATGCTGGTGCCCCAGGCGGCCGGTGCCTCGCGCGACGAGCCGGTCGCCGCATGCTCACCGGCGAGGCGGCCGGTGCGGTTGGCGGGGCCGGCCAGGGGCACGCGCAGCTTGGCGCCCGTGGGGCCATAGGTGTATTCGGCCGCGTCGCCGACGGCATAGACGTCGGGATCGCTCGTGCGCATGAGCGCGTCCGTGGCGATCCCGCGACTCTCCCCCAGCTCGATGCCGGCCTCGGTGGCCAAGTCGACGTTGGGCCGGACACCGATACCCAGAAGGACGAGGTCGGCAGGCAGCCTCGTCCCGTCGGCCAGGACCGCGGCCGTGGCTCGGCCGTGCTGCTCCTCGATGGCGGCGATGCCGTTGCCCAGCTCGAGGCGTACGCCGTTGAACTCGAGCTGGCGGTGGAGCGGCTCGACCATCTCGGGATCGTGCATCGGCAGCACCTGCGGCTGCATCTCGACCAGCGCCACGTCCAGCCCTCGCCGGCGGAACTGCTCGGCCGACTCCAAGCCGATGTAGCCGCCACCCACGACCACGGCGCGCTGGGCGTCGGGCATGGCCTCGGCGATGCGGTCGGTGTCCTCGAGGTTGCGCAGGGTGTAGACGCCCGCGGCCTCGGCGCCCGGGATGGGCGGCACGATGGGGTCGGCGCCGGGCGCGAGGATGAGCTTGTCGTAGCCCATCTCGTAGCTCGACTCGGCGTCGAGGTCGGTGACCGTCAGGCTCTTGGTCCCGCGGTCGATGCCCGTGACCAGGTGGCGCGTGCGCACCTCGATGTCGAAGCGGCGCTTGAAGAGCGCGGGCTTGGCGATGAGCAAGGCGTCGCGGTCCGTGATCTCGCCGCCGAGGTAGTAGGGCAGGCCACAGTTGGCGAAGGACACATACGAATCCCGCTCGAAGATGATGATGCGGGCCTCCTCGTTCATCCGTCGCGCGCGGGCTGCGGCGGAGGCACCACCGGCGACTCCGCCGACGATGAGGATGGTGGGAGCGGTCTCGGGCACGTCGATCTCCAGTCCGGAGGGGATGCTCTTGCGTTTCACAGTGAATGATACTCAGTCTCATCGAGGTTTCGCACAGCCGAGCGTCGTGCCGGGCACGGGCCATGCGGACCCTTCGGCCGACCCGAACGACGGCGTCGATCACGCGGGGAGCCATCGTCGATTGGACGTCGGTCACCGGCTGAGCTAGCGTGGCCCCTCCCCGACCGTCCCAGAGGAACCAAGAGCGCATGACCGAAACCAGGGCGGACTCCGCTGCCGTCGCCCGCCAGGTCCTCGAGCAGGGCCACCCGTTCCCGCTCAAGCGCAACGTGGCGAGGGTCTTCGACGAGCTCATCGGCTGCCTCTTCCCGCAGCTGGCCACGCTCCCGGCGCGTGATGCCGAGGACCTGGCCGGGCGCATCGATGTGGCCTGTCGCGACTTCGCAAGCGTCGCCGCTCCCCTTGCCGACGAGCCGGAGGAGGATCTGGCGCGGGCCCTGCTGGCGAGCCTGTCCGAGGTCCACGCTCGCAGCCTGCTCGATGCGCAGGCCATCCTGGCGGGCGACCCGGCGGCCGAGACGCTCGACGAGGTCATCGCCGCCTATCCCGGCTTCCTGGCCATCGCGGCGCACCGGCTGGCGCATGCCGTCCACGGGATCGGGGTGCCCATCGTGCCGCGCCTGATGGCCGAGCTCGCCCACTCGCGCTCCGGCGTGGACATCCACCCCGCGGCCACCATCGGCCGGTCCTTCTGTATCGACCACGCGACCGGCATCGTCATCGGCGAGACCACGGTCATCGGCGACGAGGTCAAGCTCTACCAGGGCGTGACGCTGGGCGCCCTCTCGGTCTCGAAGGACAACGCCGGGACCAAGCGACACCCCACCATCGGCGACCGCGTGGTCATCTACGCCAACGCCACCGTCCTCGGCGGTGACACCACCGTCGGCGCCGATAGCGTCATCGGCGGCAACGTCTTCCTCACCCGGAGCGTGCCGCCCGGCTCACTCGTGTACCAGACCGCCGACCACCGCGTGCGCCCGCACCAGGGCCGCTTCGACGACTTCGACTTCGTCATCTAGCAGGAGGACCTCATGCGCTTCGATTCCATCCTCGGCACCATCGGCGACACGCCGCATGTCCGCGTCAACCGCCTCTTCGACGAGCGCATCGAGGTCTGGACCAAGCTGGAGCGGGCCAACCCCGGCGGCAGCATCAAGGACCGCATCGCACTCTCCATGATCGAGGACGCAGAGCGGCGCGGCGTGCTCGAGCCCGGCACCGTGATCGTCGAACCGACCTCGGGCAACACCGGCGTGGGCCTGGCCATGGTCTGCGCGGTGAAGGGCTACCGTCTCATCCTGGTCATGCCCGACTCGTTCTCGATCGAGCGCCGCAAGGTCATGATCGGCTATGGCGCGGAGCTCGAGCTGACGCCACGAGAGCTGGGCATCAAGGGTTCCATGGCCCGCGCCGACGAGATCGCGGCAGAGCTGCCTGACACGTGGATCCCGTCGCAGTTCGCGAACCCGGCCAACCCCGACGTCCATCGCCGCACGACCGCAGCGGAGATCGTGGCCGACTTCCCCGAAGGCCTGGACTACCTCGTGACCGGCGTCGGCACCGGTGGCCACATCACCGGCTGCGCCGAGGTCCTCAAGCCGCATTGGCCAGGCCTCCAGGTCTACGCCGTGGAGCCCACGCTCTCACCCGTGCTCTCGGGTGGCGAACACTCGCCTCACCCCATCCAGGGCATCGGCGCGGGGTTCGTGCCAGAGGTCACGCGCCCGGAGCTCTTCGACGGCATCGTGCAGGTGGCGCCGGAGGACGCCATGGAGTACGCGCGTCGCTCGGCCCGCGAGGAGGGGGTCCTCATCGGCATCAGCTCGGGTGCCTCGCTGTCGGCCGTGGCCCAGCTCCGCGAGCAGATCCCCGACGGCTCGCGGGTGCTGGCCTTCAACTACGACAGCGGCGAACGCTACCTCTCGGTGGAAGCGCTCTGGGCCGGCTGACGACCCCTCGCCTGACTTGGGGCATGATGCGCGGATGAACCGCGCATCGCGACCGTTCCATGCGGAGGCCCTGGCCTAAGTGGACGTCACCACCGTCATCAGCATCTACGGCCTGCTGGCCCTCGTCGGCATCGTGGTCCTGGCGTGGTTCGCGCTGATGGCCCTGGCCTCGTTCTTCGCGGATAGCGTCGCCGTGGGCTGGGCGGGCATCCGCGAGCGCCTGACGCCGTTCGCGCTGACGGCCGCGTGGGGCGTGGCATTGCTCGCTGCGGCCGGCAGCCTCTACTTCAGCGAGAGCGCCAACTACATCCCCTGCACGCTGTGCTGGTACCAGCGCATCGCGATGTATCCGCTGGTGCTGATCCTCGGCATCGCCATCTTCCGCCGCGACATCGGCGTACGCGTCTACGCCATCCCGCTCGCGGCCGTGGGGGCGGCCATCGCCACCTACCACTGGTTCCTGGAGCGCTTCCCCGAGCTCGACTATGGGGCCTGCTCGTCCGGCATTCCCTGCACCCAGAAGTGGTTCGAGGAGTTCGGCTTCATCACCTTGCCGTTCCTCGCGCTCGTCGCGTTCGGCCTGGTCATCACGTTCCTGCTCATCCCGCCGCTCCGACGGTCGAGCCGTGAGGACGAAGACGAGGATGAGGGCGACGTTGACGACGAGGGCGAGGGCGAGGAGGCGTCCGCGCCGGGACCAGACGAGGCCTAGCGGCAACCCGCCAGCGCCCACTCGATCTGGGAGCGCTCGACGACGGGGATCAGGCCAGGATCAGCCGCAGCTTCTCGACACCGACGTTGCCGCCGCAGAGGATCACGGCGGTCGTGCCGCCGGTCGCGCGGGCATGGCCCCTGGCCGCGGCGTAGGCCATGGCCGCGGAGCCCTCGACCAGCAGGTGCTCGACCTCGATGAGCTCGAGGAAGGCCTCGCGGATGGCCGCTTCCTCCACGGTCACGAAGTCGTCGAGCAGCGCCTCGAGCAGGTCGAAAGTGATGGCGCCCGGCTCCACCCCGCCGGCGGTGCCGTCGCTGAGCGTCGGGTCCGAGGGCATGTCGAGGATCCGGCCCGCACGCAACGAGTGGTACATCACCGCCGAGTTCGCGGGTGAACAGCCGATCACGCGGGTCTCGGGCGAACGCGCCTTGACGATGCCGGCGACCCCGCTCGAGAGCCCGCCGCCGCCCACGGCCACGAAGACCGACGAGAGGTCATCGACCTGCTCCAAGAGCTCGAGCCCAAGCGTGCCCTGCCCACCGATGATGGCCCGATCGTTGTAGGGCGAGATGAACGTCATCCCCCGCTCATCGGCCGCGCGCCGGGCACCGAGCTCGCTCTCGACGGAGTCGCTGCCGAGGACCTCGATGCGACCGCCCAGCCGCTCGATGGCGGCCAGCTTGGAGGGGTTCGCGTCGTCGGGCACGACCACCGTCGGGGCCACGCCGACGATGCTGCCGGCATAGGCCACCGCGGCGCCGTGATTGCCGGTCGAAGCGGTGATCACACCGCGTTCCAGCTCTTCCGACGAGAGCGAGAGGAGCTTGTTGACCGCGCCGCGCGCCTTGAACGATCCCGTGTGCTGCAGATTCTCGCACTTGAGCACGACCGGCGAGCCCACCGCGGCACTCAGCCCGGTCGAAGGCACCACCGGCGTCGTCAGCAGATATGGCCGGGCTCGCTCCTCGGCCGCCCGGACCTCGGCGGCGACGTCGATGGGGTCGGCTGCGGCGCTCACGTGATCCAGTCTAGGACCATGGGCGGCACGTGTCGTCGCCGGACGTCGTAGACGATAGCGTATGTTTCTGAGCGTGTGGACCATTCCACAAGGATGGCGTTGGCGTCAGCATCCGACGCATGAACGACATCGATCTACCCCTCCTGCTCACGAGCCTCGCGATCGTCGGGGCCGGCCTCAACGGGGGCATCTACTTCACCTTCTCCACCTTCACCATGAACGCGCTGCGACGCCTGCCACCGGCGCGGGCCGCGAGCGCGATGCAGGCGGTGAACGTCGAAGCCGTGCGGCCGGCGTTCATGAGCCTGTTCTTCGGCACGGCGGTACTCGGCATCCTCCTCTACGGGCTGGCTCTCGTGGACTTCGCCGGTGCCCGCTCCGTGCTCTCCATCATCGGCGCCTCGCTTTACCTCTCGAGCATCGTCGTCACCGCCGCCTACAACGTGCCCCTCAACGACCGCCTCGCGGCGGTCGACCCCTCCACTCCCGTTGGCGGCAGGACCTGGGACGAGTACCAGCGCCGCTGGACGCGCGGCAACCACCTGCGCGTGGCCGTCTGCGTGGCCTCGATGGTGGTCCTCCTCGCCAGCCTGCTCGTGTAGCTGTCGGCAGGTGCGGGACCGGTCATGGTCCGATGGTCTCGTTGGACGCCACCCAGCCCGACCGGATACTTCTTCTGACCGATCCACGCCGGTCCGACCAGGAGTGTCAGGTGGACGAAGAGCTCAAGCAACTGGACCTCGCCACGGCCCAGGCGCGGCGACTCGCGGTCACGGCCCTCGATGCGCTGCGTCCCCCGCAGGAGAAGCTGCGCGCCGCGGCCATCGACTACGTCGAGTCCGTGGCTACCCGTCGGCTCGATGCGTCCAGGCGTGCCTCGGTCGAGGTCATGGCCAGGTTGAGCGACGACGAGCTGGCCGAGCTGCGCCTCTGGACCTCGGAGCAGGTCGACGACGCGCGCGAGGCCGTCGAGAAGGGCATCGCATCGTGCGACTTCTGGATCCCGGACGTTCCCGGCTTGAGCCCGTCCGACGTCTCGGCCTACAGCAACGGGCTGGTGGCTCGGCCGCGGGACAGCCGAACCGGCATCCCCCAAGGGCTCGTCGAGCTGTTCGACTCGAGCCTCGCTCCGCTCCGGCGTGGTCTCGCCGCCATCGGCCTCGCGCTCATCCCGAGGGACGCTGAGCCGAGCGTCGAGATGACGCTGATCCGAGCGTGGCGGGCCTATCGCGACGCGGCGATCGAGTGCGTGTCGCGCTGGGCCGATGTGGACGAGCATTACCACGCTAGCGCCGAGCGCTTCCAGGAGATGCGCTGGGAGCTGGCCGGCGAGGTCGACCCCGACGAGATCCGGGCCAGGCGCGAGGCAGAGGACGCCCAGGACGACGGCGCGTCGGTCGCGGAGCAGGCCGAGGAGGCCGCCAAGGCCCCGATCGAGGCGGTGGTGCGCGCGGATTCGGAGATGCTCATTCCCGCCTCCGGGTAGCGGCCGGCGACGGCATCGTCCGCGCGCTGCCTGTGTCAGGCTGCTGGCGCAAGGAGGACGACGATGAGTCAGAAGATCACCCCCGCACCACTCCGCGACCGCGCCGCCTGGCGCGCGCTCGAGGCCCACCGAGACGCGATGGCCGGCACGGACCTGCGCGAGCTCTTCGCCGATGACCCCGAGCGCGGCGAGCGGCTGGCCCTCGAAGCCGCCGGGCTCTACCTCGACTACTCCAAGAACCAGGTCACCGACGAGACGCTGCGCCTGCTGGTCGCGCTGGCCGACGAGGTCGGGCTGCGTGCGCGTATCGAAGCCATGTTCAGCGGCGAGCGCATCAACGTGACCGAGGACCGCGCGGTGCTGCACACCGCCCTCCGCGCTCCGCGGGATGCCGAGGTCCGCGTGGACGGCGAGGACGTGGTGCCGGCGGTGCACGAGGTCCTCGACCGCATGGCCGCCTTCGCCACCGAGGTGCGCGAGGGCCGCTGGCTGGGCCACACCGGAAAGCGCTTCCGCACCATCGTCAACATCGGCATCGGCGGCTCCGACCTGGGTCCGGTCATGGCCGATGAGGCCCTGCGCCACTACAGCAGCCGCGACCTGACGTTCCGCTTCGTCTCCAACGTCGACGGCACCGACATCGCCGAGGCCACCCGCGACCTCGACCCGGCCGAGACCCTCTTCATCGTGGCCTCGAAGACGTTCACCACGCTCGAGACCATCCGCAACGCCCGCTCGGCACGCGAGTGGCTGATCGACGGCCTGGGCGAGCCCCTGGCCGTGGCCCGGCACTTCGTGGCCGTCTCCACCAACGCCGAGGAGGTCGCCGCCTTCGGCATCGACACGGGCAACATGTTCGGCTTCTGGGACTGGGTCGGCGGACGCTACTCGATGACCTCGGCCATCGGGCTCTCGACGATGATCGCCATCGGCCCCGAACGCTTCGGCGAGCTCCTGGCCGGATTCCACGAGATGGACGAGCACTTCCGGGACGCGCCCTTCGAGCGCAACATGCCGGTCCTGATGGGGTTGCTCAGCGTGTGGCAGACGAACTTCCGCGGCACCGAGACGATCGCGGTGCTGCCCTACGACCAGTACCTCAAGCGCTTCCCGGCCTATCTACAGCAGCTGACGATGGAGTCCAACGGCAAGTCGGTCACGCGCGACGGGCGCCGCGTGGACTACGCGACCGGGCCGGTCTACTGGGGCGAGCCCGGCACCAACGGCCAGCACTCCTTCTACCAGCTCATCCACCAGGGCACGCGGCAGGTGGCGGTCGACTTCATCGCTTTCAGCCAGTCACTGAACCCCCTCGCCGACCACCACGACCTGCTCAACGCCAACGTCTTCGCCCAGGCCGAGGCGCTGGCCTTCGGCAAGACCGCGGAAGAGGTTCGCGCCGAGGGTACGGCCGAGGCTCTCGTGCCGCACCGCACGTTCGAGGGCGACCGGCCGTCGAACACGATCCTCGCCGAGCGTCTCACGCCGGCGGTGCTCGGGCGGCTGGTGGCGCTCTACGAGCACACGGTGTTCACGCAGGGCGTGATCTGGGACATCGACTCCTTCGACCAGTGGGGCGTGGAGCTGGGCAAGGTGCTGGCCAGGCAGGTGGCCACCGAGCTGATGGCCGATGAGGAGCCAGACCTCGAGCACGACTCCTCGACGAACGCGCTCATCCGGCGCTACCGCCGCCAGCGCGGCTGACGCCACGAGGCGTCAGCCGCGGAGCTTCTTCACCGAGGCACCGACTCGGCCCAGGCCGTCGACGAGGTCGGGCTCGGGCACCGCGAAGCTGAGCCGGATGTGCCGGTCCAGGCCGAAGTGGTCGCCGGGCACGATGAGCAGGCCCGACTCGTCGCGCAGCTGCTCCATCCACGCGGTCGAGTTGATATCGAGCTCGTACTTCAGGAAGGTGATGGCGGCAGCGTCCGGCGGGGTGCCGGTGAAGACGTCACCCTGCTCGCTGAGCCACTCTCCGAGGAGGCCGTAGCCGCCCTTGAGCAGCATGCGGGTCCGGGCCAGGATCTGCGGCCGCACGGTCGGTGACAGCGCGGTGGTCGTGAGGTGGTCCGAGAGCATCGAGAGCGCGATCGTCGTGTATTCGTGGCGGCGCCACATCTCGGCGACGGCATCGGCCGGACCGACCGTCCAGCCCACGCGCAGGCCCGGTAGCCCGTAGGCCTTGCTCATCGAGCCCTGCGCCAAGACCTTGTCGTAGCGCCCGAAGAACGAGGGTGTCTCATCCCTCTCGCGCTCGGCGCCACGGTAGACCTCGTCGGCCAGCAACCAGGCCCCGACGCGCTCGGCCGCGGCCACGACCGCGTCCATCTCGGCCTCGCTCATGACCCTGCCGGTGGGGTTGTTGGGGTTGACCACGACGATCATCTTCGTGTCCGGCGTGACGGCCGCCTCGAGCGCTGCCGCGTCGAGCGACCAGTCGTCGTCGACGTCGAGGTAGACCTCCTTGACGCGGCAACCCCGGTTCGTCGCCACACCCCAGATCTGCATGTAATTGGGCAGCACCAGCACGACCTCGTCGCCCGGCTCGAGGAAGGTCGTGACCGCGAGATAGTTGGCCTCGGCCGCGCCGACCGTGACCAGCACGTCGTCCTTGGTCGCACCGCCGTAGAGCGCAGCGATGCGCTCGCGCAGCTCCGGTGTGCCGTTGGCCTGGGGGTAGAACTGGCCGATGTCGGCAAGGTCGTTGGGCTCGCGACCATCCATCGCCAGGAGCTCGCCCAGCGTCATCGGATGGACGCCGCTCTCGGAGAGGTTGACGTCCACGCGGTTCTCCCACTCGGACATCATCTGTTCCATCACGAAGGGCTGGAAGTGGGGCATGGTCGGGCTCCTGGGCACGGGCATCTGGTCGGCTCAGTCTAGGCGGCCACCTTGGCACGGTCGCCACGTGTGCGGGTCATCGACTTGTGGCCACATGTCGGCCGAGCCGACGCCGGCGTCCGATCCCGCCGACTCTTGTGGACACCTGTCGCCCGAGCCGACGCCGGCGTCCGATCCGGCCGTCTCTTGTGGACACCTGTCGCCCGAGCCGACGCTCGTCGCAGGAATCGGTCGCCGCCGACGCCGAACCTGCCGCGGATATGCCCGCGCACGCTCAGCACTGTTCACGACGCGATCGCGACACACAGCTCAAGCGGCTACGAGCGTGCCTACCGTCGATAGCAGCGACATCTGGCCACAAGGTCAAGCCTGCATGGCGTCCTCTGCCAAGTGGCGATCACGCAGGATCCGGAGGGCCACCTGCTTGGTGCCCATGCGCGGACTGGGCGATGGCGCTACGTCGCGGGCAAGTGGGATGGCAGCTTCGTCCCACGTAAGCCGCCGGCGACCGATGAAGGCGCTGCGGTCGACTACCGCATCATCGACGGCTCCGGCAGCGACGCGAGCCTCGGACGCCTCTACGCGTACGACGCCGCCAATGCCGGCATCGTCGGCCTCAGTCGTCCACGCAAGTGTCGATGCGGTGCACCGTTGACCAAC
Organism: Candidatus Limnocylindrales bacterium; assembly: GCA_040883225.1. Taxonomy (GTDB): domain Bacteria; phylum Chloroflexota; class Limnocylindria; order Limnocylindrales; family CSP1-4; genus JAFMJV01. The sequence continues at coordinate 2,244 of JBFLKP010000175.1, read as the reverse complement.
CTGTTCCGTTGGAGCGCGCTGGCGAAAAGGCGTACCGGCCTAGCCTCGACGACGATGTCGATCGACCGTTCGTCGGCCTAGACTCGGCGACGATGTCCGTCTATCGCTCGTCGGCTCGCCCCAGATCCGATGACGAGTTCGAGCCTGGAGCCCTCCCCCACCTCGTGCCCGGTGTCCGTGGACGCCTGCTCGACCCACGTCGGACGCCGGTGTCGGTCGTCGAGGTCCGGCCTGCGACCGGCTTCGTGGTCGTGCGCGTCGAGGACTTCGAGGACGCCGGCGCCACGTGGGAGATCCCGCTCGAGCACGTCGACCGCTTCCAGTTCGAGCGCGGCGGGACGCGGGCGGACGAGGACCAGGTAGCCGAGATGGAGGCGGCCATCGAACGCTTCGACCACGAACGGTCGATCGACGCGAGCGAGGCCGAGCGCCGGCGGAGCGAGGACCGCATCGCCGAGCGCCAGGGCGAGGCCTCCGACTGGCTGGCTGCCCACTCGCGCTTCTTCGTCGGTGGTCGCGCGCTGCCGGACCCGTCGACACGCCGGGGCGATCCGGAGGTGGCCGCCGACCTCGAAACCTGGCTGAGGGCACGGCACGTCTGGGACATGGAGGCCGAGCTGACCCGCGTCTTCGTCAGCAACCCCAGGTCGGGCGAGCTCGTGAAGGGCCACCGCATCGTGCTCGCCGAGCTCGGCTTGTCGGCCTATCGCGGGCCCATCGTGCGCGATCCGGCCACGCTCGAAGGCACCTGGTCGCGCGAGCGCCGTGCCGAGCACGTGATCAGCCGACTGGCCTTCCTCCGCGCCCTCTTCGAGCGCCTCGGCCAGCGAGAGGTCACCGTCTGGCGGGGCGCCTCGATCGAGGGCGAGCTCGAGGATCGAGGGGGCCGGACGTTCGTCTCGACCTCGTTCGACGAAGCCGTTGCGCGCAGCCACTACGAGAGCGGCCAGCCTGGCTGGTCCCACGTGCTGGTCCGCGCGGACGTGCCGGTGGAGCGGCTGTTCATGACCTACCACGAGACCGCGGCCATGAACGGGGTCTTCCTCGAGGCCGAGGCCGTGCTGCTGGCGCGCCCGGGAGATGGGTGGCCCTAGACTCGCGCCATGAATATCGAGCGCGATCTCGTCGCCATCGAGTACGAGGGCTTCAGGCTCATCGAGCTGGGCCGCCAGCTGCCGGACCGGATCGTGCCCCAGTACCCCAGCTGGACGCTGCGCGACCTCGTCGTCCACACCGCGGAGGTCCACGGCCGCACTGCTGCCGTCTGCGAGGAGTTGCCCAGCGAGCGCATCAGCGGCCCCGAGCTGCCCGCCGACGTGGACCCCTTCGAGTGGGCCGCGGAGCAGCTGGCGCGCATGCTCCACGGGCTGGCCATGGCCGATCCTGAGGCGCACGTCTGGACCTTCGTCGACGATCCCTCGCTCGGGTTCTGGGCACGACGGATGGTCATCGAGACCGGTGTCCACCGCTGGGATGCCCACAGCGCCGTGGGCGAGCCGGTCGAGCTGCTGAGCATCGTGGCCGGCCATGGCCTCGACGAGTTCAGCGACCTCTACCTGCCGCGGCTGGGCACGGTCCAGGCCCTGGAAATGAGCGCCACCGACCTCGATCGGAGCTGGCGCTTCGGTCAGGGCGAGCCCCCCGCGCACGTCGCGGGCACCGCCTCCGACCTCTTCCTGCGCTTGATGTCGCGGCCGGGCGTGGACCTGCCGGGCGACTGGGCTCGCGCCGTGGATGCCCTGGGCTCTCCGGCGGAGCGCTGATGGTCAGGGGCGCAGTCGATCGAGGCCGCGGGTGGTGATCAGCCTTGCGTCGTGGGTGATGCCGGCAGCGTCGTAGCCGGGCAGCGCGTCGATCCAGCGCAGTCCCGCGAGGCCCATGGCGAAGGCCGCCGTGGCGTAGGCGTCAGCACGCGCCAGGTCGGGCCCGACGACGGTCACCGTCAGCAGCTCATGGGCGGCCTGACCCGCAAGCGGATCGAGGATGTGGTAACCGCGCTCGGTGGTGCCCGACGTGGCCACGGCCAGGTCGTTCGCCTGGAGCACCAGCGCGACCGCGTCCGGTGCGAACGGGTGCACCACACCGACCTTCCAGGGCAGGCCCCGGTCCTGTCCGCCACGGACGAGCACGTCACCACCGGCGGCGATGTAGAAGCGGTCGATGCCGCCTTCCACGAGGATGGCGCCGGCGCGATCGACCGACCAGCCCTTGACCACGCCGGTCGGATCCGGGCGTCCATCTCCG
>JBFLKP010000174.1:0-9650 GCA_040883225.1 Candidatus Limnocylindrales bacterium | reverse complement strand
TCGCTTCCTTCAGTGGTGACACGCTCGCGAGTATAGGCGGCGCCGGACCCTACGACGCAGGCGCCAGGGCCTCCACCGTCGCGAGCGAGGAGTCAGCGCCATCGACCGCCAGCGGCAGGATGGCCACGTGGTCGGCGCCGGCCGCGTGGAAGTGCGCGATGCGCTGGCGGACCTGCTCGGGCGAGCCCCAGGCCACGACGGCATCGATGAGGCGGTCCGAGTAGGGCGGCGCCCAGTCGTCGGGCCCGAAGCCCTGGGCGGCCAGGCTGCGTTGGTAGTTCTCGGCTCGAGCGTACGGCTGCATCCAGGCACGGGCCGCCGCTCGGCTGGCCGCCTCGTCCCCGACGGCCACGGCCAGGGCGGTGGCGATGAGCGGCCGCGGGCGACCGGCCGGAGCGGCGCCATCGAGCAGGCTGCGCATCCAGGCGACCCGCTCGGCGCTGACGAAGAAGGGCAGCGTGCCATCGGTCGCGCTGGCGGCCAGCTCGAGCATGCGCGGCCCGAGGGCCGCGATGAGCACCGGCGGCTCGCCCGGAGCGCCGTCGGGCCCTGCGATGACCGGCCCTCGGTAGGGCAGCTGCCGGTAGGCCTCGAGGTACTCGCGCATGCGCGTGAGCGGCTTCTCGTAGGCGTGGCCGCGCAGCTTCTGCACCAGGTGCACGTGGGAGACGCCAAGGCCGAGCGCGAAGCGGCCCGCGGTCAGCTCGTGCAGCGTCATCGCGCCCATGCGGCTGGCCATCGCGTCGCGTCCGAAGATGTTGACGATGCAGGTGCCCAGGGCCATCGAGCCCGCGACCTCAGCGACCGCGGCGAGCTGGGCGAACGGGTCGCGGCCGGTGCCCTCCCCCACCCACAGCGCCCCATAGCCGAGCTCGGCGGCGCGGGCCGCGGCCGAGCGTGCCTGGTCCGCGGGCAGAGCGGCCACGAGGCCCCAGATGCCGAGCGGGCCGATGAGCGTGCGAGTGTCGTTCATGGCTTGAGTCTAGGTGGCGGGCCGAAGGACCGGGTGGCGGGCCGAAGGACCGGGTGGCGGGCCGAGGGACCGAGTGGCGGGTCAGGTCGGCGTCAGGGCCTCGCCATAGACGAACGCTCCCGGCGTCCGACCGATCTCGACGGGACCGAAGCCCTGGGCCACGAGGTGCCCACCCAGCGCCTCCGCCTCGAACGTGCGCATGCGCCCGCCGGGGCCATCGACGGTGGTGCCTCCCTGCGCCTCGACGAAGACGAACGAGCCTCCGGGCTTGAGCCAGTCGGTGATCCGGGACAGCCGTGCGTCGAGGGCCTCGTCGGAGCTGGCGGCTCCCAGGAAGTAGGCCGCGAAGACGACGTCGACCGCCTTGTCCGGCCTGGCCATGGGATCGCGCTCGTGCAGGTGGGCCAGCAGGCCGTGGGCCATCAGCCGCGTGCGAGCCGCATCGAGCGAGGCTCCGTCCGCGTCGTAGACCCACAGCTCGCCCTTCTCCGCGAGCAGCGCGCTCCACCAGCCCATGCCGGCACCCAGCTCGACCAGGGTGCCCGTCAAGCCCAGGCCATCCACCCAGCGCGTGACCTCGTCGAGCTCCATGGTCCAGGGGCCGTCGCGGATGGGGCCGCGCGCATAGCGTCCCCGTCGCAGGTACCAGTCCTCCCAGTCGCCCGGCGCGGCCGCCCGCGCGGCGCGCGCCACTGCCTCGGCGGCCGCCGCGCGGTCTCGCAGCGCGATACGCACCCGGCCACGCAGGAAGCCGTTGTCGTCGGCCCTGGCCAGGCAGTCGGGGCACAGGGCCGCCCAGCCCTCGAGGTCGTCGTCGGAGCGGGTTCCCCAGGTCCGCCCGCACCAGAGGCAGTCGAAGCGGCGTCGGAAGGGCATGGCGCCAGTGTCTCAGGGCTGAGAAGCCGGGCCGTCGGGATCCGATGAGCCGGCCAGGCCGATCGGCGCCAACGGGCGCCAGGCCTCGACCGGGCCGGCCCCGGCGAAGACCTCCGGATAGCAGAGCTCGGCGAGGGCGGCGATGCCCTCGACCACGCGCGGTCCCGGCCGCGCGAACAGCCCGTGCCCATCGACCGCGAAGAACTCGCCGTCGCGGACGGCCGGCAGCTCGTCGAACCAGGCGGGCAGTGCCAGGCCCTCGAGGGCCGCCTCGGCCCCCGCGGCGTCCGCCTCGCGCAGGGCCAGCACCAGCACCTGCGGGTCCACCTCGCGGACCTGCTCCCAGGTCGTCCGTGTCGACGGCTCGCCCTCACGGCCCAGCAGCTCCCAGCCGCCCGCACGCCGGACCATCTCCGGGACCCAGCGCCCAGCCGCTCGTAGCGGGTGGAGCGAGTCGATGACCACGACCCGGCGGGTCTCGGCACCGTGGCCGGTGTCGACGGTCGCGAGTCGCTCACGCAGCATCTCGATGAGGCCGACCGCCTCGTACTCCGCCTCGGTGTAGGCGCCCACGGTGGAGATGCTGTTGAGGATGCCCTCGACGGTGTGCGGGGCCAGCGCCACCAGCGTCGTCTCGCGGTCCATGCCGCCGACGACAGCGCTGACCTCGGCGTAGTCCACCACGGGGTCGTCCTCGGAGCCATCGGTCAGCACGAGCTCGGGTTCCAGCTTGGCCAGCAGGGCACCATCGAGCGTGCGCCCGGGTGCGTCCGGTTCGCTGCGCGTGACCACGGGCACGTCGGCCACGTCCGGGGGGTGATCACAGGCGTGCGTCCGGCCCACCAGATCGTCGCCCAGCCCCAGGGCATGGACGATCTCGGTGGCAGCTGGCGTGAGGGAGACGATACGCATGGCTCGGCCATCGTCCCACGCCTCGCCTGACCTGTCCCGCGCCGTCCTGAGCGGCGCCGTGATGCGATAGGCTGACGTCATGACCGCACCCGCGGTCGATGTCCAGCAGGTCTGGAAGCGCTACGGCAGCACGGACGTGGTCATCGACCTTTCCTTCGACGTGCAGCCCGGTGAGGTCCTCGGGTTCCTCGGCCCCAACGGCTCGGGCAAGACCACCACCATGCGCATGATCCTCGACATCGTGCGGCCGATGCGGGGGCGGATCTCGGTCTTCGGCGAGTCGCCGGGCGTGGAGCACCAGGCCCGGGTCGGCTATCTGCCCGAGGATCGCGGGCTCTACCGCGACGTCAAGATCATCGACACGCTCACCTACTTCGGCTCGCTCCGCGGCATGTCGCGCAAGGAAGCCCACGACAAGGCCATGGCTCTGCTGACCGAGATGGGGCTGGACGACGCTGCCGAAAAGAAGGCGGCCGAGCTCTCGCGCGGCATGCACCAGAAGGCCCAGCTCATCGCGACCATCCTCAACGACCCTGACCTGCTCATCATCGACGAGCCCTTCCAGGGGCTCGACCCGGTCAATGCCGACATGCTCAAGGGCGTCGTGAGAGCGCAGCGCGAGCGTGGTGCAGCGGTGATCATGAGCACGCACGACATGGGTGACGCACAGACGCTGTGTGACCGCATCCTGCTCATCGACCACGGCCGGCGGCTGCTCTACGGCACGGTCGGCGCCGTGCGCGCCGCGTTCAGCGATGGCGCGGTCGAGGTCAGCGGCTCCGACATCCCGCGCTCCGCGGACGAGCTCCACAGCGCGACCGACGTGAACGAGACCGATGGCGCGGTGCGCTATCTCATCCGCGACGATGCCACCCCGCAGGACCTCTTCCGGGAGCTGGCCCAGAGCGGCGCGCAGGTCGAGCGCTTCGCCGTGCAGGCGCCCAGCCTCGACGAGATCTTCATCCGCACCGTGGCCGGCGACCCTCGGGCAGAGGCCGTGCGGTGAGCGGGGGACAGAACGACTCTGGCGGCCGCCTGACCGCGCTGGTCGCGCGCCGGGAGTACTCGCGCACGGTTCGGCGGCGTGGCTACATCTTCGGCACGATCCTGCTGCCGGTGGGCATCGCCGTGCTCATGGGCATCTCCATCTTCTTCTCCTCCAACGGCTTCGAGAGCAACGGGCAGGCCACCGGCGAGATCGTCGTGGTCAACGAGTCGAGCGTCGCCATCGAAGGCTTCGAGACCGGGCTCGCCACCTTGCGCCTGGCGACGGCCGAGGAGGCGGCGGCGCAGCTCGAAGACGGCGAGATCGGGTCCTTCTACCTCATCCCGCCCTCGTTCACCGAGGACGGGCAGATCGACCGCATCCAGGCCGGCGGCTTCGACATCTCGAGCCTCGAGAGCTCGGAGAATGACGATGCCCTGCTGCGCTACGTCGTGCGTGATGCCCAGCTGCGGGCCGCCGGTGTGCCGCCCCCGGACGCCGAGCAGATCCTGCGCGGCGTGAGCGTCAACGTCGTCACCGTCGAGGGCGACGAGGTCTCCGGCGCGGACATCGCCGCGGGCATCGCACTACCCATGGTCTTCGTGGCCATCTTCATGATCAGCATCTTCATGACCAGCGGCTACCTGCTCCAGTCGGTGACCGAGGAGAAGGAGAACCGCGTCGTCGAGATCGTGCTCAGCAGCATCCCGGCCACACCGCTGATGGCGGGCAAGATCCTGGGCCTCGGGGGCGCCGGCTTGACGCAAGTGGGCATCTGGGTGACCTCCGCGCTCATCGCGGTCCCGCTCCTCTCGAGCCGCATCCCGGACCTGGGCCCGATCGAGCTGGACCCCACGATGATCGTGCTGGCCCTCACCTACTTCGTGCTCGGCTACCTGGCCTACGGCGCGATCTTCTCGGCCATCGGCGCGATCGCGCCGGGCAACCGCGAGGCCCAGCAGTACTCGGGCTTCCTCGGCTTCACCGCCGCCATCCCCTTCATCGTCTTCTCGGTCTTCCTCACGGACCTGCAATCGCCCGTGGTCTACGCGCTGGCGCTGTTCCCGCTGACGACGCCGACATCGATGCTCATCATCCTGGGCATCTCCGAGGAGATCCCGTGGACGCTCGTCGGCGCCTCGCTCACGAGCCTGCTGCTGTTCTCGATGCTGGCCACGTGGGCCTCGGCGCGCATCTTCCGCGCGACGGTCCTGCTCTACGGCGTGCGACCCTCGCTCAAGACGCTCGTCGGGGCGGTCCGCTCGCCGCGCTGAGCCGCCCGGCCCCGGGGGGTCGACGACACACGCTGCAGCCGGCTTCGACCCTCGGTCTCATCGGGCCAGCTTCCCGGACAGGAGCAGACCCCGCGTCACCGCGGGGTCTGTCGGTGCCGAGCGCGCCCCGTCGGCGGGGCCTCGCATCAGGCAGGCTTCAACTCGTTGAGCATCGCGCGCGCAGCATCCTTGTCCGAGAACCAGAGCGCGTTGAGCTCGGTGTACTTGGCCTGATCCTCGGGCACGCTGTCCTCGGGGAAGATGGCCGCCGTGGGGCACTCGGGCTCGCAGGCGCCGCAGTCGATGCACTCGTCAGGGTCGATGTACAGGGTGCGATCCACACCCTCCTCGAAATGGATGCAGTCGACCGGACACACGGCCACACAGGCCTGGTCCATCACGTCGACGCACGGCTCGGCGATGACGTACGTCATTGGCGCGCTCTCCTTCGCTGTCGTCTCCGGGTCAGGCCCGGGTCGTTGATCGCTACGTGGCTCGACCATCGTACCCCGCGATTCCGCGCGTGTGTGTGCGCTTCGGACCGGTGACGGGGTGCGCTTCTTCCCGGAATCGACCTGACCTCGAAGGCTACGCGCTGATCTCGACCTCGCGCATCTCGACGCGACCGACCATGCCCTTCTCGATGTGGCCCGGGATGTGGCAGAGCAGTGCGAGCTGCTCGTCGCTCGGCACCGAGTAGTCCACGCTGGCCTGCTCGCCCGAGCGCAGGAAGACGCGCAGCCCGCCGGTGCCCGGCGGGACGCTCGCCGGTGGCGCCGTGGCCAGCGGGTTCGGCGGGGTGGCCTCGGCATCGGCGATGCTCCAGGCCTTCTGGACATCGGCGTCACCGATGACGAAGTCGTGGACCTCCAGCCCGGCGTTGAAGATGGTGAAGCGGACGGTCTCGCCGGGGACCAGCACGACTGGCGTGGGTTCGAAGCGATAGTCGCGCATGATGACCGTCACCGGGCGTGGCTCGGCCGGCGTGCCGGCGGTGTCGATCTCGACCTCCGGTGGCGCGGTCGAACGCGTCGCGCCGATGAAGATGAGGACCGTGGCGATGACGCCGAAGACGATGACGACCGCGACCGGCGCCCGCGAGATGGGCTGCTGCACGCGTTCAAGCGTAGCCAAGAACGCGCAGATCGGCCGTCGGGCCCGAACGCTATCGTTGGGTCATGCCGCCTGAGGATGAGCCGTCCGCCGCGCTGACCTCGCGGGCAGCGGTCGTGGCCGCGCTGCTGCTCTTCGGGTCGATCGTCGTCTTCGTGGTCCTGACGCAGCTCTGACCGGTGGCCCCGATGCGGTCAGTCGTGGCCGCTGCGCGGACAGTGCAGCTCTGACGGCTCGTGCGGCCAGACGCACGCGTCGAAGAACGTGAGCAGGCCATCGCCGCCCGCGCTGAAGCGCAGGAAGCGAGTGCCGTCGGTCGCGTTGGCGGCACCGCCGCCGCGGGACTGGTCGCCGTGGGTCATGGCGTCGCTGATCGTCCAGCCAGCCTCGTCGAGGGCACGCAGATAAGCCGTGAAGGCGCCGAAGTGCGTGGCTGCGGAGACGTAGCGGAAGCGCCGTCCGCCCTCGGGCATGACGTCGTCCCCGCGGTACTCGGCGACGGCTGGCGCGGGGATGCCGCTGGTGAGCACGCCGGTCGAGCCGATCTCGGGAGCGTCGGCTGGAACCTCCACGTCGGTGTCGATCCAGCGTAGCGGGTGGCAGCCGTCGTCCTGGGGCACCTGGGGCCAGACGCAGGCGTCGACGAAGGTCGCGACCGAGGGCGCGTGGTCGAGGTGCTGGACGCCGGGGTGCCCCGCGTTCAGGCGCAGGTACCGCCCGTCGGGATGGAGCGCCGTGAGCTGGGCGCCACCGGGGCTGCCGAAGGGGTTGCCGCCACCGCCGACCACGACCTCCGTCCAGCCAGCGGCCTCGAGCAGGATCTTGTAGCGGAACAGCAGCGGCAGCGCCTCGAGGTCGCCGGCCACGCCGTCCTCGACGTTGATCTCCGGCTCGGACGTGGCCACGTGGGCGAAGTGCAGGCCACCTTCCTGGATGGTCGCCTGCGACTGGAACTCTGCGTTGAGCGGCGGGATACCGGCGGTGAGGCCGCCGTCGTAGCCCAGCTCCTGGGCCTGCGCGGCGATCGATGTCGAGGCCAAGGCCGCCGCGACGGACAGGACGACGGCCAGCGACCGGATACGCTTCATGTGATCCCCTCGCTCCCGGCGCCAAGACCGGCGCCAGCTCTACTCTGCGCGGACGGCATTAACGCTCGGTTTCGACGACGTGAGCGGCCACGCCCTCGCTGGACGAGCGTGGTCTCGCTGCCCTTGGCCCACCGTTAACGCAGCGCTAATCAGGTGTTTGCACACTGCTGTGGAGCCGTTCACATCCGCCCGCCACGATGGTGTGGAATCGGCGGAAGCCCGTCTCGACGAGGGGAAAGCGGTCCGCCGCATCGCACACGAGGAGAAGGATGAGATCCACTGCCCTCAAGCCCCTGGCACTCGGCACCGCCATGGTCATGGCTGCGGCCGCGCCGGTCGCTGCCGACGGCCACATCAAGGGCGTCGGCGAGGTCACCGCGCTCATCGCCGAGGCGAGCACCGCGACCACGCCCGAGCAGATGACCGACGGCCAGAGCGGAGACACCGAGTTCCCGTACATCGGCACCATGAAGGCGCTCGCCACCGTGGGCGAGATGGACGCCGAGAACGGCCTTGGCCTGACCGGCTACCCGGACGGCCACGCGGCCTGGCTGGCCGACGACGAGACCGTCCGTGCCGCCTACCAGTCCGAGTCGTACGCAACCATGTCCAGCGAGACCTATCCCTGGGTCATGGACAGCGGCGCCAGCTTCACCGGCTCGCACATCCACACCATCGACTATGACCGCGCCGGCCTGGCCGAGTTCCTCTCGAACGACGCGCCCGCAGCCGACATCGTCAAGGGCACCGGCAACCTCTTCAGCACCGTCTACAACGTCTTCGGCGACGAGGTCGTCCCGCTGGCCGAGGGCGGCGCCTGGGGCAACTCCGCGCTGCCCGACGGCACCACGATCCAGTTCGCGCCCGGCTACGAGCTGAGCAACGGCGACTACTTCTTCCAGTCGTTCTGCGGCGCGTTCTACGAGCCGGCGGACAAGTACGGTGAGGGCATCGGCTTCGCCGACGACGTCTGGCTCAACGCCGAAGAGTGGAACATCCAGGAGATGTACAACGTCACCGACGCCGAGGGCAACGTCACCGAGACCGTCCTCGACACGAACGAGACGATGGGCCTGGCATCGCTCGCGGTAGACATCGAGAACGGCGTGGCCTACACCGTCCCGGCCCTAGGCCAGACGGGCTACGAGAAGCTCATGCCCATGAACCCCGGTCACGAGGACTACGTCGTGATCGTGGCGGCCGGCTACAACCACGACCTGGAACCGGCTCCGCTGAAGATCTACGTGGGCGTCAAGGGCAAGGCTGCCGACGGCTCCGAGATCGCCGCCGACGCCAACGAGCGTGACCAGTTCCTCGCTCGCAACGGCCTGCTCTACGGCAAGCTCTACGGTCTCGCGCTGGCCAACGAGGCCTACGCGGACCTGGGCATCGAGAACGTCGACCCGTCCGAGAAGATGATGGATGCGTATCTCACGAACCCCGACGCGCCCGACACCTTCACCGCCGCCTTCGCGCCGACCAGCTACCAGTGGGCCGGCTGGGATGCGCCCGTCGCGGTGGGCCAGACCGAGATGGCTCTGTGGCAGGCCGCCGAGGAGCAGCCAGAGGGCCACACCTTCTTCGTCGGCGACAGCAAGACCGAGCATCCCGCGGTCGATCCCGACATCACCAGGCAGCGCTACGTCCAGAACATGACGCAGGAAGGCGCCCTGCTGGGCTTCGACCTCGAGGGCCTTGGTGCCGCCTTCGGTGAGCTCGACGGCGAGCTGCCGGAGGTGATCCCGGTCGATGTCACGCGCATCCTGCCGGCCGTCGACGGCGCGCTCACCCTCGACGTCGCCGACAAGGGCGTCAAGCACGGCGGCGGCGACACGCACGCCACGTGGGAAGACGGCCAGGCCAAGATGGTGGCCCCGGACGGTCTCGGGTGGATCAAGGCCGCCGACGCCGACGTGCTCATCGTCGACGAGGACTCCGGCAACGACCTGGGCGAGCGCAAGTACGCCCTCGTCATCGACCCCGAGACGATGATGCTGGCCGAGGACGGCATGGGCCACTTCCTGGCCATGGCCGGTGGCGGCGTCAACCCGCGCGCGCTGATGGAGGCCTCTGCCTACGGCGGCACGTTCTCCGACGCCTCCTCCAGCGAGTTCTCCGGCACCTGGAACATCACCGGCCTCGTGGCGACCAAGGAGGACGGCAGCTTCTACTCCATGGACGAGCTGGCGGGCACCGGTGAACAGGACGTCAACGGCAGCCTCCCGCTGTCCGAGCAGGTCCTCATCGGCGTGGTCCAGCACCGAGGTGAGTCCGGCGGCGCCGTCGCCGACATCGAGGCCGACCAGGGCGGCCAGCTGTTCATCTTCGACCTCGACCTGCCGGTCGGTGGCATGTAGCGCGACCAACCACGCTCAGATCGGAGACTCCAGGGCGAGGGTCGCGCGAGCGGCCCCGCCCCTTCGCTTGCC
>JBFLKP010000173.1:0-4651 GCA_040883225.1 Candidatus Limnocylindrales bacterium | reverse complement strand
CTCATCGACGGCACGCCGGGGGCGGTCATCGAGCAGATCAAGTCGGCCAAGCTCCGTGGCCGCGGCGGCGGCGGCTTCCTGACCGGCAACAAGTGGGAGATGCTGGCCGCGGCGCCCGGCCCCGAGAAGTACCTCATCTGCAACGCCGACGAAGGCGACCCCGGCGCCTACATGAACCGCAACGAGATCGAGTCGGACCCCCACTCGCTGCTCGAAGGCATGCTCGTGGCGGGCTACGCCACCGGCGCCTCCAACGGCATCATCTATGTGCGCGCGGAGTACCCCATCGCGGTCATGCGGCTCGAGCGGGCCGTGGCGCAGGCGCGTGAATACGGCCTCATCGGCTCCGACATCATGGGCCGCGGCTTCGACTTCGAGCTCGACATCGTGGAGGGTGCCGGCGCCTTCGTCTGTGGCGAGGAGACCGCGCTCATCGCCTCGCTCGAGGGCCAGGCCGGGCGCTCGCGCCCGCGCCCGCCGTTCCCGCCGCAGCGCGGCTACCTGGGCAAGCCCACGAACATCAACAACGTCGAGACCTGGTACAACGTGGCACCCATCGTGGCCCGCGGGGCGGCCTGGTTCAGCGACACCGGCAGCGCCAAGAGCGCGGGTACAAAGGTCTTCTCGCTGGTCGGCAAGATCCGCAACACGGGCCTCGTGGAGCTGCCCATGGGCACGCCGCTGTCCAAGCTCATCTACGACATCGGCGGCGGGGCCCCCGGCGGTCGCGAGATCAAGGCCGTCCAGACCGGCGGACCGTCCGGCGGCTGCATCCCGGCCGACCTCTTCGACACGCCCGTGGACTACGAGACCCTGGGCCAGCTGGGCTCGATCATGGGCTCGGGCGGCATGGTCGTGATGGACGAAGACAATTGCATGGTCGACGTAGCCCGCTACTTCGTGGAGTTCACCCACTCGGAGTCGTGCGGCAAGTGCACGCCCTGCCGGGTCGGCCTTGACAAGGCCCTGGCCATGCTCGACGGCTTCACCCACGGCACGGCCACGCTTGACGACCTGGACAAGCTCGACGAGCTCTGTCGCATGGTCCGCGACATGTCGCTCTGCGGCCTGGGCAAGAGCGCGCCCAACCCGGTGCTCACGAGCCTGCGGCACTTCCGTCATGAGTTCGAGGATCATGTCCTGGCCTCGCGCTGCCGGGCCGGCGTCTGCGAGGACCTCGCGCTCAGCCCCTGCGAGAACTCGTGCCCGTTGCACATGAACATCCCGCGCTTCCTGCAGCTGTACAAGGAGGACCGCCTCGAGGAGGCCTTCCTCTCGGTCGTGCTCGACAACCCGCTGCCAGCCTCGACCGGCCGCGTCTGCCAGCACCCCTGTGACGACCGCTGCCGCCGCGAGGCCATCGACGAGGCGGTCAACATGCGCGAGGTCCACCGGGCCATCGCCGACCAGGTCTACCTCTCCGAGCGCTTCGAGCCGATGACGGCGCGGGTGCTGGAGCAGAAGCTGCCCGCCACGGGCAAGCGCATCGCCGTCGTCGGCGCCGGCCCCACCGGCCTGACCTGTGCCTACTACCTGGCCCTGCGCGGCCACGGAGTGACCTGCTTCGACTCGCGGCCGGCCGCCGGCGGCATGCTCCGCTACGCGCTACCCGAGTACCGCCTGCCCCAGGCCGTGCTGGACAAGGAGATCGAGCTCATCGAGCGCACGGGCGTCGAGTTCCGCTTCGGGGTCTCGGTCGGGGAGGACATCAGCCTCAACGAGATCGACGAGGCCTTCGACGCGGTCTTCCTCTCGATCGGCACGTGGAAGGAAGCCTGGGTCCACCTCGCGGGCACCGAGCTCAAGGGCGTCGTCCCGGCGTTGCCCTTCCTCGAGGCCATGGCTCGCCAACAGGAGGTGCCGGTGGGCCGCAACGTCGTCGTCATCGGCGGCGGCAACGCGGCCGTCGACTCCGCTCGCTCCGCCCGACGCCTCGGCGCTGACGTGACCATCGTCTATCGCCGCGAGCGCAAGGACATGCCCGCCATCGAGGAAGAGGTCGTGGCTGCCGAGCACGAGGGCGCGAAGATCGCCTACCTCGCAGCGCCCAACCGCATCATCGGTGATGCCGAGGGAAAGGTCCGGGCCATCGAGGTCGAGCGCACCCGTCCGGGCGAGTTCGACGAGTCCGGCCGGCGGCGCCCGGTACCCACCGGCGAGATCATGCGCATCGAGTGCGACACGGTCATCCTCGCGGTCGGCGAGCGGGTCGATCCCGACTTCGCCAACGCGTCCGGCCTGCGGCTCAACGACGACGAGGAGACGCTGGAGGTCGATCGCTACTCGCTCGAGACCAGCCGCGACCGCTTCTACGCCGGCGGCGACCTCATCACCGGCGCCAGCAACGTGTCCAACGCCATGGGCATCGGCAAGAAGGCCGCGCGGGTCATCGACCGGCGGCTCATGGACCGGCTCACGCCCAGCGTGCTGCCGGAGTTCATCTACCAGATGGAGCCGCCCGACCCACCCGCGGAAGGCGGCCGCAACACGCCGGCCGAGCTCCCCGCCGACGAGCGCGTGCGCTCGTATGCCGAGGTCTCGGTCGGGTTCACCCCCCAGGTCGCGCTGGCCGAGGCGCACCGCTGCCTGCGCTGCGACATCCGCAGTGTCGAGAGCTAGGAGGCCGTCATGAACGAGAAGGTGATGGTCCGCATCGACGGCGAGGTCATGGCGGCCGCGGCCGGCCGGAGCGTCCTCCAGGTCGCGCGCGACAACGGCAAGTACATCCCCGCCCTCTGCTACATGGAGGGGCTCTCGACGCAAGGCTCCTGCCGCCTGTGCATGATCGAGATCCAGGGCGTCAAGAAGCTGCAGCCGGCGTGCACCACGCTGGTCTCGGAGGGGCTCGCGGTCACGACCCACACGGCCCAGCTGGCGGGCTATCGGAAGATGGCGCTGGAGCTGCTCTTCGCGGAACGCAACCACGTCTGCTCGGTCTGCGTCAGCTCCGGGCACTGCGAGCTGCAGTCGCTCGCGCAGGAGCACGGCATGACCAACGTGCGCTTCGACTACAGCTTCCCCGACTACACCCCCGACACGACCCATCCCCGCTTCGTCTTCGACCCCAACCGCTGCGTGCTCTGCGCCCGCTGTGTGCGGACGTGCGCGGAGATCGAGGGCGCCCACGTGTGGGACATCGCCGGCCGCGGCGTGGCCTCGGGCCCGGTGAGCGAGCTGCAGCGCCCGTGGGGTGAGGCCACCAGCTGCACCAGTTGCGGCAAGTGCGTGCAGGCCTGCCCCACCGGCGCACTGGCCGAGAAGGGCTGGGCCGTGGAGGAGATGACCAAGCACAAGGGCGTCGTGAGCACCCTCGACACGATGCGCAGGGGCCAGTGATGGAACAGGAAACGCGGAAGGCCAGGATCGGGACCTGCTGGCTCGACGGCTGCTCCGGCTGCCACATGTCGTTGCTCGACATGGACGAGGCCATCGTCGACGTGCTGGCCCGGGCCGACATCGTGTTCGGACCCCTCGTGGATGCGCAGGAGTGGCCCGAAGGCGTCGACGTCGCGGTGATCGAGGGCGCCGTCTCCAGCCAGGACGACCTCGACCTGCTGACCGAGGCGCGCGAACGCTCGTCGATCGTGGTCGCGCTGGGCGACTGCGCGGTCACCGGCAACGTGCCCACCATGCGCAACAGCATCCCCACCCGTGCGCTGCTCGAACGGGTCTACGTCGACGCGGTCGACGCGCAGCCGCAGATCCCCACCGATGGCGTGCCGCCGCTGCTCAAGCAGGCGCAGCCGCTGCAGGCCCACGTCAAGGTCGATGTCCACGTGCCGGGCTGCCCGCCCAGCGCCGAGTCGATCCTCTACGTCATCAGCGAGCTGCTCGAGGGCCGCGTGCCCGACGTCGGCTCGAAGCAGCGCTTCGGCTAGGAGGCCGGACATGGCCACGATCGACATCCCCCACGTCTCGCGCATCGAGGGCCACGCCTCGATCACCATCGACCTCGACGATTCGGGGGCGGTCGCGGACACGCACTTCCACGTCACCCAGATCCGTGGCTTCGAGAAGTTCGTCGAGGGCCGGCCGTACTACGAGATGCCCTCCATCACTGCACGCATCTGCGGCATCTGCCCGGTCTCGCACCTGCTGGCCTCCTCGAAGGCCTGCGACGCCATCATGGCCGTGCGCATCCCCAGAACCGCGGCCAAGCTGCGTGAGCTGCTGCACATGGCCCAGATCGTGCAGTCGCACGCGCTCTCGTTCTTCCATCTCTCGGCCCCGGACCTGCTGCTGGGCATGGACTACGACCCGGCCCTGCGCAACGTGGCCGGACTCCTGGCCGAGCATCCGGCGGTCGTGCAGGACGGCGTGCGGCTGCGGGCGTTCGGCCAGCAGGTCATCGAGCGCCTGGGCCGCGAGCGTGTGCACCCGTCGTGGACGGTGCCCGGGGGAGTGAACGCCGAGCTCGACCCGGCGGCACGCGAGAAGACGCTCGAGGAATGGCCCGAGGCGCTGGCCATCCTGCAGCGGACCCTGGAGCTGTGGAAGGGCACGCTCGACGCCTTCCCCGACGAGGTAGCCACCTTCAGCAACTTCCCCACGATGTATTGCGGCACCGTCTCGCCCGACGGCGCGCTGGAGCTCTACGACGGCGGCCTGCGCTTCCGCGATGCGGCTGGCGAGATCGTGGCCGACCACGTCG
>JBFLKP010000172.1:0-5438 GCA_040883225.1 Candidatus Limnocylindrales bacterium | reverse complement strand
GCCGGTGGCACGATCCACTACTTCGGGGCCGGCACCTCGGGGCGCCTGGCCACGCTCGATGCGGCCGAGCTGCCGCCGACCTTCTCCGCCGATCCCGCTCGCACCGTCGCCCACCATGCCGGTGGCGCCGCGGCTCTCGTGCAGGCCGCCGAGAACGTCGAGGACCGGCCGGCTGCCGGACGCGAGGCCGCCGCCACCGTAACGAGCCGGGACGTAGCTGTGGGCGTCGCTGCCAGCGGGCGGACGCCGTTCGTCATCGGCGCCCTCGAGGCCGCCCGGGAGGCCGGCGCCTTCACCGTCTTCGTCAGCTCCGCTCCGCCCGGTCCAGCCACCGAATTCGTGGACGTCTACCTCTTCGTGGACACCGGGCCCGAAGCCATCGCCGGTTCCACGCGCCTCAAGGCCGGCACCGCCCAGAAGCTCGTGCTCAACAGCTTCTCCACGGCCCTCATGATCCGCCTGGGCAAGACCTACTCCAACCTCATGGTCGACGTCACCCGCCACAACGCCAAGCTCCGCGGCCGCGTCGAGGTGATCGTGGAGGAAGCCACCGGCGCCGATGCCGACGCCTGCCGTCGAGCCCTCGACGAGGCTGGCGGCGACACCAAGACCGCGATCGTCTCACTCCTCGCGGACACGGACGCGACCACGGCCCGAGCTGCGCTCGAGGCCACCGACCGCCGGGTGCGGGACGCGCTCGTCGTGCTCCGCGCTTCGCCGGACCAGTCCACCGCCACGATCGACGAGGTGCCTATGGAGCAGTGATCGGCCCGATCGCCGAGACCCGGGAACAGCGACCCGGCAAGCCTGAACCCGAACACCCGAGGAGGAACATGAACAAGATCCCGAAGCGAGCGATCGCCTCGCTGCTGGCCACGATGCTGGCCGTGCCGATGGTGGCGCCGGTCGCGTTCGCACAGGACGATGCGGCCGATGACGTCACGCTGACCGTGTGGTCGTGGCGTACCGAGGACGAAGACGCCTACAACGCCATCTTCGATGTCTACGAGGAGGCGAACCCCGGCGTGACGGTGGAGTTCGTACCCTTCGTCAACACCGACTACAACCAGATCCTTGCCACCGGTCTCACCGGCGATGGCGGCCCCGACGTGGCGCAGCTTCGCGCCTATGGTGGCGTCCAGGCCAACATCGAGGCCGGCCAGCTGCTGCCGCTCGACGGTGAGGTCGACCTCTCGAACTTCACCGACAACGCGCTCAAGGCGGCCACCGGCCTGTCCGATGGCCGCGTCTACGGCGTGCCCTTCGCCTACCAGGCGTTCACCGCCTTCTACAACAAGGCCATCTTCGACGAGCTCGGCCTGAGCGAGCCCGAGACGTGGGACGAGTTCGTGAACGTGCTCGACACGCTCAAGGAGAACGACATCATCCCCATCTCCACGCCCGGCGCGGACGTGTGGATGATGGCCATCGTGATGGACGCCATCGGCGCGCCGCGCTACGGCGGGCAGGAGTTCGAGGCCGAGATCCTCAGCGGTGCCACCGACTTCAACGATCCCGACTACGTCGCGGCCATCGAGCTCATGGCCTGGCTCAACGACGAGGGCTACATCCCCGAGGACGTCATCGGCGTCAGCTATGACGACGCCCGCACGCTGTTCCTGACCGAGCTCGCCGGCATCTTCATCGGCGGCTCCTTCGAGATCGGCTTCTGGCGTGACAACGGCCCGGACCTCGACCTCGGACTCTTCCAGGTCCCGGCTCCGCCCGACTCGCTCGCCCCGGCCAGCGTGGTCGGCTGGATGGATGGCTCCTACGGCGTCAACGCCAACTCGGACAACCCCGAGGAGGCCAAGGCCCTCGTCGAGTGGATGGGCACGCAGGAGTTCGGCCAGCTCTTCACCGAGCAGATCAAGCAGCTGAGCCCGATCCCCGGCACCGTGCCCGAGGATCCGCTACTGGCCGAGTTCGCCGAGCTCTTCGAGGCCTCGCCGGTCTCGTACCTGCACCTGGTGAACTTCCGCTACGAGCAGCCCAACGGCGACGCGCTGCTGCGTGACGGCATCGCCGCCATGTGGCTGGGCCAAGCCACGCCCGAGGAGGTCGCCGCCGACGTGCAGACCGGCCTCGAGCAGTGGTTCACCCCGGGGGAATAGCGAGCCCATGACCGCGGGCCCACCTCCCAGGGCCGCCCGGCCTCCCCGCCCCACGTCCGGCAGTGGCGTGGGGCGGGGAGCGCCTCCGTGGCGGATCCTGCTGGTCTTCCTGGCGCCCGCGTTCCTGCTCTACACCGTCTTCCTCATCTGGCCGCTGATCCAGGCGCTTTTCTTCAGCTTCTTCGAGTTCCGGGGCACCGTTCGCGGCGACTTCGTCGGCCTCGACAACTTCACCACGCTGCTCAATCGGTTCCCGCTCAACGAGCAGCTCCCACGGGCCTTCCTGCACAACTTCGTCTTCTATGTCGCCACCATGGCCATCACGGTGGCGCTGGCCCTGCTCTTCGCCGTCCTGCTGCAGGGCAAGCGACGTGGGCGGGGCTTCCTGCGCGTGGTCTACGTGCTGCCGTTCATGATCAGCCCGCTCGTCGTGGGCTACATCTGGTCGCTCATCCTCAACCCCACCTTCGGGCCCGTGAACTCCGTGCTCAAGGACCCTGGTCTCGGCGACCTGGCACTGCCCTGGCTGGGTGATCCGGCGACCGCCTTCCCGGTCGTCATCCTGGTCAACGCCTGGTACTACCTGGGCTTCCCCATGCTGCTGCTCGCGGCCGGGCTGGCGGCCATCCCCGAGGACTACTCCGAAGCGGCGGAGGTCGATGGAGCGAGTCCCTGGCAGATCTTCCGCCACGTGACCTTCCCGCTGCTGCTGCCGGTCTTCGGCACGGTCGCCGTGCTCGTCTTCATCTACTCGTTCAACGTCTTCGGCCTGGTCTGGGCCATGGGCGGCGTCGACGGCGGGCCGATCGGCTCGACCGACGTCCTGGGCCTGCTCTTCTACCGCACCGCCTTCGATGGCGGCGTCAACGCCTTTGGTACGGCCTCGGCCCTGGCGGTGATCATGTTCGTGGCCATCTTCGGCGTGTCCATGACCGCGCGCTGGTGGTTCGGCCGGCTCGAGCAAGGGCTGGCGTGACCGCCGCGACGCAGGCCGGTGGCTCCGACACGAACACGCCCCGACGTCGACGTGTCGACCCGACCGGCGCGGCCATCTCCATCCTGCTGTGGGGCTACGCCTTCGTCGTCCTCGCGCCGATGGCGCTCATCCTGCTCAACTCGATGCGGCCCACGCGGCAGATCTTCCGCGAGCCCATCGCGCTGCCCGAGTCGGTCAACCTCGACAGCTACGTCAGGGCCTGGGGTGAGGCCAACTTCAGTGAGTACTTCCTCAACACCGTGGTCATCGTGGTGGCCTCGGTGGCCCTGGCCACGGCCGTCTCCGCCCTCGCGGCCTATGCCCTGGGCCGCTACTCCTTCCGTGGCAGCACGCTGCTGGCCATCTTCTTCCTGTCGGGCCTGCTGCTGCCGTTCCGGCTGGCCATCATGCCGCTCTTCCTGCTGCTGCAGGACCTGGGCCTGGTCGACTCCCGCCTGGGCCTGATCCTCGTCTACGCGGCGACCGGCGTGCCCTTCAGCGTCTTCATCCTGACGGCCTACTTCCGTCAGCTGCCGGTGGATCTCTCCGAGGCCGCGAAGATGGACGGGGCCGGGGAGTTCACGATCTTCGGGCGCGTGATGCTGCCGCTCGTGCGACCGGCGCTGGCGACCGTGGCGGTGTTCCAGTTCGTGCCACTGTGGAACGACTTCTTCTTCCCGCTGGTGCTGCTGCGCTCGTCCGAGAAGTGGACGCTGTCGGTGGGCATGACCCGCTTCTTCGGCGAGTTCCAGACCGACTGGTCGACGCTCTTCGCGGGCATCACCATCACGACCCTGCCGCTGATCGTCGTGTTCCTGCTGGCCACGCGCCAGATCATCGCCGGCCTCACGGCCGGCATCGGCAAGCTCTAGTCGCGGCGCTCAGCTCCGCAGCGGCGCTCAGGTGCGCGGCGGCGCGCCGTGAGGTGCCGAACCGCGTCCTCGGCCGGCTGTCTTGTAGACACGCGTCGCCCGGGTCGACCAAAGGCGCGCTCGTAGCCAGCTCGTCGCGGAATGGGACGAGCATGTGCCGAGCGATCGAGCATTGGTGGGCATCGTCGGGCCGGGCAACACACCCGGATGGACCGCTCAGGCGCCGAGACGGCGACCACGGTCGACTCCGGCGACATCTGACGCTATCGGCACCCTCGACCGGGCGCTAGCGTCGACCCGGACGACGCGTGACGCTATCGCGGCTGCGTCGACATCCCGCGGACGCTCGCCGTCGTGCCCCGAGGCCGTCGCACCGCGCGTCGCCGGGCAAGCCCGCTGCACCACCTGCGTCCGCGATGGACGGCCCGTGCGCTCGGTTACGCGCCAGCCTTGGCGGGGTTCTCGATGGGCGCGCCGATGATCGAGCCCCACTCGGTCCACGAGCCGTCGTAGTTGCGCACGCGCTCGTAGCCCAGGAGCTCGTGGAGCACGAACCAGCTGTGGCTCGAGCGCTCGCCGATGCGGCAGTAGGCCACGATGTCCTTGTCGGCGGTCACGCCCTTGGCCTCGTAGTGGAGCCGCAGCTCGTCGGCCGACCTGAAGGTGCCGTCCTCGTTGACCGTCAGGGCCCACGGCGCCGATGCGGCACCCGGGATGTGGCCGGCGCGCTGGGCCGTCTCGTTCATGCCCGGAGGGGCCACGACCTCGCCCGCGTACTCGGCCGGCGAGCGCACGTCGACGAGGGCCAGGTCGGGAGCACCCAGGACATCGGCGACGTCGCGCTGGAAGGCCCGCGTGGCGAAGTCGGGCGGCGACACGGAGATGTGGGTAGGGGGATATGTCGGCACGTCGGTGGTGATCGGCAGACCGCGGGCCAGCCAATAGGCGCGGCCTCCATCGAGCAGGCTCACGTCGGTGATGCCGTGGAGCCCCAGCTGCCAGTAGGCCCAGGCGGCGAACCAGTTGTGGTTGTCGCCGTACAGCACGATGTGGGTGTCCGGCCCGATGCCCGAGGTCGAGAGCAGCTCCGCCAGCTCGTCGCGGCCGACGATGTCCCGGCGGATGCGGTCCGAGAGCTGCGTCTCCCAGTTCCAGCCGACGGCACCGGGGATGTGTCCCTGGGCGTAGGCCGCGGTGTCGACATCGACCTCGACGAAGCGGACGCCCGGGTCATCGAGGTGCTGCTGTGCCCACTCGGCGCTGACGAGGGCATGGGGGTTGGCGTAGTCGGACATCGGTCGCTCCTGGGGTCGTGATCGCGGGTGGAGGGCGCGAGCCTACGGCCAAGCGTGAGAGCATGTCCAATCGAATTGTAGTTGGTCAGTGAACGTCTGAGCCAATCACTTGTGCAGGATGATCCGGCGCGCGTTGTCGGCGTAGACCTTGCGCAGCACCTCGTCGGGCAGCCCGATGCCG
>JBFLKP010000023.1:0-2714 GCA_040883225.1 Candidatus Limnocylindrales bacterium | reverse complement strand
TCATCTGGGGCAGCTCGTTCATGTGGATCACCGTGGCGCTCGAGGATGGACTGCCACCCATGACGGTGGTGGCCTGGCGCGCGCTCGCGGCCTGCCTGCTCCTGGTCGCGGTGTTGCTCTACCGGGGCGGACGCCTACCCCTTCGCTGGAGCCTGTGGAAGCGGATGGTCGTTCTCGGGGCTACGAACATGGTCATCCCCATGGCGCTCATCAGCTGGGGCCAGCAGTTCATCCCCAGCGGCATGGCCTCGGTCCTCAACGCCATGGTCCCGCTCTTCACCATCGTGCTTGCCGCGGTCGCGCTGGCCGACGAGCACGTCACCGCCGCCAAGCTCGGCGGCCTGGGCGTCGGGTTCGTGGGCGTGGTCGTGCTGGCCTCGCCCAACCTCGGCGCGGCTGGCGCGGACGAGGACGCGGCGGCGGCCGTGGCCGGCATGCTGGCGGTGGCTGGCGCCGGCTTCTTCTACGCGCTGGCCTCGGTCTACGTCCGCCGTCGCATCACGGGTATGCCCATCGTGGAGCAGCCCGACGGCTCGACGCGCGCGCCGCTGCCGGTCGAGATCGCGCTGGGCACGACCGTCAGCGCGGTGATCCTGATCACCGTCCTGGCGGTGCTCTTCGAGCGCCCGGAGGGCGGGCTGATCGTGGTCCCCGCGAGCGTCGGCGGCTGGGTCGGCGTGGTCTGGCTGGGCGCCCTCGGCACGGGTGTGGCCTACCTCATCTTCTACCGGCTCATCGCGCGCTGGGGCGCCACGCGCACGACGCTCGTGACCTACGTCATCCCGATCGTGGCCATCGCCGTCGGCGATGTCTTCCTCGACGAGCGCCTGCGGCCCATCGAGTTCGTCGGTGCCGCGCTCATCATCGGCGGCGTCATCCTCGTGACCGGCAAGCGCGGGCAGAAGCCCCTGTTCGGCGAGGCTCGCGTGCGGGCGGAGGCCCGGAGCGGCAGCGGCCCGGCCTGAGCGCAAGACAGGCACGACCGAGCGCAAGACGGGCACAGCGGAGCGCAAGGCCGGGATGGAGACCGACCCGTCGCCCGGCACACCCTCGAGGACATCACGATCCGCAGTGAGGGACCTCGATGTCCGACCACTTCCAGCTCCAGCCCATCGGTCACGTGGAGGTCGCCGGTGACCGCTTCGCCATCGCCATCGATGAGCCTTATCGCGACGCCCTCATCGGCCTCGGCGGCTTCAGCCACCTCAACGTGCTCTGGTGGTGCCACCGGCTCGACAGGCCCGAGTACCGCGCACAGACCGTGGCCGAGAAGCCCTACCGCGCCGGGCCCGACCGCCTGGGCATCTTCGCCACCCGCTCACCGGTGCGCCCCAACCCGTTGGCGCTGAGCCCGGTACCAGTGCTCGATGTCGATATCGGAGGGGGCCGCATCGCCATCGCCTTCATCGACGCCGAGCCGGGCACGCCGGTGCTCGACATCAAGCCCTACCACCCCGCTGTGGACCGGATCCGCGACGTCGGCGTGCCCGAGTGGTGCGGAAGCTGGCCCGTGTGGTACGAGGACTCGATGACCTTCGACTGGAGCGCCGTCTTCGAGAACGCTCAATAGCGCCGCAGCGGCCGCACGGGGATGCCGATGTCCATGACCTCGGCATCCTCTCGCCGCGCCTCGCGCCCGATGACGTAGCGCTCGAAGGGCAGCCGGTCGTCTGGCTCGTAGCCGCTCTCCGGCAGCCAGCCCGCGGCCAGCGCGTACCAGGCCTCCGGGTAATCGTCGACGCCGAGCTCGAAACGGCCGACGGCGACGTCGCCCGCGGGCAGGGCCATGCGGCCGATGTCACCCTCGGCCGGCGTCTCCGGCGGCACGGGGATACCGGCGCTCACGCGCAGGCGGTCATCGTCGGTGAGGCTGGGATCGTCGTGATAGAGGTTGAACAGCGGTGTGCCGGGCGCGACGTAGCCCCTTGGCTCGGCCCAGGTCAGCAGCCGCCGGTAGAGCCCGCTGAAGACCTCGCCCATGCCCTGGTAGCGACCGGTTGCGCGGACGTAGGCGATCTCGGTGTGAGCCAGCGGCTCCACGCGCACCGTGACCGAGCCCAAGGTCCCGGCGCTGACATCCCAGAGCGTGCGCCCGGTCTCGACCGAGAACCGCGTGCCCCTGATCCCGAACGTGCCCCGGCTCGCGATCGCCTCGGGCGTGGCGTCGGCAGCCGGGTCCGCGGAGCGACGCTCGTAGCCCTTGCGTCCGCTGGCCCTCCAGGCGGTCGGGCTCATGCCGTAGGCCTCGCGGAAGGCCCGGCTGAACGAGGAGGGACTGGCGAAGCCAGTCTCGAGCGCGATCTCGGTGACCAGCCGCTCCGACCGTGCGGAGAGCAGCGTGGCTGCCCGCTCGAGGCGCACGCGCGCCACGAAGCTGCCGATGGTCTCACCGGTCACGGCACGGAAGATGCGGTGGAAGTGGTACGGGGAGAAGTGCGCCACGCGTGCCAGCTGGTCGACGGTCAACTCCTCGCCAAGGTGCGCTTCGATGTAGTCCATGGCCGCGTTGACCCGGCCTTCATAGACCTGCCGGTGCGTGCCCGCCTCAGTCATCGGCGGCGACCTCGGTGCCCGCGGCGCGGCCGAAGGCCCAGGCCGCGATGGCCGTGGTCAGGGGCATGGCCAGGACGATGCCGATGCTGCCCACGAGCGTGCGCACGATCTCCAGCGCCAGCACCTCGCGGTTGAGCGTCAGCAGGGCCGGCTCGGCCACC
>JBFLKP010000171.1:0-2816 GCA_040883225.1 Candidatus Limnocylindrales bacterium | reverse complement strand
GTCCGCCCCAAGTTGTCGGGCCAACCACCGATCGTCACCAACTCGGCGACCCGCTCGATGGTCATGCCTGAGTCGCCAGCCTTGACCGACGCACCCTCGAGGAGCGATCGAAACGAGACGGTATCGGTCGAGTCGCCGCTCTCCGAGAGGGTCATCGGCCGCATGCGAAGGCGGCTGAACCGCCCGGCGCCCGAGTGACGGGTCACGTCGTCTGGTGGAACGGCCGACCCGGTGAGGATGAACTGGCCACTCGCCTGGCGATCGTCGACTTCGCGACGCACGTGGTTCCAGATCGCTGGCTCGAGTTGCCACTCGTCGATGAGCCGAGGCGGTTTCCCTCGCAGGACGAGCGCGGGATCGGTAGCGGCAGCGAGCCTGGCCTCGGCGTCGACGTCGAGACGGACCTCGCTGCGCGCAGCTTGCCGGGCAGTCGCGGTCTTCCCGCACGCCTTTGGCCCCTCGATCAGCACCGCTCCGACAGCTGCCAGGGACTCTGCGAGTTCCGAGTCGACGATCCGTGGCCGATAGAGCATGGCTCCGATTGTGGCCGGACCCGCACCAGGCGTCAACGACGAAGGGAGGTATTTGCGACGAATCCATGGAGATATCTGCGTTGTTGGAGAGAGGGTGTTTGCGAGGTTTCGAGAGGGGTGATCACGGAGTGTGAGCCGTTCGGCACAGCGGAGCCCCAGAGAGGCTAGCAATCAAGTGTCGGCTCCCACCAGGACGCCAGTGGGGTTGGCGCGTCCTGCAGGCCGAGTGGCGCGTCCTGCTAGTGACCGACCGGGCTCGTCGACCTAGGCTCGAACTCGACCACTCCCCCATCCGAGACACGCAAAGGGAACAAGCATGAGCCCGACCATCCTCATCACCGGCGCCTCCAGCGGCATCGGCAGGACCACCGCCAAGCTCTTCGCCGAGCGCGACTGGAACGTCATCGCCACCATGCGCAAGCCCGAGGCCGAGACCGAGCTCGCCCAGCTCGAGAACGTGCTCGTGACGCGCCTGGACGTCACCGACCGCGACTCGATCCTCCCGGCCGTCGCCGCGGGCATCGACCGCTTCGGCCGCATCGACGCACTGCTGAACAACGCCGGCTACGGCGCCTACGGTGTCCTGGAGGCCACCCCCGAGGAGAAGATCGAGCGCCAGTTCGACACCAACGTCATCGGCCTCATCGACACGACCAAGGCCGTGCTCCCGCATTTCCGCGCCAACGGCGCCGGCGTCATCGTCAACATCAGCTCCATCGGAGGCAAGATGACGTTCCCGCTGGGCAGCCTGTACCACGGCACGAAGTTCGCGGTGGAAGGCTTCAGCGAGGCGCTGAGCTACGAGCTGGAGCCGCTCGGCATCCGCGTCAAGATCGTGGAGCCCGGTGGCGTCGACACCGACTTCGGCGGCCGCTCATTCGACTTCACCAACGACGAGTCGCTCGCCGAGTACCAGCCGCTGGTCCAGAAGCTCATGGCGGCTCTGGCTGCTGGTGTGCCCCTCTCTCCGCCCAGCCTCATCGCCGATGTCATCTGGACGGCCGTCACCGATGGCTCTGACCAGCTGCGCTACGAGGCCGGTCCCGATGCTGTGCAGCTCATGGCGCAGCGCAAGGTCGCGGACGACGCCACCTTCATCGGCGGCATCAAGGCCCAGTACGGACTGGCGCCGGCCAGCGGATCCGCCGAGGCCGCCTGACCCTGATGCGCCGACCCGGCCTGGCACTCCTTGCTGGGTCGGGTCGGCGCTTCGACCCGGCAGCGGACGACATGGTACGAATCAGCACGATGGACGCCGCCAGGACCTTCACGCTGGGCCAAAGCTGGTCGCTCATCCTCAAGGACATGGGCGTCGCGCCCGGCGATGTGCTGCGCCGGGCTGGCATGCCCGACGATCTCCTCGCCAGGAGCGGCGTCACGCTCACGCCGGCCGAGTATTACCGCCTGTGGGAGGCGTTCGAGGCCGAGGCCGACGACCCCGAGCTGCCCATCACCATCGGCCGCACCATCTCGGTCGAAGCCTTCGAGCCGCCGATCTTCGCGGCGCTCTGCAGCCACGACCTCGACGTGGCCGTGGAGCGCATCGCCCGCTACAAGCCATTGGTCGGCCCTTTGGAGATCAGGGTCGACCGCAACTCGGACGGGACCCGCATCGAGTGCCACTGGCCCGCGGGGCCACAGCCGCCGGCATCAATGGCGACCGTGGAGGTCGTGTTCTGGGTCGCGCTAGTGCGTCTCGCCACACGCAGCCACATCCGGCCCGCGGCGGTGACCGCACCAGCAAGGCTGGCGAATGAACTCGCCTACCGGCGCTACTACGGCACAGCCGTGACCCAGGGCGAGCGACACTCGGTCACGTTTCGCCGCGAGGACGCTGAGCGCCCATTCCTGACGGCGAACGAACCGATGTGGGAGTTCTTCGAGCCCGAACTGCGCCGCCGCCTCTCCGAGCTGGAGGCCGACGCCAGCACGGGCGATCGCGTCCACGCCGCGCTGCTCGAGATGCTGCCGGCGGGCGAGGCCTCCGTGGAAGCTGTGGCCAAGCGGTTGATGGTCAGCTCGCGCACACTCCAGCGACGCCTGCGGGACGCCGGCACGTCCTACCAGGTCGTGCTCAACGAGACGCGCGAAGCGTTGGCCCGCCACTACCTGTCGAACTCGAGCCTGCCGGCAGCCGAGATCTCTTTCCTGCTCGGGTACGACGACCCCAACTCCTTCTACCGGGCCTTCCACGGCTGGACGGGCGAGACGCCAGAACGCGTCCGCACCGCAGCCATCCGCTAGTAGCTGGGGGCAGGTGAGGCAGGCTCTGGTGCACTGACC
>JBFLKP010000170.1:0-6800 GCA_040883225.1 Candidatus Limnocylindrales bacterium | reverse complement strand
TGGCCCTGCTCAACGCCCAGAAGGCGCTCGACGACATCAAGCTCGAGGGTGACGCCGCGACCGGCGTGAAGATCGTCTGCCGCGCGCTGGAGGAACCCCTTCGCCAGATCGCGCAGAACGCCGGCAAGGACGGGTCGGTCGTCGTCGAGGCCGTGCGGCGCCTACCCGCCGGACAAGGCTACGACGCCCTCGAGGATGCCTACGGCGACATGCTCGAGCTGGGCATCGTGGACCCGGTCAAGGTGACCCGCTCGGCACTGCAGAACGCGGTCTCCATCGCGGCCATGATGCTGACCACCGATACGCTCGTGACCGACCTGCCCGAGAAGCACGCCCCGGTCCCGGCTGGAGGTGCGGACTATGACGACTACTAGCGCGATCGCGCGGCCACGCCGTCGATCGACGCCTGTGGCCCCCCCGTTGATCGAGGTTCCCGAGCCCATCTTCGAGACCATCGGTGTCGACGACCCGAAGGTGGCCCACGGCGGACGCCGACGGCACTCACGTGGCCCGTCCGCCCCCGGCGGCCTCGTGGTCCGCGTCCGACCGCACGCGGAGCTGCCGACCCAGGTCCGGCGCGTGAAGACGGTCGAGTGAAGATGGTCTAGGGGAGCGCCTCCAGGAGCCGCTCCGCGCTGGGGCCCGCGAAGTCGAGGACGACGGCGGTGTCACCAGTGACGTAGACCAGCAGGGACTGACCCTCGATGTCGATCGTGGCCACGTCCTTGCCACCGAGGCTGGCGGTCTCGAGCCCATCGACGCCGAACAGACCAGCGAACCACGTGTCCACGGCGCCTTCGAGCGCCGCCTCGTCGGCCCCGTCCACGCGCATGGCGGTGATGCTCCCGAGCGACGACCCGTCCTCGGTCGACTCCGCGCGGGCCGTGAGCACGGTCAGCGACGCCATCTCCGCCCCCAGCGCCTGGAGGAGCGGCTCGACGGACGATGGGTCGGACAAGTCGGCACCGCCGCCCATCCACTCGCCGCTCCAGCTGATGCCATCGACGGTCGGCAGGTCGAGCATCGTCACGGTCGCGGCAGACGGCGGCTCCGTCGCCGCCGCGCCGACATCGCCGAGCGCGGGCACGGCGGTCTCGGCCAGGCTGATGGCGTGGCCCCGCTGGTCGGGGATGGTGCCCTCCTCGGCGAAGAGCGAGACGAGGAAGGTGACGCCGTCGAGGTCCACGTAGACGAACTCGCGGAGCTCGTCGCGGACGCTGACCTCCTCGGACGCGGCGAACGCGGGGTGGCCGTCGATCTCCAGGTCGGTCGCTTCGAGCGCGCTCTCGCGCACCCGGTCGTACGGCAGGACCTCGGTCAGCTGGAGGGCCACGTAGTGCTGTCCGTCCGGGTTCGACGTGGCCACGTACTTGCAGTTGTCTTCGAGGTCCCAGAAGGGCGGCCGCTCGTACTCCTGGCCGGTGGCGGCCGCGAAGGCGTCGATGTCCAGGAGCCGGCACAGGCCCGGCACGTCCTCGGCGCCCGCGGCCGGTCCGGCGACCCCGGCCAGTGCGACCGAGAGCACCGCGGTCGCGGACATGGCTCGCAGCGAGGTTCGGCGCTTCGTGTTCATGTTCGTGTCCCTTGTCGGGCGGCATGACATGGCCCCCGCACCGCAGCGGCCCACGATACGTCAGTTAGCCAAACGGCCGCGGCGGGCCTGCCGACTCCGCCCGCTGCAGAGCTACTCGAGGACGAGGTGCACCGGGTTGCCGATGAGCTTGACCTCCCAGGTCGTCGTGTCGTTGCCTGCACGGACGTCGTACTCCACCTTCCACCAGCCCTCTTCGCCGAGCCCGTCGGGGTCGAGCCCGCCGTCGCCGTAGTCGGCCGGCAGCGCGACGTTGATGGTCAGGAGGCGGTTGTTGAACTGGGGCGGGGCGGCGGTCCGGATCTCGGTCACGTTCGTGCCCGAGCGCCCGTCGTTGGAATACCAGTCGAAGGTGGCGTAGCTGTAGGCCCCACCCTGCGGCGTGAGGAAGCGCAGGTACGAGTCGGCGTTGGCCTCGCCGGGATCGAAGAGCGTGATCTCCATCATCTTGCCCGCGTGCACGCCCTCGATCTGGGCGAAGTAGAACTGCTGGGCACCACCCACGCCGGTGTCGTCGAGGTTGGTGTAGGCGGCCATGCGTCCGCCGCCGTAGACGCGCGCCGCTCCGTCGCCCTTGACCCACACGGAGAACAGGTTCTCGGCCCCGTGGTCGGCGTTGCGGCCGAGGTTCGTGTTCACGTTGAGGCGGTACGTGCCCGCGGGCAGGCCGCTCCAGCCGGAGGGCAGCACCCACTGGTTGTGGCCCGGGTGCGCGGAGCAGTCCTCCGCGTCCGCCCGGCCGCTGTTCTGGGGCGGTCGTCCGGCGCGGTGGAAGTCGCCCGAGAAGTCGCCCAGGGTGGCATCGCCGGGGTCGTACGCCAGCGTCGAGCCCACCTGGAAGTCATCGTTCGAGGTGTAGGGCGTGCCGTTGGTGTTGAACAGCTGGAAGCGCACCGACACGGGACCGATGGTCGTGCCTCCGCCGGTGCCGTCGGTCGTCCAGTGGTCGCCGGTCCCGAACCAGCCGCCACTCAGGTTCTGCCCCACGGCGCAGAAGACCGGGTCGAACAGGCGCACCTGGCCGTTGGCGCCGAGCTCGATGGTGTACTCGTAGCCGTTGGGGTCGTAGTCGGGGTTGGTACCGCCGTTGGAGCCGTCGGGCGGGTTGTTGCCACCGATGTACTGCGGGGCATAGCGGTCGCCGTTCTCACGCACGCCACCGGGCGTGAAGATGGCACCCCAGAAGCCCTGGCTGGCGAGCGGGCTGCCGGTCAGCGGGTCGTCGATGTCGAGCACGGAGTACGACTCCGCCGTCGAGTAGTGGACCCTGAGCTCGAGCTGGTCGAGGCGGATGAGGTCGACGTTTCGCATGCACGCGTCGCCGGGGTCGATGGCCTGGACCCGCACGCGGAACGCGTCGCCTTCCACATCGGGTGCCGTCCAGCTCGCTCCCCAGGCGTCGTTGGGTCCACCCACGATCTCGGGGTCGGTGACCTCCGTGGCCGGCCCGCCGAGCGTGACGCGCTTGGCGCTGGTCCAGCCGCTCGGCGAGTTGAGCACGACATCGATGGCACATCCGCCATCGACCGCGTCATGGGCCCGCAGCCGGGCCTCGATGCCGGTGATGCTGGCGCCGTCGGGCACGTCGACGCCGAGATCGCCGTAGATCTGCCGGGTCTCGGGATCGCCCGAGAGCTTCGTGGCGTAGGCATCGTCATCGACGAAGGCGTTTCCGGGATCGTTCCAGCTCCCGCTGAGCACGGTTGCCGGGGCCAGCCACTCGGTGGCCGCCGAAGAGGCCGGGTTCACGCCCTGGAAGAAGCCCACGCCGTAGTAGTGCTGCGGGCTGCCCATGGGCACCGGCAGGACGTAGGTGGCAGCGCCGACGACCGAGGCGTCGACGTGGTGGATGGTGAAGACGCGAGCGAAATGGGTCTCCACCGGTGCGTCGATGTCGACGATGAGCTTGCGCGGATCGACGGGGTCCACGCGAGGGTTGACGACGACACCCCCGACCCCGTCGGTGAAGCCGTTCTTGTCGACCTCCGCCAGAGCCCGCGAGAAGGCCAGGGCCGGGTTGCCCGGCAGGTGGACCGCCCCGGCGAGGGCGCCCGCGTCCGCGGCTCGCTGCATCTGCTGCTGCGTCACCCACCACCAGGCCGCGTCGGTCAGGAGCGCGGCACCGCCCAGCAGCACGGCCGCCATGACCGCGAAGATCGGCAGCACCTGGCCCCGCTGGCGCGAGGCCCGCGGCCGGCTCGACCATCGCCGGGCCACTTCGCGAGGGATGTCGGCGAGCGTGAGCATCATCATCGACCGGCGACCCCTACAAGCTCGGGTTGAGCGCCATGACCGTCGTCTCGGTCAGACCCAGGGAAAGGGCGCCGCCGGAGATGGCCTCGAGCATGTCCGGCAGGGGCGTGATGAAGTCGTAGCGGTAGGTGACCGTGACGCCGACGGAGTCGGGGGGATCGCTCGCGTTGTCCCGGCCGCAGGCGGGCCAGTTGAGCGCGCTCTGGGGCAGGAAGTCGAGCTTCGTGGCGCCCGGGCCGGGGTCCACGTCCGGCCCGGCCTGCTCACCGGCGTACGCCCACACGTTCACCACGCCCGGCGTCTCGTCGCCGCTGGCGGTGGCCAGGAAGATGCGGATCTCCTGGACGTTGGAGACGTCGATACCGGAGCCGGGAGACTTGAGGATGCGCTGGACCGCGGCCACGATAGCGGCATCGACGCCCGCGGGGTCTGCCCCGCCGCTGCAGCTGGGCACGCCGCCGTTGGCCAGGGCCGCACCCACGCGCGCGCCCTCGCGCGATCCGTAGCCCACGGTGTGCTTGTTGCCGAAGGCCAGGCCGAGCTCGGCCACGCTCACGACGAGCAGCAGCACCAGCGGGACGATGAGCGCGAACTCCACGAGTCCCTGTCCCCGCTGGCGCTCTCGCGCCCTCACAGCGTGGGCTCCATGCGGAAGATGTTGCGCTGCTCGAAGTCCCAGCCGCCCCCGCCGCCCTCGACCTCCTCGCCCGAGATGAGCGCGGTCAACGCGCCGTTGAGGGGCGTGACCCAGTCGTGCCGATAGCGGACCGTGACGCCGATGTTGTCGACCGTCGAGGGCGAGGACGGTAGCGTCGGGCAGCCGTGGAGGACCGTGCACCGGTCCGCTTCGGGATAGGTGGCCTCGACCAGCGTGTAGGGCACCTTGACCGACGAGCCGTCGGCCATGAGGCAGTCGGTCGGGCCACCTCGCTGCCAGCGCTGCCGGAGATCGACGTAGTTGCCCACCAGGCTGGTCCGCTCGATGATCACCTCCGAGACGTTGCCGACGTTGTTCGGGGCTCCCAGGTTCCGATCGACCGATTCGAGCACCAGGCAGTCCGCCCCCACGAGGTTGCCGGCGGTCGCCGCGATATGGGCACCGTGCTGGGAGGCGCGATTGACCGCCAGCGAGGCGTTCAGCGCCAGGGCCATCTCCAGGAGCGCCATGAGCATGATGACCAGCAGCGGGATGACCATGGTGAACTCCACCAGCGTCTGCCCGGCCTGCTCTCCCCCGCCGCCCTCACGCGCCCCCTCACCTGGTCCGTCGAGCATCCTCTGCGTCCTACTGCTACGTCGGCACGACGCTGCGAACGGGGCGATGCTCGGAGTCCGACCGTCGTTCCAGCTGCCAGCAGACTAGTCGCAGGGCGTGGCGCGACCAAGCCGTACGGAGGGAACCGGAGGCGGTACGTTCCGGCCTGCCGGCGGTGAGTGGGCGTGGCTTATGGGCCGCTGGGGTCGGTCGGGTGACGACGCCTGGGGGCTCAGCCGTCGAGGCGGATGACCAGCGCGACGACGAAGACGATGCCCAGCACGACCCAGATCACGCCGAGGATGACGACCGTCCACTCCGCGCAGCCCTGGGGACGCAGCAGGCCGCCGCTCGACCCCGAGCCAGGCTCGGCATCCGGTTCGGATCGGCTCGAGGACGGCGGCGCAGGCTCCGGCGACGAGTCGGGAAGAGGTGACCGCTCGGCGCCTGGTGATGCGTCCGAAGGCGGCAGCTCGGGCGTGGTCATCGGTTCGATGATACGTTGCCGCGAGCTCGCCCGATGACACCACCAAGGAGGAACCGTGCACCGACTCGCAGCCCTTGCGGCCGCCACCCTGGCCCTGACGCTCGCCGCCCCCGTCGCCGCGGCCGAGCTGCCGACCGAGCCCATGTCAGCCCAGGACGCGGCCGCGATCGATGAGGCCATCGCCGGCGTGATGGCGGCCAACCCTGACGTTCCCGCCTTCTACATCGGCGTCTGGGATCCCGAGCGAGGCGTCTACCAGCAGGCCTACGGCCTGGCCGACATCGCCAACGAGGTCCCGGCCACGGTCGACGACCACTTCCGCATCGGCAGCATCAGCAAGACCTTCATGGCCACGATCATGCTGCAGCTCGTGGACGAAGGGGTGTTCGGCCTCGATGACACCGTGGCGTCCGTGACGCCGAAGCTCGCCGAGCGGTTCCCGCCCTACGCCGACATCACGGTCCGTCAGCTGCTGGGCATGCAGAGCGGGGTCGAGGACTACATGAACGTGCCCGATGCCGCGGTCGCGGTCGTGGCGACGGAGAACGACACGGTCTTCGAGCCCGAGCAGCTCGTCGACTACGGTATCGACGCGGGCGTGAGTGCGCCCGGCACCCCCGGCTACAGCACGACCAACTACATCCTCATGCAGCTCATGGCCGAGGACCTGACGGGCGAGACCATCCAAAAGCTCATCGCCGAGCGCCTGACCGAGCCGCTGGGCATGCCCGCCACGGCGCTGCCGCCCAACGAGGACACGACGCTGCCCGCGCCGCAGTCCCACGGCTACATCTTCGAGGCCTGCAACCAGGAGCTGGTGGACGACGGCGCGGAGCCGGTGGAACCCGGCACCGACACGACCGAGTGGAACGCCAGCTACGGCCAGTCGGGGGGCGGCATGCACTCGACCATCGCGGACCTCGGGGTGTGGGCAGCCTCGCTGTCGGGCACCGAGCTGTTGAGCGACGAGACCGCGGCCGAGCGGCTGGAGGTCGAGGACATCCGCATCGGTGCGCCCTACGGCCTGGGCATCATGCAGTTGGGCACGGAGCTGGGACACGAGGGCGAGGCCATCGGCTGGGAGGGCTGGGCCGGCCACGACCCCGATAGCGGCGTCACCAGCGTCATCTTCACCAACACCTGCCACGATTCGGGCGCTCTCTTCGGCGCGATGCAGGCGACCGACCCCGCCTCATACGCGGCGCTCTTCGGCA